>CAJOES010000037.1 GCA_905233455.1 uncultured Synergistales bacterium | reverse complement strand
GCCTTTAACGCTTCAGCCGACTGAAAGCCAACCTGACGCGCCGTAACTTTGCCTTCCTTGAGTATCATAAGGTTCGGAATGCTCATCACGCGGAATTTCTTTGTCAGTTCCGGATTCTCGTCCGCATCAGCGTTGTAGAACTCCAGCTTGTCCGCCATAGCCTCCGAAAGCTCCTCAACTACAGGGGCTATCATCTTGCACGGCCCGCACCATGTCGCCGAAACGTCAAGAAGTGCAACCTTTGCCGCATCAAGTTCTGTCGTGTCGTTGTCGGTAATTTTCTTCACTGCCATGATATGTCTTCTCCTTACAGCAGGGACGCAACGCACTCTTCAACTTTGGCCATGTCTGCTGTAGGCTCAAAGCGCGCAACAACATTGCCATCACGGTCAACAACAAATTTCGTGAAGTTCCATTTGATGTCCGGCTTCTTTGCGTAATCAGGATCAGCCTTG
Source organism: uncultured Synergistales bacterium (assembly GCA_905233455.1). Taxonomy (GTDB): domain Bacteria; phylum Synergistota; class Synergistia; order Synergistales; family Aminobacteriaceae; genus JAFUXM01. Next base: position 16,434 of record CAJOES010000037.1, on the reverse strand, counting down.
CCGAGCATGTCATCAAGCACAGAAGCCAGCTTGTGATCTTTGCCGAACCCCTCAAAACCTTTCTGGCTCTTCAGGTAGGTATATAGCGGAAGTTCATTTGCGCCGTTCACGTCAGACTTCTTGAACTGGTCAAACGTTGTGTTGTAGTGCAGTGTGCAGAACTCGTGAATCTCATCATCACTGCCGGGAGCCTGCCCGCCGAACTGGTTGCAGGGAATGTCGATGATCTCGAGTCCCTTATCGTGATACTTCTTGTACATGTTTTCGAGCGGCTCATACTGAGGGGTGAAGCCGCAGCCTGTTGCTGTGTTGACGATAACGAGAACTTTGCCTTTGAAGTTCCCTAAAGAACACTCCTCGCCTTTGGGCGTGAATACGGAGTAGTCATAAATCTTGCTCATAGCGTATGCCTCCATACATGAAAATAAAATAACCAGTGCCGAAAGAATAATAACATGCCTGAACATTTGTATCATCCCCGCACGTCTTCAAATTGTGTGTACAAAATTTTGAGGGATTTCATTATACTACATACTTCATAGGAATTATGCGCAGGAGGGAAAATTTATGTGCAGAAAAATCATAGCGTTAATGCTGGTATTTTGTGTATGCTGTGCAAGTGAAGCATTTGCTTTCATGGACACGACACCCGCACAGACAGAACAAGAACTGCAGAACGTCATCACCTCAGCAGGACACGGCAGCACTTCAGCGCACTCAAGGCTGATAGACGAGCTTGACCTTTACGGCAGGCTTGACCTGACAGACCACACACCATCAGAGATTATCGGCTACATTCAGAGGCTCGAGAAGTCCGGAAGATTCCCCGCATATGTATTCGAGCGCGGGAACTATACCTACACAGGCGGAAGCAACTATCTCTACACTGTCGGCAAAAATATTCCGGTGTACTCAATGCCGATAATGCAGAACTCAAGCATAACAGCACGGCTCAACACGAACAGAACGGATTACATGTTTTATCTTGGCGAGTGGAGACAGCGCAACGGCATATCATGGGTATTCGCTCAGGACGATTCAGGCAATACCGGCTGGCTTATCGGAAGCACTGTACGGCTTGTACCTAATGCAAGATTCCGGCAGATAATATCAGCAATACAGAGAGGGATTCAGGAATATAACCTCATGGCATTAACTGATACAAAGAAAAATATTGAAGTGATTGATACAGTATCAGAAGATGATATTACGCTTTCCGAAGACACCGAAACAATCACAAGCAGTGATACACAGAATAATTTAGACGCAAAAGGCAAAAAGAAAGAGGCTTATGCGACTATGGCCGGTTCTTCTATAGTGATAAGCCTCATGGTTACTTTTATGGGACTGGCGAAATATATTTTAGGGAAAGACCTGCGTTAACCCTGCACAAACGCAAACGTCAGATTGTTGCTGTTCACATTAACGTTAACCTGCGTCTTCTCCTTTATGCCTCCCGCGATCAATGCACGTGCCAGCCTCGTCTCTACGTTGTGCGTGATATATCTCTTCAGCGGCCTTGCACCATAGACGGAGTCATATCCTGCCTCAGCAATGAAAGCTACAGCCTCATCACTGAAATTCAGCGTAATCTGCCTGTCCGCTAACCTTTCCGACAGATGCCCCAGCAGAATCTTCACGATCTCTTTCACCTCGTCCTGCGTCAAAGGCTTGAAGAACACTATATCATCAATACGGTTCAGGAACTCCGGCTTCATGGCCTCACGCAAAGCCTGCATGACCTCCTCGCGTACCGAAAGCGTAATCATTCCCCCGACTATGCCGTCAAGCAGAATCTGAGAGCCGATATTGCTCGTCATTATGATTACGGTATTCTTGAAGTCCACAACATGACCGTGTGAGTCCGTTATCCTGCCGTCATCAAGAACTTGAAGCAGAATGTTGAACACGTCCGGGTGTGCCTTCTCGATCTCGTCGAAAAGCACAACGCTGTACGGCCTCCTCCTGACTGCCTCCGTAAGCTGTCCGCCCTCATCATAACCCACATAGCCGGGAGGTGCTCCAACGAGGCGGGACACTGAATGCTTCTCCATATATTCGCTCATGTCAATGCGTATCATGTTATCCTCAGAATCAAACAGTGCTTCGGCTAATGTCCGTGCAAGTTCCGTCTTGCCGACACCGGTCGGGCCAAGAAAGATGAATGACCCTATAGGGCGTTTCGGATCCTTGATGCCGCTCCGTGCCCTGAGCACAGCATCAGCAACAAGATTGACGGCTTCGTCCTGCCCTACAACACGGCGGTGTAATATCTCGTCCAGCTTCAAGAGTTTTTCGCGTTCACCTTCAAGCAGGCGCGTTACAGGTATTCCCGTCCATCTGCTCACTATGTCCGCAATCTCATCTTCCGTAACTTCCTCGCGCAGTAATTTCTTCTCGTCGGCAGGCTTTGAGGCATCCTGTTTCACCTTCTCTTTCTCGGCTAATGCAGTCTCAAGCTCCCGCAGTTTGCCGTAGCGCAGTTCAGCGGCCCGGTTCAGATCGTAATCACGTTCAGCCCGTTCAATCTCCGTCTTTACGCTCTCAATCTGACTCCGTATCTCCCGTATTCCCCCGATAGCATTCTTCTCTGCCTCATACTGTGCCCTGAGAGTATCAGCTTCAGCCCGTGCGTCCTCTAATTCCTTCTGCAGTGCCTTCAGCCGTTCCTTTGAGGCTTCATCGTCCTCATGCTTCAATGCAGTCTCCTCAATCTCTAACTGCATGACCTTTCTTGAGGCCGCATCAAGTTCTGACGGCTGGGAATCTATTTCAGTCCGTATCATTGCACATGCCTCATCAACGAGATCTATAGCTTTATCCGGAAGGAATCTGTTGGTGATATACCTGTTCGACAATACAGCCGCCGCAACAAGGGCATTATCGCGGATAACTACGCCGTGATGAACCTGCAGCTTCTCGCGTATGCCCCTGAGTATAGATATAGTATCTTCAACACCGGGCTGTTCAACGTCAACGGGCTGGAATCTCCGTGCAAGTGCAGCGTCTTTCTCGATATATTTCCGGTATTCATCGACAGTGGTAGCACCTATGCAGTGAAGCTCCCCGCGCGCGAGCATGGGCTTGAGCATGTTCCCGGCATCAACCGCACCTTCTGCCGCACCTGCACCGACGATAGTATGAAGTTCATCAATAAACAGTATTATTCTTCCGTCGCTGTTCTTTATCTCGTTGAGTACTGCCTTTAATCTTTCCTCAAATTCACCGCGGTATTTCGCACCGGCAATAAGAGATCCCATATCGAGCGCAAAAACCGTCCTGTCCTTCAGGCCTTCAGGGACATCACCGCGAACTATTCTCTGTGCAAGCCCTTCAACTATTGCAGTTTTGCCGACTCCGGGATCACCGATAAGCACGGGGTTATTCTTGGTCTTCCGTGAGAGTATGCGCACAACCCGGCGGATCTCGTCATCACGTCCTATTACGGGGTCTAACTTTCCGGACTTGGCCGCCTGCACGAGATCTCTTCCGTACTTTTCGAGTGCCTCATACGTGGCTTCAGGGTCTGCACTCTGCACCCGCTGGGATCCTCTGACCTCGTTCAGTGTCCGCAGGAATCTTTCTTCTGTTATGCCGTACTGCGCAAAGATTCTTCCGCATGGCGTGTTAGTGCCCTCATTCAGCATGGCAAGCAATAAGTGCTCAACCGAAACATATTCGTCCTTCAGTGCTTTAGCTCTCTCCTCTGCACGGTTCAGTACGCGGTCAAGCCTCTGGGTAATATATATTCTGCCCTGCTCTGCACCTCCTCCGGTTACTCTGGGAAGCCGCGATAATTCGTCCGTAACTGCTTTAGCCATAAGCTGTGCGTTAATATCCATGCGTTTCAGTAACTGGACTATGAGGCCGCCGTCATCCTTCAGCAGTGCCGACAGCAAATGCTCAACATCTACCTGCTGATGATTGTATTCGCTCGCTATTGCCTGAGCCTGTGCCAACGCCTCCTGACTCTTTCGCGTTAGTTTGTTTGCATCCATATAAAAAATACACTCCTTCTTTAACTAATCTTGACTAAAAATTATGACTGGTAATTTTAGGAGTGCAGAAAAAATTTTCAATACGTAATTTTCGTGAAAGGTTTTGTTAGTAAAGCAAGAGTTTCATGATAAATAAAAAAGTGCTGAACTTGCTGTCAAGCCAATCATAAAAAGTAAAAAACTTTCGTTCGGTAACCGGAGGTGCTTTGCGTAATGACATAAACCTTGATATTCTGTTTTTGCTGAAAAGCCCGAGAAAATCATTTATTTCCTGCTTTTTTTCCGGAGTCATTTTGTGCTCATACATCTTCAATAATAGTTCGGCCATGTCCCGCTTAAAGTAAAACTTTTCCCTAGATAAACGCAATTTCTTAAACGGAGAAGATACTATAAGCCAGATATGTTTTGCAAAACTCTGCTGTTTATACCCGAAAACATTATTGCTGTGCTGTCTGTAGAGCATTAACGGCATGGGGATATACCTCATCACGCCGCAAATACTGACATACAATCCAGTCCAGTAATCGTGCATATCCATCTGTTCAGAAAAGTCGCCGAAGTCCTTATATGCCGCCCTGTTGAGCATTTGAGTACAGCCCATAGTGCAGCAGCCCCAAAGCAAGCCTTTCGTGCTGTAATTGATTTTGTCTAATGGAATATGGCATAGTATACCTGTCTCTTTCAGATTCTCGTCAACTACGTTAACACCGCAGAAAACAAGCACGGGCTTTCCGGGATTCTCACGCTCAGTATTCTTCATATAGTCTAACGTAATCTGCACCTTATACGGCAGCCAGTAATCGTCCTGATCCGAGAACATAATATATTCGGCCTTAGCATATTTCATGAGCTGGAAAAAATTTTTGCCCGCATTTTTGCACACTACATCATCATGCACAACTTCAATTATTCCGGGATATTTCCCTGCATACTCCTCTATGATTTCCGGTGTCCTGTCAGTAGAGCCGTCATCACGTATGATTATCCTAATGTCCTTGAATGTCTGAGCCAGCAGTGAATCTAACTGTTCAGCTATATACTTTTCGCCGTTATACGATGCCAGCAATATATCAACTTCAGCCATAATTTATCCTTTCGCTGCCATATCCTTTAATGCCTGACCGGTAAGCCTGTATACAGTCCATTCACTTAACGGCACAGCACCCAAAGACAGGTAAAACTTTATGCTCGGTTCATTCCAGTCCAAGCAGGACCACTCAACGCGCCCACAACCTTGTGCCGCTGCAATTCGTGCAAGCTCCTTCAATGCCGCCTTCCCGAAACCTTGTCCCCTGAACTCCGGCCTGACGTAAAGATCCTCAAGATATATCCCTGCCCTGCCGAGAAACGTCGAAAAGTTATGGAAGAAAAGCATATAGCCGACTTCCTTACCGTCATTGAGGATAAACAGAACTTCAGCTGCTTTCCTCTCAAACAGCCATTCATTGAGCGTATCCTCATCTGCAATAACATCACCCGTCATGTGCTCATACTCTGCAAGCTCATAGATGAACGCAAGAATTTTCCCGGTGTCCTCACGCTCCGCCTTCCTGAACGTTACCGCCGTCATTATTGCCCTCCTCACTCTCAAAGAACTTCGCCGCTTTGTGCATTACGCCATTCACGAAACGCGACGAGTCTTTTGTCCCAAAGTTATTGGCCAGAGTTACAGCCTCAGATATTGCCGCCTTCACCGGAAGAGACTTCATCATGAACCCTTCAAGCACCATAAGGCGCAAAATCACCCGGTCAACACTGACCATACGCTCCGGCCTCCATCCCGTAACTACACGCAGCAGAACCCCGTCAATCTCATTGCGGCGTTCCCACACCTGCAGGGCCAGATCCCTGCACCGCCTTTTCACGTCCGGTGAATCATCCTGTGCTATGTCGCCTATGTTCAGGAACATCTCCAGAGATTCCCCGAAGTCCTGCTCAGGGCAGACATCAAGAGAGTACAGAAACTGCACCGCCAATTCCCTTGACCGGTGAAACGCTCCAAATTTACGGCCTATATATTTTCTCGGCATGTTACGCACTCCTGAACCTGCGGGTTATCACTTTTAGGGCATGAACAGCGAACCACGCCGCAGCACCCCAGAAAGCTACCCAGAAGAAACCGTCAAACCCTGCCGTCATGATCACTGCAATGCACGACGCAAGACCTGCCCACAAATATGAATTCTGCATGAATGATGATATGCTCCGTTCCGGACTTGCCCACACAACAGAAACCTTCAATCCCATCGGCCTCAATACCGCGTCAAAATGATTCTCCACTTTCTTTTTTGTCTCAGGCAGAATGTCATCTTCCGAAAGCACTACGGTAAAATCTGCATTTTCTTTACGCCCGGACGGCAAAAGGGTTACGCTGTATAACCTTATCCTTGAGTTCATTACCTCGTCAGCAAAATCATACAGCCCTTCGCATGATACCCTGATAGCACCGTATGGCGTGTTCCTCCACAGAAAATACATGTTCAGTCCGCCTCTGCTTCAGGATCAGGCGAATCCTCCTGCGCAAGATCCAGCGTAAATGTATCTCCCGCAGAAGTGTAGACACCCTGAACGTTGACATTCACGGCCTTAACGTCATAGCCGGTGTAGCGTTCAAGGTTGTCCTTTATCTTCTCCTGCACGTCCCACGCTAAATCAGGGATTCTCTGGCCGTAGCGCACAAGAACATACGCATCAATATCTATAGTTCCCTGCGAATGCTCCACTGATACCTTTATGCCTCCGGACTTGCGGCCAAGCCCGAACTTAGGCGCAAACTTTGAGGCCGTTTTGATGTTGGGGATTCCCTGAATGGTTTTGCGGGCAAGCTCGACGATTACGTCCTCAGATATATGGATTACCCCGCCGTTTGATGGTTTCTCGTCAGGCAAGGTCTTAGTTCCCTTTTTTGGCACGCTCAAGATATGCTCCCGTGCGCGTGTCTACTACAACATCTTCACCCGGCTCAATGAATACCGGCACCGTAACGACTAATCCGGTCTCAAGCGTTGCAGGCTTGCCCCCGCCGGTTACCGTGTCCCCCTTGAAGGCCGGAGGTGTCTCTACAACCTTCATAGTTACGCTCTTGGGCAGTTCGATTCCCATGACTTTGCCCTCGAAATATTCTATCTGTATCTCCAGATCATCGACGAGGTATTTTGCCGCATCACCGAGCACCTGCGGGGATAATCTCATCTCCTCATACGTGGCGAGATCCATGAAGACATAATCAGCCCCGTCACGGTATGAATACTGCGCGGGTTTGTCCTCGTATATTATGCGTTCGAACTTTTCGCCGGGCTTGAAGGAATTTTCGACGATTGAGCCGGTTTCTACGTTGCGTAACTTTGTGCGCACAACTGCTCCGCCGCGTCCCATCTTGTGGTGATCGTACTCTACTATTTCCCATATGCCGCCCTGCCACCGCAGCTTTAAGCCGACATAGAAACTCGTCGTATCTGCTACCTGTGCCATTTGAACAAACAACCTCCTGAAAATTTTTGTGTTTTTATGAACGAGTAATTATATTATATTGCGGTTATATAGTGTCAAGAATATACTATATCTTAACGTCTAACAGTCTCCGGGTGTTTCCATAATTCTTTTGAAGTATATTTAATCAAAACAAAAACAAACCCTCCCGCATTCAGGAGGGCTTTTGTTTTCCCTTAATCTATCATTGCGGAGTACAAAGCATTCACCGCCGCCTCATAGTCCGACTCATCAACACCTACAATAATATTCAGCTCGTCCGAACCCTGATCTATCATTCTGACATTGATTCCCGCACCGGCAAGGGCAGTGAATACCTTTGCGGCAGTTCCCTTCATGTGCACCATTCCCTCGCCAACGACAGCAATAGCCGCTAAATTTTTCTCTATCGTGATGAAGTCCGGCTCTAACCTGTTCTTGACCTCCCGCAGAATCTCTTCCCGTCTTGCGTCAAACAGCGCGCTGTTCACGATAACCGAAATAGTGTCAATCCCTGTGGGGCAGTGCTCAAACGGTATATCGTTCTTCGAGAATATACGCAGGAGTTCGGCCCCGAATCCTGTCTCGCCGTTCATCTGGGACTTCTCGACGCGTATCGAGCAGAATCCCTTGCGCCCGGCAATCCCCGTAACAGCTCTCCGTTTCGTGCCTTTCGGGAGCGATGCCGCAATCAGCGTTCCCTTGTCGTCAGGTGAATTCGTGTTGCGTATGTTGATGGGTATTCCTGCCTTGCGCACCGGGAAAACAGCATCCTCATGAAGCACGCTCGCACCCATGTATGACAGTTCCCGCAGTTCCGTGTAGGTTATGCTCTCTATGACCTTCGGGGATTTCACGATTCTGGGATCAGCGCAGAGCATTCCTGATACGTCCGTCCAGTTCTCATAGAGGCCAGCATCAACGGCACACGCAATGATTGAGCCGGTAATATCCGAACCTCCCCGCGAAAATGTCTTTATGCTCCCGTCAGGCATTGAGCCGTAGAACCCCGGTATTACCGCATGGCCTAAAGCCTGTAACTTTTCGCCCGCGCTCCTGTACGTAGCCGCACCGTCAAAGCTCCCGTCCTCCCTGAAGTGAATCAGTTCCGACGCGTCCACAAAAGGCCATCCTAGATATTCAGCGATTATCCTTGCGTTCAAATATTCCCCTCTGCTTGCAGAATAATCCTGTGATACTCCAGATGATAATTTTTCCCGTATGGCTTCAAGCTCCGAATCAAGATCGAACGTTATACCCAGTCCGGAAATAATATCCCTGTAACGTACGGCAATGCGGTTCACGGTCTCTGCGTATACTTCCTGCCTGCCCTCCGTGAACTGCCTGTGCATTGAGTAAAGCATGTCGGTAATCTTTGCGTCATTGCTGTTCCTCTTGCCCGGCGCAGAGACTACAGCAAATTTCCTGTCGGGATTGGCTTTGATTATGCCTGCTGCTTTCTTTATCTGGGAAGCGTCGGCTAATGATGTCCCCCCGAATTTTGCTACTACTATGTTATTCAAGTTATATCAGTCCTGTAATGTTGAATTATATTTGCTTACGACGGCAGCATGAACTGCCGAAGCCGTTACGACTGCTTCAGGGGCAGGAAGGAATTTATCGCTGTGCAAAGGATATTCGCTACCCGCGCCGATATGATAGAAACAGCCAGTTTTTGCCATGATGTAATAGCCGAAATCCTCGCTGATGAATAAAGGCTTGTCGATGATCTGCACATGTTCAGTGCCTAATGTATCACGCGCGGTTGTCTCAACTAGTGAAGTAATAATGTCGTTGTCGTTGATGATTCCCGGACAGCTTATGTTGAGTTTCACCTCACAGCTTCCGCCGAACCTAGCCGAAATTTCATGAGTCTTTGCTTCAAGCTCCCTGCACATCCTTGCGCGCTCGTCCACACCGTAAGTTCTGATTATTCCAGTGAGTTCTGCACGTCCCGCAATGATATTCTCCGCAGTCCCGGCATGGAACATGCACACCGACACAACCCCGCCATGAATCCTGAGCAGTTCCGGCACTAAGTGTGATGCAATCTCTATCGCGTCAATTCCCTTGTCCCTCTGTGCACCGTGAGCACTCTTGCCTATTACCGCAATCTTGAATGTTGCAGAGGCCGCATAGAAATTCCCGTAGCGTATACCTATATCTCCTGCCCTAATCGCCGGGTCAACATGTGCACCGAACACGGCATCAACACCTTCAAGGCAGCCTTCATCTATCATGCGTTTTGCTCCTCCGTCTCCTTCCTCGTCAGGCTGAAAGAGAAGCGTTACAGATCCGCATAATTCCTTCTCGTGCCGTTTCAGGAGCATTGCCGCACCGAGAACGCTCGACATATGCACATCATGTCCGCAGGCGTGCATCATTCCGGGATTCTGAGAGGCGAAATCACATCCTGTAGCTTCCGTTATGGGCAGAGCGTCAATGTCTGTCCGCAATGCGCAGTGCCGTCCGGGTAACGCGCCGTCAATACGGGCTGTTATTGCTGTGTCGAGTATCTTTCTGTGGTTTATGCCCATGTCGTCAAGGTAATGCTCAATCAGCGCGGAAGTCCTGAACTCATGATTTCCGATTTCGGGTATGCGGTGGAATGATTTGCGTATCTCTGCAAGCTCCTGACTGAATGCTTTAGCCTCGCTCAAAAAATCTATGGTCATGCTTATATCTTCCTCAATGACTGCTCTAATGCCGTCTTCAGGGTAGTATTTTCGTCCTTGTCCTTGATGACTCTTGCAGGACACCCGGCAACGACTTTTCCGGGTTCAACGTCCTCAATCACGACAGCACCCGCAGCAACTACAGCATTAGCCCCGACGTGAACGCCCTCAATGATCACGGCATTAGCCCCGACGAGCACGCCGTCCTCAACGATTACGGGTTTTGCGCTGGCAGGCTCAATCACTCCTGCAAGTACTGCACCTGCCCCGATATGACAGTTCTTGCCGACTGTTGCACGTCCGCCGAGTACTGCGCCCATGTCTATCATCGTGCCTTCACCGACAACCGCGCCTATGTTGAGTATTGCCCCCATCATGATTACTGCATTCTTGCCGATTGAGACGTTATCGCGGATTACTGCGCCGGGTTCTATGCGGGCGGGAATGTCCTTCAGGTCAAGAAGGGGAATTGCGCTGTTGCGTGATGAGTTCTCTATCACAACATCTTCAATCTTGTCTGCATTGGCCTCTATCACGGGCTTTAGTTCTGACCAGTCCCCGAAAATGATTTTGTCTCCTGCACCGAAAATTTTTGCGTTAGTTCCGGTGAAGTCTATTGCGTTTTTTTCCCTGAGATATATTTTTACCGGCGTAACTTTCTTTGCGTCCGCTATGAACTTTATGATCTCCTGTGCATTCATGACAGCATATCCCTCATTCCGTAGAATCCTGCATTCTGTTTCACGAGCCATCTTGCCGCCGTCAACGCACCTTTAGCGAATAATGCCCTGTCCTTTGCGTCATGCCGTAAAGTTATGGTTTCGAGTCCGTTGGAGAAGATGATTTCATGCGTACCGACTTCCGAGCCGTAACGCAGTGAATGTATGCCGATCTCGTTTGCTGTTCTCTTGCCGTCCTCATGCCTGCCTATGTTGAATGTGAGATTTTCGCGCTCCTCCTGCAACCTTTTCGCCAGCATTAATGCCGTACCGCTGGGAACGTCTAACTTCTGGTTATGGTGTGCTTCTACCAGCTCAATATCACAATCACCGAAGAGTCTTGCTGTTCTTGCGGCCAAGTCTGCGAGGAGTGCCACGCCGATTGACATATTAGGCGACAGAAAGACGGGAATGCTTTTTGCGGCATCACGTATCAGCGACAGTTCATCTTCCGTCTGCCCTGTTGCGGCAATAAGGACGGGTAAATTTCTCTTGACACAATAGGCTGTAATCTCCGGCGTTGCTTTGTGGCTGGAGAAATCTATAACGCAGTCAGCTTCACCGGCAAAATCATTCAGCGAAGAATATTCTGCTCCTGCAATATCAACTAGAGCGGCTATATCTTCACTTTCACGCCTGGCCAAGTCCGTTAAGATTCTGCCCATTCTCCCGCTTGAGCCGTTAATGATTATTTTCATGGCTAAATCAATCCCTGTTCCTGCATTAAGGCTTTGAGGTGATTGAAGTGTGATTCTTCCATCGGGACGAGAGGCAGACGCACATAATTTTCGCACCATCCCATTAATGACATTGCCGCCTTGACGGGGATCGGGTTGACCTCACAGAACAGGGCATTAATCAGTGGCAGTAACTCAAGCTGTAATTTTGCCGCTCCCTTAACGTCTCCAGCAAAGAACCTGTTGCAGATTTCCATTGTCTTTTTGGGCATTATGTTGGACAGCACGGAAATTACTCCTATTCCTCCAACAGACATAATAGGGACGATCTGGTCATCATTGCCTGAATATATGTCCATCTTGTCGCCGATAAGCTGTGCTGTGTGCACTATCTTGCTGATGTTTCCGTTAGCTTCCTTTATGCCCTGAATGTTAGGGTATCCTGCAAGTTCTGCATATGTCTCCGGCTCTATGTTGATTCCCGTGCGTGAAGGAACGTTGTAGAGTATCACAGGCTTGCTTGAAGCATCGGCAATAGCCCTGTACATTGCAGCAAGTCCCTTCTGCGTAGTCTTGTTGTAGTAGGGAGTAACGAGAAGCATAGCATCAGCCCCGGCATCACAGCAGTAACGCGTAAGCTGTACGGCATAATTCGTGTCGTTCGATCCTGTTGCGGCAATCACCGGGCATCTTCCGGCTATGCGTTCAACGGCAAATTTTACGGCGGCTTTGTGCTCTGCGTCGTCCAGGGTTGAGCCTTCTCCAGTTGTCCCGGCTATGACCAGTGCGTTAATGCCTTCGGAGACCTGCCAGTCAATGACACGTCCGAATGAGTCATAATCGATTCCGTTTGCGTTCAATGGGGTTATGAGTGCTGTAGCTACTCCCTTGAAGACTGGGTTTGCTGTCATGAAAATAATCTCTCCTTCATTGTATTGCACATAAGAAAACCGCCCACCTGTCTGAGTGAGCGGCCGTTATATGCGTTGTCGTAATTTTGTCCGTCATTCACTCAGGCATAAAGACACAATTACGCTTTATCTTGAGTGCTGACACTGAGGGCGTAAAGATTAATGCTGTTTGTGTATCTGTCATAACATTTGCCCTCCTGTTAATGAAATTTATGTTGCGTGAAATGATAAGCGCAAAATTTTATTCTGTCAATCTCTATATCAATGCGTTCTGCCTCAAAAGCTCCTCACGCACCGCCGAAACTTCAGCCCTTCCCGTCCCGGCAAGAACAGCCCCTGCAACTCCTGCCGCATGTCCTGTAGCAATGCACGTCCCCATGACGCGTGATGCCGCCATAGCCTGAGAGTCCGCGCATATCAGCCGTCCTGAGCCGAACAGGTTATCGGTGTCCGCACTGCACAGGCAGTCCAGCGGTATATCGTACCAGCTTGCTCCCGGCACATCGAGATACACAGCAGCCTCATTCAGCTTTGAGTGTATTTCCGGCTTCCATCCTCCCCGCGCAACACCGTCCGGAGATTTGCGCCTGTTCAGCACGTCATCAGCAGTGAGCATACGTTTTCCCGCAATTCTCCTCGTCTCACGGAATCCTATTGACGGCCCGATCATAGTCAGTTCGCAGTTCTCCATTCCCGGCATGAACCGCCTGAATGCCTCAACATAGCTCAAAGCCTGCCCGCGTGTGAACTTCTCGATTCGCGTCAGTTCCTCAGCATTCAGCCCCGAAGGTATTACGCTCGGAAGCAGCACGATAACTTCACTTGATCCCGTCATCTTGAGTATGAATCCCCGTTCGCGTGTCATGTTGGGTATACCTGCATCTTTCCCGGCCTTCACTGCGCGCTCAACAGCCGAAGGAGTCATATCCTGCGTGGTGTCTACACCGCAAAGCCTGAAGGGTAATGTTGCAGTCATGACCTGCCCGTTACCGTCTCCCCAGAGAGTTGCAGAGCCGCCCATGTGCGCAAGGTTAGCATCTCCCGTAGCGTCAACGAATGCTTTTGCGTGCACCTTGAAGCGTCTTTCGTCGTCCTGGCACGTTACGGATTTTACCTGCCTGTCTTCACGCTCAACAGCAATAATATTCGTGTGAAGAAAATATTTTATGCCCTTCCTGTCCATGAGGTTATCGAGAGCAACTTTCATGTATTCCGGCTTGAAGTTTATGTTCTTGTTCCCTGCCGCTGATATTATCGTCTCCGTTGAGTCCGGTGAAAGTCTGTGCATCTCCTCAAGAATCAGATCCCCGGCACCTGCAACGCACTTCACGGGATTATCACCGCACGTATACACCGCACACAGAGCACCGACTCCGGAATGAACTCCCTCGCCGCCCAAGTACGCATTGCGCTCAATCAGCAGGACATCAGCACCGGCCTGACACGCTCCGACTGCCGCAGAGACTCCCGAAGTTCCACCGCCTGCAATCAGCACATCAACATGATATTCATTCTGACTCATAGCCTGAACCTAGCCTATTATTGCCGCGCCAAGAGGATAGCCTATATACGTAAGCACAAGGATAGCCATAACCGCGAATACTCCGCCCCATATGAACATATCCTTTGCCGTCGTCCAGCCTGAACCAATCGCAACAGTGTTTATCGTTGACTGGCCTGCAGGAGTCATGTTGCATACAGCCGCCGCAAATCCCACCATCGCGAGCACTGAACCTACGCTTACGGATCCTTCAGGCATTGCTGTAAGAACCGAAAGAGCTACAGCACTCACTACAGTTGTAGTTACTATGTTGGATGAAAAATTCGTCTCAAGTATTGCCCATGTCATGAAGAAAAGTATCATTGACGTTAAGGGCATGTTTGCAGTTAATGGCTGTAATGTTGCAGTGAGCCACTCGGAAATGCCAACGTCCTTATTCGTCAGGCAAGAACCAAGCCATGTAGCCGCACCGGTCATCAGGATTGATCCCCATAATATGCCCTTTGAGGTTACTTCCTTGAAGTTCATGATGCGTTCTCCCTTGTCCGTGAGAATGAAGAGGATTATGCACCCTAGAAGCGGAGGCATAGCAGTAGTGTAGCTGTTTATCGTCTTGTAGAGATCCGGAGCTATCCCCCTGAAGAGGCTTGGCCCTACCCACAGAAGCACTACAAGCCCCATAGTGCCGAGTATGATTTTTTCGCGCCTGTCTGCCGGAGGAACTGTCCCCCTTAGTGCCATTGCTTTAGCGGGATCTATTGCGTTGATGTCATCAGGGCGGTAGAAGAGCCTAAACACCAGAATCAAGAGAACGATCAATATTATTCCCGTCGGAATCCCGAACGCCATGAACTGAAACTGATTTATGTCGCGTCCTGTTGCGGCGGCGTAGTATCCTATAGCCATTGTCGGCCATACGTGCCCGATAGCTGTCATTCCTGACGATAAGCTGATACATATTGCAGTGCCTAGCATCATCATATTTCCGGTCTTTCCGCCCTTCTTCACTTCAAGGACTGCGTATATGTCCTCAAGGAACGGCATGAACGCAACGAACAGAACTGACGGTGATATGAACAGCCCCATAAAAGTTACTGCGGCGAACAGAAAGCATATGAAGTACCACGGCCCGCGGCGTGCTATTGCGTTTGTGATGAAACTGACGGTGCATCTGCGAACAAAATTAGTCTTTGAGAGCGGATACACTAATGCGAACGTGAACAGCAGGAATGCTACTGTAGAATTTCCGAACGCTCCGGAAAAAGTTTTGCCGAACCCGAAGACAGGCAGGAAGCCCAGAGCAAGCAGAGTAATCATGCTTGGCCAGTCTATTGATATAGTTATCCACATCAGCAATGACCCGAAAAATACTCCCAACACTCCCCATGCGTTAAAGTTAAGCCCGTACATCTCAGGCATGAACCGCGAACCTGTTATCAGCGCAAGGGAAAGCACAAGAAAGAACAAGCTGCTTTTAGATTTGGACATGTTAAAAGCTCCTCCTTACATTAAGAATAAAATTTTGAGTGTGTGCTGTTTGGGATAAATATATTCTATAATTCATACACCCTAAAGAAAAATATTTACTCTCTATAGCGTCAATAAAAAACCTTTATATCAGGAGGCATGTTGTTATGAGAATGTCCCATTTGCGCTATTTCCTTGAAGTATCACGCACAAAAAATATTTCCCTCGCCGCAAAGAACCTTCACCTTTCACAGCCTTCTTTGTCTTTTGCGATAAAGACTCTTGAAGATGAATTAGGCATACCGCTTCTTATACGTCATTCGCACTCAGTATCACTGACGGAAGCAGGAGAACAGTTCGCCTCACATGCTGAACGTATCGTAGGTTCTGCCGACCAGTTGCGCGACTTAATGCACAGGCATTCAAACCTTCTTGCAGGTAATCTCCGTCTGGGTATGCTCTGGATCGGGGGCTACATGAATCTGTTTTCCCTGCTCAACGGCTTTAAGGCCATAGCCCCGGCGGTGTCGTATGAGCTGGTATTTGACGGAAGCAGCGTATTGATGCGCAAACTTCTGGGACGTTCATTGCACGGCGCGTTCGTGATAAGTTCACCGCATGTTCTGGAACAGTACAGGGACATTCACAGCGTAAAACTCAGCGAGGAAGAATATATGCTTTTAGTTCCGGAGAATAATCCGCTGTCATCCCGGCCAAGCGTAAGAATGCAGGACCTTCACCGGCAGACAATAATCATGCCGTCGGAAACTACACTGCTGAACCGTCAGTTGTCTCTGCTGTTTCAGGAGAACGGGATCACGCCGCATATATTGTGTTCCACGAGCCAGAGCGATATTATCGGGCAGATTGTCGGCGAGGGGCTTGCTGTGGGGTTTGCGTCATCGACGATCGCGAAAAAGATTTGCCCGGAGAATTGCAGGGTTGCAGAGTTTGAGCCGTCAGAAAAAATTTACCGCATGATTTATTTCATTACGTTGAATGAACTGCTTGATTATCC
>CAJOES010000036.1 GCA_905233455.1 uncultured Synergistales bacterium | reverse complement strand
AGTGTTCCCGGGATGCCTGCTCTTTGATATTAGGGCGCATTCACTCAGGGAAGAGAAGGATACTATACATTCTGCAGTGTTCACGTGGGCAAGTGCTGATGTTGAAAATCCCGATGCCAATTTCATGAAACACAAAGCACAGCATGAGTTCAAAACTATGCTGGTATATGAGCCGCGGATAGATCAGACGCTAAAAGAAACTTACATGGACAGGGCAGACATAGATTTAATCTACAAGGGCAGGTACTATAACGGCTGGGGAAGTATATTTGATGTCAGAGTCCCATTCTATAATAATGTTGATACTTCAGATTACTCGGGGCTATGGTGGGAAAAAGACCTCAACGACGAGATAATACAGCAGGCGGGCATGACCTACGCAAACAGCATAGGCAGCTCCGGGCAGGCATGGATATTCGGCGAGGGCGGCTATCTGGATGAAGAGTGGTTCGGCTCTAATATCTGGGCGCGTCTCTACAGTCCTAGCGGAGTATTCTGGGCAGGAGGAAGGCTTACGGCACTTCATGACAGAGACCCGTATTCGTTCGGCGGGCTGACTGACGGCAGGCTCAGGTACTATTACGGACAGGCTATAGACTGGACAGGCGGCAATGATGATGACTGGCGTTTTGCACAGTGGGTGCAGGCAGGCGTGAATGTTCCCGGAATCAATATGGACATTCAGTGGGATTACGGAACTTACGCAGATCATGACAGAGGCTATAAGATTGCTGTTACCCGGCATTGGGATGATGCGGCTATAGGCTTCTGGATGATAGACACGGAAAAGAACGCTCCGGACAAAGATTTTTCCCGGGCAGGAGTTCATATGGAGATACCTGCTGAAAGATGGTTCGGCTCATGGTTCGGCAATTCAAGCTCTCACATATGGGAACAGGATACTATGCTGCTGTCCTCATGGCGCATGGAGTCAGCGCGCGAGGGAGGAAAAATACGTACTCCTGAAAGGCTCATGAGTCAGTTGAGGCCTGTTGCAATGAAGATGAATGTTGAGATGCTTCTGCGGGATTACTGCTCATATGATGAGGACGGCGAAGAATCGGTAAGAAGTGATAAAGAAGTGAAAAGCATTCTAGGTTATTTATTGAAACAATAAATTTTTGAGGTGATTAATATTGAAAATAAAAACAAGTATATGTAAAAAATTCTGTACGGCATTGTTTCTTGCGATGTCAATAAGTTCATGCGCTTATGCACTGTCGGTAGGAACTTCAGCGGCCTTGCTTGATGCGGCTGCACCATCATCGCTTATACCGTCTCAGACAGGCACGGGCACAGGCACAGGTGGAAATATTTCTGTTAGCGGTATTAGGCAGAATGAAACAGATGTTAACCAAAATACGAGCATATCTAATCAAAATCAGGCACAAAACAGCGGTTCGAATACGCAGACTAATACTTTCACAAACCAGCAGATTAATGACTATTTCGACGGTATTATTTCATCTCGTAACCAAGACAATCCTATGCGGCAATTGATGGAAATACTGCCAAGATTCGGAATGTCATTTTTCAATATAAGCTCGGATACATATACTCCTATAGAGTCAGCCCCGGTAGCACAGGGATACAGGATAGGCATAGGCGATGAAATGACTGTAACTCTGTGGGGAATTCCAGACGAGGGAAGCTACAGCCTCACAGTTGACCGTAACGGCATGGCTACGATCCCGCATATAGGATCTATAAGGATTGCAGGTTACACTGTACCTGAAGCAGAACGTGTGATACAGGCACGCATGAGTCAGTATTACACCGGCTATCAGATGAGCTTGTCAATGGGTCAGCTAAGTTCGATAACGGTCTACGTAACTGGCAATGCACAGAGGCCGGGAGCGTATACAGTTTCATCATTCTCTACTCTGCTGAATGCACTTCTTGTATCAGGCGGCCCTTCAGCAACCGGTTCACTGAGAAAGATAGAATTGCGGCGCAACGGCAGGATTGTTACTGTATTCGACATGTACGCTATGCTGCTTCGCGGCGATAAGACTCAGGACGTAGGGCTTCAGGCAGGAGACGTGATATATATTCCTCCTGTAGGGGATCTTGTCGGGCTTGCAGGAGAGGTACAGACACCGGGCGTGTACGAGCTCAACGGTGCAACAAGGGTAAAAGATTTGCTTTACATTGCGGGAGGGCTTAATGCTCAGACATTCAAGGGGAGAATTCAGTTTTACAGGATATACGATCATTCATACGCAGGAGCTTTCGAGGGAAGCCTCGCAGAACTTGAGAATAATGAACTGCAGGACGGGGATATTCTGAGGCTGTATCCTATATATACTTTTGCCGCGTCTGCAACTGTCAGCGGTGCGTTGATGAGGCCGGGTAATTATATTATTGTCCCTGACCACACAAGAATTTCCGATATAATCCAGCGCGCCGGAGGTCTGTCCTCTACGGCATCTGATATAGCAGAGATCACGAGGGTAACGCCTTCACTTGAAGGGCCTGTGAATGAACGCTTCAAGATAAACCTGAATCTTGCGATGATGGGAGATTTTGAGAACAATATGACTCTGAAGAACGGGGATCATATTACAGTGCTGGTGATACCGAAATGGCAGACGCAGTTCAGCGTAACTATCAGAGGAGAGGTCATGATGCCAGGTACATACTCAATGTTCCCCGGCGAAAAATTATCTGACCTTCTCACGAAAGCAGGAGGATTCACGCCAAAAGCATTCCTGAAAGGTGCAGTATTCACCAGAAGGAGCGTTGCCGAAGAACAAAGAAAATCACTTCAGCAGATGGCAGACAGGATGGAGCGTGAACTGCTGGAATCCATGCAGAATGTAGCCAGCGGAAGTTCCGGAACTGCAGGAGCAACAGGTGCTTTGAACTCTGAGTATGAACGCCGCAGACAGCTCATCAACAATCTGCGCCAGATTGACATCATGGGACGTGTAGTAACGAAGATAGACACGCCTAAAAATATTACAGGGACTGCATGGGACTTTGAGCTTGAAGCAGGCGATACGCTTCAGATACCAAAAGCACCGCTTACAGTCAACGTAATGGGAGCGGTATATACTTCATCAACACAGCTATACCGCAAGAACATGAGCATAAACGGCTATGTACATGCGGCAGGAGGCGCGCTGAAGACTGCACATAAACGTATGGTCTACTTGCTGAAGAATGACGGCACAACCATAAGGCTGACGCGCAGCACTGCAATGCTTACGAGCAAGAAATGGACAGCTCCGCAGGGCTTTTCTTCCGCGATAGAACCGGGAGATACGATAGTAGTTCCGGTTAAGTATCTCGACAGACAGCCTATAGAATCACTTAAAGATGTAATTGATGTCATCTATAAGGTTGCTATAGCGGCTGGCGTTATTATTGACGTTACCAACGATTAAAGGAGGTTTAAGCTGTGAAAAAATTTATTCTTGCGTTAATTCTTGCTTTATGTTTTGTGCCTGGTGCTTATGCGGCAAAAAAATATGAATATAAAGTTGTGTCTTTAGGTTCTCTTACGTCCCTTCAGAAAACTAAAGAGGCAGTGAAGCGTACTGCAGAAGTTGAAGAGGTATTGAACAAGTACGGTGCTGAAGGCTGGGAGATTTCCGAGATTTTTGCGGTAAGGACAATGACGGATCCAAATATTTTCTTCGTCATCATGAAGCGTGAAATATAGCTTTTGCTTGACGTTTGGAGAAAATAAGCTAAAATAGTTGCTGTTTTTCGGGATGTAGCGCAGTCTGGCTTAGCGCATCTGCATGGGGTGCAGGGGGTCGGAGGTTCGAATCCTCTCATCCCGACCATAAATAGAAAGCAACGGAGACTCTTACGTAAAAGCGTGAGGGTCTCTTTTTTTGTGCGTAAAATATGGCAGGAATAAAAATCGCTGATATAATACTTTCCGCCCTGCCTTTTGCCGGGACGCACTAGGTGAAAGGCCAGAGACCAAAGGGAGGAGGTGCAGAGAGTGCGTAAATATGAGATGCTCGTCATTCTTGAGGCAGCTGCAGACGCTGACCAGGCCGGAGAGACAGCACAGATAGAAGAGATCATAAAGCGTCTTGGAGGAACACTGGAAAAGACAGATGTGTGGGGGAAGAAAACCCTTGCATATCCCATCAGGAAGAAGCCTGAAGGTTACTATGTCTTGTTTACGTTTGAGCTTGAGCCGTCACAGACGTTTGAACTTCGCCGTGTGCTTGGCCTCAGAGCAAACGTTTACAGGCAGTTAGTTATCGTGCTGGACGACTAGGAAGGAGCTTTGCGCTATGAGAGGTTTTACCCGTGCCGTTGTGGCCGGAAACCTGACACGGGATCCTGAAGTAAGATACACGGTGAACAAGAAAGCATTTTGCAGGTTCGGCGTTGCTGTAAATTCTTCGTGGCGTAATGCTAACGGGGAAGTGCAGGAGAATACAGACTTCATCAATATAGTTGTATGGGGGATGCAGGCGGAGAACTGTGCGAAATATCTCCGTAAGGGCAGACCGGTTCTTATCGACGGACGCATAAGAAGCAACACATATGATGCAAAAGACGGCTCCGGCAAGAGAACTACCACAGAGATATGGGCGGACAACGTTACGTTTCTCGGCTCAGGACAGGGAGGCTCCGACTCCGGCAGCTATTCTTCCGGAAGGCCTGCCTCATCACAGCCGGAAATGTCATCACCATACGGCATGACTCCGCCGGACGATGCAGAGTTCGGGAGCATCAATGATCACGGATTCAGCACAGGATTTTCACAGGATTTCGGGAGCAGCAGCAATGACTCTTCGCCCGACAGCCTGAACGATTCAGAAATACCATTTTAGGGAAGGAGGATATATATTCATCATGGAAGAACGCGAGAACACAACACGTGAAGCGAGACCCGGAATGCCAGCAAGAAACGGAATGGCCGGAGGACTCCGCAGAGGATCATCAAGACGCAGGCCGAAGTTCTGCTATTACTGCGTAGAGAAACAGGAGCATGTTGACTATAAGGACGTAGACAAGCTCAGGAAATATATCAGTGAGAGGGGCAAAATCATTCCCCGCCGCGTAACCGGAAACTGCGCAAAACATCAGCGTTTGCTCACAGAAGCAATAAAGCGCGCAAGATATATGGCGTTACTGCCTTATTCACTGGACTAACCATGAAAAAAATAATTCCCTGCGTATTTATCACCTTATCCCTGATATTCGCAGGGAGTTTTTTACCCGTCTTAGGTTTCATAGGCATTATTCTTTGTCCCCTGCCGTTAGCTATTCTGGGCTGTATTGAAGGACAGAAAACAGCAAGCATTGCGGAACTCCTGATAGAAGCTACATTGTTTTTCGCCGTATCGCCGTCAATGGCAGTATATTTCCTGATAGGCTGTGCTCCTCTCTCCGGAATGATCTACCTGCTGTCACGCGATGAGTTCAAGACAGCAAAGAAATATTCCGGTGCTGAAACCCTGTTAGTGTGTGCAGGAGTGTCCATACTGGCGAAAGTGATTCTATTAGTGGTGTTATGGCTGTTCACCGGAAGAAATATGCTTTTCCCCGATCCATCACAGCTTGCCGCAATAATGTCGCAAATGTACGGCGAAGACCCCGAACTCATGACTATAGCGAGGCAGGTGCTGGGGATATTCCCGTATATGCTTCCTGCAATGCTGGTGATTTACTGCGGGATAGAAAGTTTCATGAATTATTCTTTATGCAGTACCCTCACCAAAAAATTATTCCCTTCATCAAAAAATTATCCTCCCGAACTTCCGGAGTTCAAATTATGGAAATTTCCGGTGTCATTGCTGGCAGCCTCCGCGCTGTCATTAATTGCAGGTTACTTCATTGATATTGATACCTGGTTTGAAGGTTCTATGTTCGTCATGAACCTTCAGATAGTCATCAATATATTCATGTTCATTGAAGGTGTTGCGCTGGCTTTCTGGCTGATGGCCGGATTCAAGTTAAGACGAGGAACAAAAATATTCATATCCGTTCTGTTTGCGATTCCGTTCTTCTGGCCGTGGCTCATTGTGATCGGCATGTGTGATATGGTTCTGAACATGAGAGAGCGTATCAAGTTCGGGGCATAAGCCGCCTCTGCCTAAACGCTTCCCACAACAGTTCCCTATATGCTTACATCATCTCCAGATTTCTGCGCGTCTCCTCCTGAATGTCAACACCGTAACGTTCACACAACCCCTTCATCATGTCCGCATAAACTTTAGCGGCTTCGTAGTTCATGCCCTTGCAGACAAGCTCATATACTCCAGCAATGAACTTTTCCCACAATTCCCCGTAAATCTCTGCAGGTCTGGTATCTGCCTCAATCCTGCTTACGACAGCGGGAGCAGCTCTGTAGTACTCCTCAATCAGTACGGCAATAAGGGGAGATTCACGCCTGAGTCTGTTTCTCCATGCCAGCAGTCTCCTGAACGCCCAACGGTCAAGCACATGAAGCGCAGAATTTGCCGCCGTAATCACGAAACATCCCGACGATGATGAACTGCTGTAGCTGTGGCTTTCGGTTCTTGAGCTGTAACTTTCACGCTTTCTTGC
This sequence comes from uncultured Synergistales bacterium, assembly GCA_905233455.1. GTDB lineage: Bacteria > Synergistota > Synergistia > Synergistales > Aminobacteriaceae > JAFUXM01. The sequence continues at coordinate 10,800 of CAJOES010000036.1, read as the reverse complement.
CTGTTCTGCTGCCCTCTTCTGTGCATCATTTTGCTTCCATAATTGGATTAGTTTCAGTTCTTCCGAAGCACGAGCGTAACCCAAATTCAATGCCTTCTTTAAGTAGTTTTCCGCCGTGTCCAAATCCTGCCCGAATGCCCCGTCATGATACATATACATTTTGCCCATCTTGTAATATGCCGTACCTGTCCCGCATTGCTGCCACCAGTCAAATGCCCTCCTGCTATCATTAAGAATGCGGCAGATGTCTCCAAGCCGTTCCTTTATGGTTATGTTGTTGTGTTCACGGGACAATATATAGCTGTACAGCTTTATGCTTCTCTCGGCCTTACGACTGTCCCTGCTTCTGTCCTTCATGAAGAGTCCGAACGCTTCATCAGCAAGAATCTTCACTGCGGGCATGTATTCTTTAGCCGCCGCCAGCTTGAAATAACGGTTAGCTGATATATATTTGCCTTGATCCCTCGCAATCTCACCGAGCGCAAAATTAGCTTCCGGTATCATCTGATCAGCAAGTATCTGCAGTGTTTTCCTGTCATTCCCTGCAAGCCCGAACAGCTTAGCCCCTGCAGGAGCGTAACCCATGCTCAATGAACGCCGGTAATTGATTTCTGCCTGCTTTCTGCTGCCGTGAACCTCCTCATACATTCCGCGATAATACAGCTCTTCGGGACTATCCGGGTGCTTCATGACGAACGCTATACCCATGCAGTTTTCATCGGAATAATTCAGCTCTTTGCGGAGCAGTAATTTTGTCTTCAGGACTAATTCACTGTCGGGACTGTAACGGAGCTTTTCGAGATCCTGACTGCCGGGACGTTCACCACGTGCGGACTTCAGGAGCATTGCATAAATATAATAGCTGAATGTTTCGCCTGAACTCTGAAATTTTCCGAGATACTCCGAAGCAAGCTGAAAATCTTTCGCTTCAATGGCCTGTAAAAATATCTTCTGCCATATTTCTTTTGCCGTCTCACATAACCGGGCAATGCCTGAAATCTTAGCGTCCATATCTGCCTCAAATGCCTTTGCCTTGTCCATGAGCATTATTGAGGCCGAATCAAATTTCCTTTTCTCCTGTTCAGCTTCATCCAGCCGGTCTCTTGCATTGCTGGAGAGTTCAGCTAATGCCCTGCGGGTATTCTCGTCCGATGTTATGTTCACGAGGTCTGAAGCCGTCTTGGCCTTGTCCTCCTGAAGCTGTCTTATTTCACGCTCATAGAATGCCCTCACTTCAAGCAGTGTGCTTCTTATCCTGTCAGTGAACAGGCTGTTGCGCCGTATAATGTCCAGCTTCCCGGCATCATAGCCCTTTATGTCTTTTTCGCTTGTGATTAACTCAAAGGGAATATTACCGGCGGCTTCTGTCTTCCGCAGTTCCCGGACTAAAGCATTGTTCTTGTGATTCCTGTAATCTTCCGCAGTGCAGACGATGACGGAATCAAGTTTCCCTATGAGCATTCTGCCAGTCTCATCATCAGCATTCACGTGTTCAGGGAAATACACGAACGCTGTATTTTTGTACTTCATGCCATCAGTGATGAGATAGAACCGCAGGAAGGCTCTAATATCTATGTTCCTGCGCCACAATGACCGGTTAGCATCAGAGTACTCAAGGCCGGAAAGCTCCGGAGTGCTTCCAGCGTCATTTACTGCTGTTATGCCCGGCCTGCCGTCAATGAACACAGCAGGAATATTAGAATCAGCACTTGCATATTCCGCCGGTTTTTTCCCTGCCGCAGAAGCGAGAAACTTAGCCGCTAAATCCCGGTCAAGCCCGAAAACCCCCGCGAAACTTTTGCCGAGAAGCTCCGGGAAGCTACAGAATATCCCCATGCCGTCAACACTGCCGATTATGTCCGCATATATCCTGTCCTTGTCCCTTACTGAAGACTGCTCAAGAGCCGGACGGAAATCTGTTCTTATTGCCTCATACAGTGCATTGACGCTTTCCTCAAAATTTACCCTTCGCCCGGACTTTTCCGCATTCAGCAGCCTGGCCGTTAATTCTATTTCCCTTGCCGCACGTTCTTCATTCATGTTTATCACCTGCTTAGTTCCGTAAAGGCATCACGTATCTTTACGGCTGTATCATTAAAGCGTTTCCTGTCGCCGCTGAGTCTCCCTTTCATCTGGCAGACCCTGCCGTAAATATCAGCAAGAGACCTTATCGCAAGAATGTCCTGCGAATCAGATACGTAATCGCCGAGCTTGTTGCGTCTGTCCGTAAGTGCTCCGCTCTCCCTGCTGAACTCCTCATCTATAGAGCGTATTACCTCCCTGACTTCTCCGCCTAAATCCTGCCTTCCCTCAGAACGCCCGGCCTTGTCGAGAAATTCACGCACTAAGCTGCGTCCGCAGAATTCCCTTCTGTCCCTCGATGAATATGCTGTAATGCCTTCAATCTTAATCCCGCGTTCCTGAAGGATCTTCCGGCTTCCTGCAATTATGCTTTCACATTCGCTCTCTGATTTCTTGTCCGCCTTATTGAACACCAGAAGCACGGGAGTACTGCCCAGCGACAGCCCGCCCATGAACTTTATATCCTCCTCATGAACTACGCCGTTATCTATATCAACAAGCCATATGAGAAAGTCTACGGCCTTCAGCTGCTGTTCCGTAGTATGTTCGTCCGTCAGATCGTCCCTTGTGTTGCGTGAAGATTTGTTGTAGCCGGGAGTGTCGAGAAATGCAATGCTGTTCTTCCATTTCTGCGGAAAATTGGGAGTGCGTATCATTATGTTCTCTACGAAACGCGAGAAGCCTATACCGTATTTATCGTAAAACTGATGCGTCATTGCCTGCATTGCCTCAAGGTCAAGCCCGACAGAACTGCTTCCCGAATATGCCTGTATCTCCTCAGAATTTCCGTGAATTATGTATGTAGGTATTGATGTCGTTGTGTTCTGGTCTTCTGGCAGTATTTTGCTGTCTCCAAGAATGGAATTGATGAAGCGTGATTTGCCGGAACTGAACTTTCCGCCTATGCCTACTATAGTTTTGCCGGATAATAATCTGATCTTCCTGTATTCGGTTATCTTATCGCTGAGCTTCAGCAGCTGCCGTCCCCATACCGATGCGCCTTTATCCAGATTCCGCAGAGTAGACAGAATTTCACTGCCCAGCATGTAATCAATCTGACGCAGAAGCCTGTTATGCTCGTCATTGCGTATTTTGGGCAGAAGTCGGGCTATCAGTTCAAGTCCTTTAGCGGGTGATGTCAGATAGGGGCTGGCTGTCTCTTCTTCCTGTGCAACGCTGTCTACTTCGTCCCATAATCCCATCAGCGCAAACTCTCCTTGTATTCAGCAAGACGGCCAAGAAACTCCTTCATCAGTGCAGTATTCTTCTCCCTGTCCTGAATGAGTATCTGCAAGCTGTTGATCTTCTCGTCTATCCTGCGCCTTACTTCATCGGTGAAGTGCACCGACTGTTCAAGCAATACCATCTTAATGTCCGCAGTCCTCTTCTCCAGCTCCCTGCTGATGTCCTGCGCTATCTCTCCTAATACTTCAGTCTGCTTGCGTTCAAGGTCATATATTGCTGTGTCAAGGATACGTGAATTCGGGAATGCTTCAACGATCCAGTTATCATATTTCTTCGGGTCAACTACGGAGAACGGCGGGACGGTGAGCTTCGACAAGACCAATTCAACCGGCCCGATAATGTCCTCCGGTTCAAACTCTGCATCACTCTTATGGAATGCCTGAAGCACAATCTCTTTTATTCTGCCGCGGACACCTTCAACATCAACAGCCCTTGCTATTTCCTGAGCTATCCTCTGTTCTGAATCCGTAATGTATTTGTGTATGTTGCTGATTACGTCGCCTACATTTGCCGCCTTGTGATATGTTGTAGTCGTCCAGTGGGTTGTTTTCTTCCAGAATAAAATACCGGAAGTTGATGAATGGTGCTCGTCTTCCCTCTCTTCGCGTATGTTCAGATCTGCATTGTATATTTGTGCGCGGGATTTTATGTTGTTGGCTATACCGACAATATATTTTCCCGTCTCTGCCGCACACAATTCAAACTCTTTCTGTATGGCAATGCGCATTGAGGCTTGTGCGTCCTGGCTGGCTTTCTGCTTCTTGCTGAGGCCGGAAATATCTTCTGTCTGTATCAGCCTTAGATTCTGTTCGCATTCTGCCTGAATCATATTGAGCTGTCCGCCTAAATACAGCTGTTGATCCCTGATGAAGTCCCTGCTTCTTTCCTCAATTATGCTTTCTTTTTCCTGTGCTATCCTCGCAAACTCTATTTCCCTGATCCTGTCAATTCCTGCAAGTTCCCGCAGAAATTCCGGGTCTTCCCTCATGCCGTCAAATCTTTTCTTGAGTTCTGCAAGTATATGCTCCTCCGTTTCAGCCAAATATCTGTTTGATTCTATGTTCTTTGCGGCATTGTAGAGAATTGCGGAAGTATAGTAGAGAGACTTCCCGGCAGATACTTCCTCATTGATGCGCCGTAACACTTCAGCATGAACCCCGCGTTCTGCCTTTGCGCTGTCAGCGATAACCCTCCGTGCGGCAGAGTCCAGTTTGTCGCGTGTCCTGCGTATCACCTGAACGAGCGGAGGCCTTCCCCTGCTGGAGTCGTCGAGCATTACGGAATCGAACTTGCTCCCGACAATTACGGCGTGATTTATGCTGTCTCCGGGCAGAGTGTCCATGATGAGCGAAATATCCTCACTGCCCAGAAACTGTGATGCCGGGCTGAGTATGAACACTAAATCGCAGGCCATGAGGAATTCTTTTGTCTTCTCGCTCCGTGATGTTACAGGGTCGCCGAGCCCGGGAGTGTCAATGATCTCTATTCCCTTGATGAGCAGGTTATTTATGCCCATCTCTATCCATTTCACTATCGGGGTATATGTTCCGTCAGCCCCGACATATTTCTGCAAATCCTGCTTAAGGTTCGCAATAGGGATTTCTTCTTCATGTCCCAGCTTTGAGGCGTAATCACCTGAACGCCCGGCCATGTCAATAAGTTCCCTGCATGAGCGGTAAATTTCGGGTATTCTGGTTTTTACGGCTTCTATCTCTTGGGGAGTGGGTTTGTATTCTTCCTGAGGCTGTCTGGCCATTCTCTGTATTCCCGTTCTCTGTGCGTCCGCGGTCTTCTTCTTCCCTGCTGTGAGTTCTTCTATTCCCCGCTGTAATTCTTCATCAAATCTTCTCGCGTTATCCTGTATAACGTTCCAGTCAGAAGAACTGTAGAAGACAACTTTAGCAGTTTGCTTCTCTGAATATATTATGCGGGTTAATGCGGCTGTCATAGGCGTGGCAGCTTTCGGTAAAATGTCCTCACCCTCAAAGATTAAGGCATTCAGGAATGAAGATTTGCCGGCTTTTACCTGCCCTACTATCCCTATCTTTAGATTCCTGTTTGTGCTGATGATCTCCTCTGCGTGTTCTCTTGCCTGCCGTACCTGTTCCGTGAAGTCGTGAATGTAATCGGAGTTCATGAAACCTTTGCCAACTTCAAGCCCCTTCGCAATCCCTTCAATTTTCGATATGAAATCCTGACATGCTGAACTGCTCATTATTATTTTGCCTCCTCAATTACAGCAATAATTTCCTGAAGCCGTGAAATCCCTGCGGCTAAATCTGATTTCCTGCGTTCAACGTCAAGTGCTTTAGTGTTTTTCTCGTCCTTAAGTTTCTGCAGTGCTTCCGTTTCGCTGGCCAGTGATGCCCTGAACTCCTCATCAATAGCTGCTGACTGTTCGGCTTCGGTTTCAAGCAGGGCAGTCTGTATGTCCGGCCTGAGCTTACCTACGATTTGCGGTATGATTTCATGCTCTATCTTGTCCCTGAGTTCGTCATCTTTTGAGCGTCCATTAATACCGCCGAATATGCTGAGTATCTCAGGCAGAAATACGATAACCAGTTCAAGCCACGGAGCAACGATATTTGTTGTGATTGCCAGCCCCGCAGATATAGTCTTGTACAGCCCCTTATACTTGTTGGCTTTAGCGTAATTTTTCCCGTGTTCGGCTATGGCTTCCAGTGAACTTAATGCACCATTGAGCTTGGCCGACAGTTCACCGGCACTTATGGCGGATTCACCGATTGATGCCGCATAGTCATCAAATCCTGCGTCTATATATTGCTGTGTCGTGCTGACGAGGACGGGACGCAGAATGTTATTGACTGCCGCGCTGAATGCCTGATTGCCCTGACGTGCCGCACTGACCAGAGAAGGAAGCTGGTTACGCAGTGATGATTCTGCCTCACCGAGAATTTTGGCGGGTATTTCGTTCTGAAAGCTGGCGTGCAGTTTTCTCTTTGCGCGTTTCATCTCCTCCTGTATATCTTCCTGCCGTTGCTCCTGATTCATGATGGCTGTATCCAGTTCTCTGGGGTTGAAGTCCAATGCAGAAAGCTGAACATACATTGCCTGTATTGCCTGCCTGAGCATCATTGCAGTTTTTGCACCAAATTTCTGCATCATCAGCGAGTCTGCTGAATACTGCCCGATGAACTCCGCCAACTTTGCCCCGCAGTCATCATCACGGCTAGACGTAACCATCATGCTTGGTTCTGTCCCCAGTTCTGTCCGGAGTGTGCCCGCAATGTTATTCTTTACGCTCTCAACATCTGACGGCAGCAATTTATCGCGTTTGGTCAGCACAAAGATAACTGCTTCACTGTATCCTTTGATTTCAGCTAGGAAGTCCAGCGCGCTCCTGCTGACAGTTCCCTTTTCGAGGTCAACTACGAACACATAACCCGCCCCCTGCCCTATGTACTGCATTAAGGCCTTGTTGTGTGCCTCAATCCCCGAATCAAAGCCGGGCATATCTACAATCACGAGATCCTGAAACTGTTTCAGTGCAGGATTATCGAGGATGTATATATATTTGCGGAATCCTTCAACTGACAGATTATTTATTTCTTCAAGCTGTGCAACTTCTTCATGACCGTCTTCCATGACGCGTATAACTTTTTCGGGAGAGCCGTAAATTATTTCGGACGCAATAGCAGTTTCCGGCGTAATGTTTTCCCTGAACACCTCATCACCGCCGAGAATGGAATTAATGAGTGCTGTTTTTCCTGCGCTGAAACTTCCCACGAACAGAACATCAGCGGAAAAATTTTTCACTGCCTCCGTGCATTCACTGAAGCCGGAGGATAATACATCATTCATTGCGCCGCTTTCAGTGATGATTCTCTGAGCCTCACCGATACAGCCGAGCAAACTTGTTTTGTTCATTCTGCACCTCTGATTTCAAAGTGTAATTCAATTTCCTTTATCTGCCGCTCAAGCAGTTTTATCCTTGCCTTGTATTCAAGTATTTTTTTCTTGTCATTGATGCTGATATTTTCTCCGTCAAGCTCCAATGACTGAATCAAATACTGTATAGCTTCAATCTCATCCTGCAGGCCTCCAATAGTTATGTCCCGTATCTTCTTCTGATTACTGCCTCCAATAGCAGCAGATAAAATTCCGGGCATGACTCCCAAGCCGAACGTCCCGGCAGAAGGCATTACATACGACACGAAACCGAGACCAGCAACGCCGGGAATCGTAGTCCCCCCCCCCCGTCCGCCATTTTGCAGATAGCGGGTAATTTCTTCCTGCGGGATTCTGTAGCCTTCCCTGTCGCTTGATCCTTGAACGGCTTTAATCTGTCCCTCGCGAATCTTTTTGCGAACCGTGTATTCTGTAAGATTTAATATTGTGGCTGCTTCCGCAACCGTGAAAAGTTTTTCTTCAAGCAAAATATCATCACACCTGTTGTTTATGTGTTAATTAAATAACAGATAAAATTATATATTGCCAACAGTAAATTTTTATGGGTGATATTACCCACCGAAAAGCAGCAGAGTAATGATGTATATGTTTGACAAAAATTTTTCAGAGTGCTATATAATTCCGAAATTTATTTTTACATGAAAGAAGGATTTATTTTTCATGAACGGCTTAACACTCGTGGGCATAGCTGTAGTTGTTCTAGTGCTCGCGTATTTACTCTACGGTCGCTGGCTGGCAAAAACATGGGGCATCGACGAGACAGCAAGAACCCCTGCATACAGATTCGAGGATGGGCAGGATTACGTTCCTGCATCACGCTTCACGGTATTTTCTCACCAGTTCAACTCCATAGCAGGCGCAGGCCCCGTTACAGGCCCGATAATTGCGGCAATGTTCGGCTGGCTTCCTGCATTCTTATGGCTTCTTGTAGGCGGAGTATTCTTCGGTGCAGTGCAGGACTTCACGGCACTTTATGCTTCAGTCAAGAACGACGGCAAGTCTATGGGACTCATCATTGAGCGTTATATCGGCAAGACAGGCAAAAAGTTATTCCTGCTGTTTTGCTGGCTGTTTACGCTTCTGGTTATTGCGGCATTCGCTGACATTCTCGCCGGGACGTTCAACGGCTTCAACAAGGAGGGCTCACAGAATATACCCGGTGCGGCGGCGGCTTCAATCTCCGTGATATATATATTTGCGGCTCTGGTGTTCGGTATCTTCCTGAGATTCACGAAGACTGGAGAGTTCGCGAAATTCATCGTAGGTGCTGTGCTTGTAGTAGCTATGCTTTGGGCAGGTATCGCAAACCCTCTGTACTATAATGCGCAGACGTGGCGTTATGTAGTGTTCGCATACTGTTTCGTTGCGTCAGTTCTGCCCATGTGGCTGTTGAAACACCCAAGGGACTATTTGAGCATATTCCTGCTTCTGGGAATGATCTTCGGCGGGGCAATAGGAATAATCGTAGCTAACCCTACATTAGAGATGCCCGCATTCATGGGCTGGAGCGTCAAGAATCAGCCATTATTCCCGATACTGTTCATCACTATTGCGTGCGGTGCGGTGTCAGGGTTTCACAGCCTCGTATCTTCCGGTACGTCCTCAAAATCCATTGCGAATGAACGCGATATGCTAACTGTAGGTTACGGTGCAATGCTGGTTGAAGTCCTGCTGGGCGTTGTAGCTCTCGTGATTGCGTGCTCGGCTTCAAGTTCTGGCGGGCTTCCTACAGGCACGCCGTTCCAGATTTTCGGCAATGCTGTTGGAGGATTCTTTACGATGTTCGGGCTTCCGGCTCATATCTCTGCCTGCGTGATCATGATGTGCGTATCGGCTCTGGCTATGACGACGATTGATGCTGTTACGCGTATCGGGCGCATGTCATGGCAGGAGTTTTTTGCTCCGTCTGAGGGCGAAAAGGCCGGTGTTCTGGTGAAGTTCATCACCAACACATACGTATCAACGATAATAACCCTTGCTCTTGCGTATGCGTTATGCCTTGCCGGTTACGCTAATATCTGGCCTCTGTTCGGTGCGGCGAATCAGCTCCTCTCTGCACTGGTGCTTACGGCTCTTGCTGTGTTCCTGAGAGTTACCGGGCGCAAAGGCTGGATGCTGTATGTTCCGATGACGTTCATGTTTGTCGTAACTATGAGTGCATTAATCATCAGCGTATACAACATAATCATGAAGCTGTCTGCTGGAAGTTTCGTGTTCATGGTTGACGGCCTGCAGCTGATTATCGCTGTGGCATTGATGACTCTTGCAGTTCTTGTCGTGTCTCACTGCTGGAAGGAATTAATCTCCGGCAAGGTCAGCAAGGATATAGCTACGGCTCATTAAGATACAGAAAAAATATCCCTCCTGTTCATGCGGGAGGGTTTTTGTTTGATTTTATTCATGAAAAGAATACTTATCACCGGCAAACACAGCTTCATCGGCAATGCGTTAATCCATCACCTTACAGAGTATCACACCGAAACAATAAGCCTGCGTAATACTTCGTGGCAGTCTGAGGATTTCGGGAGATTTGATTCTATTGTTCATGCTGCAGGGATTGCACATGACAGCACGAAAAACGCCGACAGGGAATTATATTTTGCGGTCAACTCACAGCTGGCATATGATGCCGCACTCAAGGCCAAGCATGACGGCGCAAATCAATTCATATTCCTTAGCTCGTCGATCGTCTACGGCAAATCCGCACCAATAGGGCAGAAAAAAATCATAACCCGTGATACTCCTGTAAGTCCTGAAAGCTGGTACGGTGAAAGCAAGGTCAGGGCTGAAGAGATGCTGAACACGCTCAATGATGACGGCTTCAAGGTGTGTATACTGCGCTGCCCTATGATGTACGGCAAAGACTGCAAGGGCAATTACCCGTTATTGTCGAAGATTGCGCGGAGTCTTCCTGTGTTCCCGAAAGTGCATAATGTCAGGTCAATGCTGTACGTGAAGAATTTTGCGGAGTTCGTGCGGCTGATGATAGAGAATGATGAACGCGGGGTATTCTGGCCTCAGAACAGGGAATATTCGGACACGTCCGGGCTGGTGAAGATGATTGCGGAAGTTCACGGAAGAAGGATATTGCTGCTTCCGGGATGCGAACTCCCGCTTAAAGTTTTTGCGCATGTGTCGGGAATGGTCAACAAGGCTTTCGGGTCTCTGGCGTATGATATGAGCTTGAGTGATTACCGGGAGGATTACAGGCTTTATGATCTGCGCTGGAGTATTGAGAACACAGAAAAACTTTAACCGCCCTTCATTGCCCCCGTTCCTCCTTCAACAACACCTTCATGCTTTGATACGCTTACTACTGTCCTGAATACGCACATGCAGTCGAACATAAATCCCTCAAGCTGTACATATTCCCCGTCAAGCCTAGCCTTCTCCGATATTTCCAGTTCATCACGCCCGTTGACCTGCGCCCAGCCTGTAAGTCCCGGCCTGATACTGTTTGCGCCGTACTTGTCGCGTTCTGCAATGAGGTCATACTGATTCCAGAGTGCCGGACGAGGCCCGACTACAGACATATCACCCTTG
>CAJOES010000035.1 GCA_905233455.1 uncultured Synergistales bacterium | reverse complement strand
TCTTGTCATGATAAATATAATATTCTCCTTTCCTGTACAATAATATTTTCACCATAAAGGAGCAAAAAATAACCTCCCCGTTTTCACACGGAGAGGCAGACTGCCAAAAGATAAAAATTTATGTTCTACCCGTTCTTCTTCCTGAAGGCCAAGAATGCACCTAACACAGCGAATGCACTTATGCCCGCATTGCACCCTGAGCTGTCATCATCATCTTCTTCGTCATTATCATCATCTTCTTCGTCGTCATCATTACCGCCATTATTACGATTTCCGCCGCCTGAAGCACTGATAGATTTCACGGAGTCCTTAATCTCGTCAATAACAGTATCATCGATCTCGAGACCAATTATTGTAATGGCATATTTTCCGGAACCGAGTCCTCTGATCGTTGCCTTGCCGTCAACATAAACTTCAGCAGGCGCACCGCGGTAAGTATAGTTCTCGCTGATTAAGTAGTATGTTTCTCCGTTGTCCTCGTCTTCCAAGTCTTTTACTACGTCGCCGTTGTAAGTCCCTGCAAGCCTGCGTGCAATGCTCTCCAAACTTTCACCAGACCCCATAGCGTGTATCTCTATACGCATCCACACGCCTTCATTATTATTAGCATCGCCTTCAATCTCAGCTACTGTACCGGCTACCGTGCATATGTAACCGCTGGGAACAGTTACAGACATTTCACTGCTTTTGTAGGTTTCAGCAGCACTAGGAAGAACAGACAGAATCATGATCACAAGCACTAAAACAAACGATAACACAAAATGACGCTTCATGAAAAATACCTCCTGAATAAAATATTTACATAATATATTTTACCCGCCGGGTTTAAATTTGTGGCATTCTGTTTATTTTGCGGCAAAAAAATTAACCCCCTCATACAGCATGAAGGGGCTGAACATTTCATTTAACGCTTCATGCGCCTCACTATAACTATAACCGAGAGGCACAATAACATTCCTGCACCAGTAAGGCTGCAAGCTCCTCCAGCACCGCCGGTAAGAACGGCAACTATCGCTTTTGCCAGAAACATGCTGAATGGCTGACTTCCCTGCAGGAATCCTACAGCAAGCATTTTCCCTAAAAGCGTTTTAGGCTTCTCTCCGGTTAATGTCGTAAGTTCTCCGTAATTCAGTATGCCGTTGATTATCCCTAAAACCGCAGATCTTGCAGACGAGTCCGAAAACTCCGCATTGTTCAGGGCGTACATCTTTACGCTGTTTATGTCTTGGCTGACGAGTTCAGCAGGTATAGTAACCTCAAAGACATAATAGCCGTCCTTCTCTACCGTAACAGTATTGAGCTTATAGGCCGCATTATAGCCGTCATTGCGTATGTATTCCCTCATGCTTTGGGTTGGTTCGCTTGCTTGTGAAAGGTTTGCATGTGTTATATAGTTTATCTGCGATGCGTTGTCTATGCTGTCTATCAGGCTCACAAGATTCTCAAGAACTTCATCACTAAGCGTTACCGGCGAAATTACTGCCGTCTGAAGCGGGGCATCTTCGGGCTGTGAGTTCTGGGACTGTGAGTTCTGGGGCAGTTCCGCATTTCCGTTCCCGCCTGATGATGAACTGTTTGCGCTGTCAGGAGGGTTGCCGGTAAGATTCATCATTCCTGTATTTGTGTACGACCTAGAGACTGTGAACTGCCCGGAACTGTCAGGCGTGAGTGCGTATACTGCGTCATAAATTTCTGAGCCGTTTTCGTAGTCGACCTCAGCATACAATGTGCCGCTGTTGATGTCGTAATATATTGAGTCTATGTCGGAATATTCGCCGGCATCATATACGCGTTCCGAAGTGCTGCCGTTCCAGTGGTATATATAGCGTGCTTTGAACTCAGCATGAGTATCCTCATCGCGCGGAGAGTCATCATAAACCGTATAATACAATCCTCCGCTGCCGTCCCTGAACATGCCGACCGTGTTCTCATGAGTAATGTGAACAGCCTTAGTCATGTCCATTGTGCGGATCGCTTCCGAAATGCGGTATATTCCGAAGTCCTCTGCAAAATGATCATGAAATCCCTCATAATTATTATAACGAACATCATTAGGGTCATAAAAGTCCTCTCCAAACGCAGTATACAGTTCACCTCCGCTTGCCTCAACGCCGGATTCAAGGGTAAAGTCTTCCATCTGCCCTGTAATGTGCCCGAAGGTATCCATAGTAACGGTTACTCCATCAATATCGTCTTCCGCCCTGACCACGTCAGGAGCCTGAAATGATGCTATGAATGTTCCATTCCAGTTGAAGACGTATGAATTCATATGCTGTCTATCGTAAGTGTACTGCGTGTATGTATCGACGATTTCGCAGGTGGTGGGATTTACCGCGATTATTTTTGACGCGCCTACACTCTCGCCTCCAATGACAATATTGCTCCCCAGTTCTGCAAGGCTGCTAGGGTCAATCCTAGCCGAAGAAATATTGCCAGATGAAATAGGAGCACTCATATTATCAGGGTCATATATTGATATTTCTGTTGTGTATTTGAATCCGTCATCCTCGTCCTCATAAGCTACAAGCAAATAATCTTTTCCGTTGTGCCTGAACCCGGCGAAATATCCTCCGGAGAGGTTTATACCTGTGGATTCTTCCGTGCCGTCCGACTTAACATGAATAAGGTATTTACTGTCAGTGTCAACACGATGATTCTGACGATAGTATAAATCCGCAGAAGCCGCACATGCCATCACCATAACCAAAACTAACGCCGCTAAAATTTTCTTTGTCATTATACTTTCCTCCTGTCATAAAATTTTTTGCCGACAAGAGTTAGTTTTACGGGGGACGTTCCTTTTCGGGGGATAGGTTAATCAGCTTGAGAAGGATTGAGAGACAATAAGCGACCAGACCAGACCAGACCAGACCAGACCAGACCATTATGGGCGGCCTTTAGCATAATTCAATCCTCCTTTTTACTGATATTTTGAGGTATTCTATCACTGAAAAAAATTTCCGCTATAATAAATTTATCACATAATACTTAATTTTTGAGGAGGAAAAATAACTATGAAAATGACGTTCCGCTGGTACGGCAGCAAAGCAGACCCGATACCCCTGAAGTATATAAAGCAGATTGCAGGAATGTCCGGACTAATGGGGCTTCTCGACAAGCCTGCCGGAGTTGTGTGGGAGGATTCAGAGATTGCCGCACTGGTTCAGGAAGTTCATGATGCAGGGCTTGAGCTTGAAGTCATAGAGAGCGTTAATGTTCACGAGGACATAAAGACAGGACAGCCCACACGGGACGAATACATCACGAACTACATAGAGTCCATAAAGAATCTTGCACGGCACGGCGTAAAGGTCATCATCTACAACTTCATGCCCGTATTCGACTGGCTCAGGACTGACCTTGCCCGCGTAATCCCTGAAGACGGCAGCAACAGCCTGTATTTCGACGAACAGGAACTCGGCGAGATGGGGCCGCTTGAGATTGTCCGGAAGACAGCGGAAGACTCTAAGGGCTTCACGCTTCCGGGCTGGGAACCTGAAAGACTCGCATTGCTGGAGACGACACTAAAACAGTATGAGGGCATGACTCCGGACACGTTACGGGTGAACTACAAGTACTTCCTTGACGCTGTGATACCCGTATGCGAGGAGCTCGGCGTAAAGATGGCCTGCCACCCGGATGACCCGGCATGGCCGATATTCGGACTGCCGAGAATCGCGCACTCACAGGAAGGTTACGATAAGATTGTTGCACTGCATGACTCACCGGCAAACACAGTATGCCTCTGCACCGGCTCGCTTGGGTCTAACCCCGATAACGACATTCCCGCAATAATACGCCACTTCGGGAGCATGAACAGGATCGGAGCAATGCACGTCCGCAACGTAAAGTATCTGGGCTATCACAAGTTCAGGGAAGCCGCACACTTATCGGAAACAGGAAGCCTCGATATGTATGAGATCATGAAGGCTATATACGAGACATGCCCCGATACGTATATTCGCCCGGATCACGGCCGCATGATATGGGACGAGAAGGGCAGGCCGGGCTACGGACTCTATGACCGCGCTTTAGGTGCTGAATACCTGCTTGGCCTCTGGGAAGCTATCGACAAGAATGCTCGCAAGAAGAATAGTTGACGTATTAATGACCGTCCTGCTTCTGCTGTTGATGTCATTGCAGATCACGGAGCAGGAAGGACATGAATATATAGGTATGGTTATGGTGCTGGTGGTAATAATCCATCAGTACCTAAACCGTAAATGGTTCAGCACTATACTCAAGGGACGTTACGGCATTGTGCGCGTCCTGTCCCTTGCAGTGAATATCTCGCTTATCGTTGCATTCACGCTGTCGGCAGTAAGCGGAATGATGATTGCGGAAACATTCACGTTCCTGAACATAGAGTCCCTCACCGAATGGGCGCGCAGTACTCATCTTGCGTCATCGTATTGGAGCTTCGTGCTTATGGGAGTTCATGCCGGTATGCACTGGGGTATGGTGGCAGGCAGGATAAAAGCTAAATGGCCGGGAGTTCTCGGTGTCGGGATGTCGGGTTACGGGCTGTACAGGTTCATTGCGGCAAAAATTACGGATTATCTGCTGCTGAACACACAGTTTGCATTCATAGATTATGATCTGCCTGCACTGCCTGTACTCATCAATAATACTGCAATGCTGTCATTCTTCGTTCTGCTTGGGTATGAGATGAGCAGAATAGCGGCCGGTATTGCCTCGAAACGCCGTGAAAGTATCATGCGCCCGGTGATGATTCTTGCGTGTGCGTGCGCAGTGAGTTTAGTGCTGGTTATGTGGATGGGAATGCCGGAGGAAGAATGGTGAACTGGTCAGGAATTATCGCGGGGGCGGCAATGTTCATCTTCACCGGAATATTTCACCCCGTCGTCATCAAGTGCGAATATTACTTTTCCGCTAAAGTATGGCCGGTATTTCTCGTGCTTGGCCTCGCAAGTCTGGCAGTTTCGGTGTATGCGGAGAATAATATTGTTTCGGACGTTGCCGGGATTCTGGGGTTCATTCTGCTGTGGTGCATACATGAACTAAAACAGCAGGAAAAGCGTGTAGCTAAGGGCTGGTTTCCTCGTAACCCAAAGCGCATGTGATATAATTGCGAAAAAATTTGAAAGGTGGATTTATTGAGATGGCAGAAAAAGTTTGTCCTGTATGTCATAAGGCGTTGACCGTAAAAGAAAAGGGCTATCCTATGGGAAGTGCACTGCTCAAGGCAGACAGGGTTCATGTAGACATTTACGAGTGCCCCGAATGCAAGCGCGTTGAACTTTTCGCCGCTGAAAGCGATTTAGTGAAGTGCCCGAAATGCGGAAACCTTCACAGTGCCAAAGAACTTTGCCCGATATGTGCATTGAACAACGGTCTTGATGCCGCTAACAGGTAAATTTCAGACGAAAAGATAATAATTGTCCCGGTCGTATGAATGGCCGGGATTTTTTGTTTGTTTTTATTTTCCGCGTTTAAGAATTTTCTTTAACATAGAGAAGACGGCAGGAAAATTTTTCTTAATACGCACCTTTAGCAAGCTCTTTATTCTTCTGTACCTGAGCGATAAATGATGATCCATCAGCCAGTGGTCTATTACCTTGAACCATTTGAAGCTGTTACCGAAATTTTCTTCAGGCTTTATATATGTGCACGGCCTGTCCAGAATGACATCATCAAAAAGATTCAGCCATTGTTTTACTATATTTTCCGGCAAAAATGCTTCATCAGCAAATTCTTTAGCCTGTCTTCCCAGCTTTATGTTTAATTCTCTGTCCTTGAGAAGAAAGATTATATATTCTTTGAGTTCGCTGTTATTTTTTGCAAGCAGTCCGGTTTCGTTGTGCTTTACAGTGTTCAGAACCCCGCCCCAAGCCATATTGACTAACGGAACTCCGCAGGCTTCAAGCTCAACGGCACTTATGCAGAATGTCTCCGGGGTAAAGTTGGTAACTCCTACAGTTGTCTTGTAGTAAATTTCTGCCTTTTCCTGTCCCATATTCCCTAAAAATTTCACTGATGGCATCAGTTTCCCATTTTCCATGAGATATTCTGCAAACATGTCCTCGCATTCTTTGTCCGCAACTCCCAGAGATCCGAGTTCTGCATTATGGTCGTAAAGTTTTCCGCTGCCTACAACATACAGTTTAGCATCAGGAACTTCACGCAGTATATCCTTCCACATTGAAGCAAATACATGAAAGCTCTTGCTCTTGTACAATCCGCCGGTATAGGTTACTGCAGGTTCGGCAGGAAGGTCGCGAAGCCTGTAGGGTCTTCCGTCAAACATGTTGAATATGTATGTACTTTTCCTTATCGGCTCAATGTTTATGTAGTAATCATAGTGTTCACGGCTCACCATAACTATACGCTTTATTGCTTCATTGCCGTACAGATCATACATCAATTCATCCGGAAGCCAGTTATGAGACCATGCTATGCACTTGATATCTGAGTTTCTGATAAGATCATAAAGATCAAATAGTGCAGGATAATCCATTGCCCTTAGCACAAGAACATCATTGCCGTGCTCTTTCACCATACGTAACAGTTCTGCATTGTCGCGGACTATCCAGTTATTTACGCCTTCAGAGAGCTTATTTTCATTGCAATGGTAAAAATTCACTTCAGCATCAGAAAAAGCAGCGAGGGCATATGCCAGTAAAACAAACTCATATTCAGTTCCGCCTATGCCGGGATTGCCGAATTGAGGAGAAGATAAATCTATTTTGCTGAATTTAGCATCTGAATTGTCATTTATATAAAGACCAACTTTCATTTCAGGATGCCCTCCTGAAAGAAAAGCCGTTATATGAATCTATGATATTGGTGATTAAGAAATAGGATAAGCTACTGCGAACTGCGAACTGCGAACTGCGAACTGCGAACTGCGAACTGCGAACATTATACGTAGATTTTTGCAATTTCGTCAACCTCCTTTGTGCTGAATATTATACGCTCCCCGGCCATCAATGACAGGGGAACGCAAAGCATACTAATCACGTTCTGTAATATCTCACTCTCCGGGCATAATGTGCCACAGTAGAACTCAGTACGAACCCTATGCACATTCCTGCAAGGGACAGCAGACAGTTTATGCCGTTCACCTCGACGATCTCACGGTTGCCCAGATACAGCCCTGACAGCGCAAAGAAGAACAGATCACCGGGAATCAGCGGGATAATTGCAGGGTACAGGAAATACGTTGAAGGCTCCCTTCTCCGTACTGCAAGGAACTCTGCACCGAGTGCCGCCAAAAGTGCCGAAAGAGTCATATATGCCAATCTGCTTGATAGTACCGGTGTCAGGAAGATTAATGCTATGCGCGTCAGTGCACCGCTGAGTCCTGAAAGCCATAAATCTTTCGGTGCAACATTGAAGACCACACCGAAGCCTAGTGATGCCGTGAATGAGAATATTACCAGCAAAGTAGGGTTGCTCAGTGAGGCAATGCCAGAACCGCCAATGTTGATATAGCTTCCCATTAATGCAAACGCCGAATATATCCCCATCGCTAAGGCCATAGTTTCAATGAAGATTTTTATCATCTGCAGTATTCCGTTTATCTCGTGCCCGCAAAGAAGGTTGCGCATTGCATTGACTAACGGAATGCCGGGAATCACGAGCATTGATATGCTGATAAGGATAACGGGAAAATTACTGCTGAAACCGGAAAATACGAACATTATAGCCAGAGCAGAAGCAATAAACATTGTAAGGGAGTTTATGACTATACGGTCAAGCCCGGTCTTCTCCAGCAAAGCAAGAAGGTAATGTATCAGCGCGGTAACGGCAGCTACAGGCAGAAGTTCACTGAATGACCCGCCGAATATGAAGCATAATGATGACATAGCGGCAATTCTCCCAAGCAGCACAACATGATTGCTGTAAGTCTTGACGTTTAAGGCTTTATCCAGCATTTTCGCCAAAAGTTTTGTCGGCGGAGTTATCTCTGCAACTTTGTACGATAACTGGTTCAGACTCCTCAAACGCTCTAGGTGTATTCCTGAAGGCGGGATTGATGCCTGCCTTGATGCGTAATGCCCGTCCTTGTCCGTAGCACTCAGAAGAATATGCGTGCTCAGAATGTATATGCTGATGTCCTGAAGCTCATATGCCTTGCAGATAAATGCTGCTGCAAGCTGTACGCGTTCTATGTTAGCCCCTGAAACTATCATATGGCGGCTTAACTTTACGCAGAAATTAAGCAGTTCCTCAATGTTAAATTTATCTGTCATGTATCACTCACCCTTTATATATCTACAATCTTATATCCGCAGACATTCATTATCCTTGTCCCCGACGTGTGCACATATTCGCGCTTTATCCTCCCGTATGACATATGAACATGCCCGTGAAGCATAAGTTTCGGCCTGTATTGCGTCATGATCCCGCCGAACGTCTCAAAGCCTGAATGCGCAATATCCTCAAGGTCTCCCCAGCCTTTAGCCGGGGCATGAGTTACGAGCACGTCAATTCCTCCCTTCAGCCATAACGACAGCCGCAATCTGCGCAACCTCCTGCGCATCTCCGCTTCAGTGTACATGTTCGCGCTGTCCCTGTAACGCATACACCCGCCGAGTCCCAAGAACTTTACGCCGCAGAAAACGCATATTTTACCATCAATGCAGAGTCCCCCTTCAGGGCCGGTTGTGTCGTGATTGCCGTATACGTACAGCAATGGGGCGTTAATCATCGTGAGCAGGTATTCGAGATATTCGCGCCTCAAATCCCCGCATGAAATTATCAGGTCAGTTCCCCGCGTGAGTTCCCTGACCTGAGCACCCCATAATGTATTATTCTCTTCATCAGAGACCGCTAAAATTCTCATAGCATGTCGTATAACTCTTTCAGTTTCTGCATGAAGCTCTTGTGCGAAGGCCATATATGCCCTAAGTTATCACGAATCACGGAATCAGAATCATTCTGAAGGCTTGAATGACTGTACATATTAATATAGACCATGAACACATCACCATAGAAAAATATTGAACGGTTACCTGTGTGTTCAGAGTAAAGGCGGGCAAAATTATAGAACTCTGATTTAAGCTCCCTTATGACATCTTCAGGCCACCTTGAATCCGTATCCTGCCCGTAAATCTCTGCAAGTTTCCTGTAGCACCCTTCAGCCGTAAAATATATTCCGTAGATAGAAGTACAGCTAAAGAACTTCATGAACTCACGGTAAATCACGGCTTCCTGAGAATTATTGTCATCAGGAGGAAGCACCCTCACAATGTCAGCGAGAATGTCGGGCTGTCCAAGATACTTTAGGACACTCACGCGCTTGTTGCCTTCGGAGATATAGAACCGTCCCATAAACTCATAAGCATTAACAGGGTCGCGTATGCCTTCATTCTCCTGATGTGCAAGCAGGTTTACCCACTTCACAGCGAACTCTGAATCATCAGCAAGCAAGGGCATGTAGTTTTTCGCAAATGCCTCCTGCCGTCCTTTAGTGAGAGTCCCGCAGATTAAGCGTATAGGTATCTCAAGCAATCCTATCTTTTCTTCCTTCAGGATTCCGGGATTCCTCAGCATGTCATTCAATGCAGGGAGATACGGATAACGCCCCGTGCTTACGTCCTGCCTGTAGGATTTTTCTCCCAGCTTCCTTGCTTTTGCGTAATCGCCAATTCCCATTACAGCCTCCTTAACCTGAATATACAGCTCTCATAGTCCCCTTTAGGTGCTTCAAGCGGAAGGCCGGAATCCATGAGCGCATCAGCAGGGTAAATTTTCCCCGTCTCATCATCACGGTACAGCGTTCCCGGTGTAAGCCCTCTGGGAGTAACGTATACCGGCGGCATATTTCCGTGATTGAGTATCACAACGGCATTGATGAGAACATTCGCGCCGTCTTCAGATACATATTCCCATGCGCAGTAATTGCCGTCATTGGGATTATTCAGCCTGTAATACTTACCGCACGAAATCAGCTCCCGGTCTCTCCGGTAATATGCTATCTGCTCCGAAATTTCCCGTATCTTCTCATCACTCATCAGGAACGGGTTCAGCTCATAGCCGAATGCTCCGGACACTGCTGAAGCGTAACGGGTCTTCAGCGGCGTGATCCTTCCGGTCTGCTGATTGGGGCATATCGAGACGTGCGCCCCGATTGTGCTTGCAGGATACCCGAATGAAGTGCCGTAATGTATATACAGCCTGTCTACTGCGTCAGTGTTATCACTGCACCATATCTGCGGAGTATAGTAGAGCATACCTGCATCAAAGCGTCCGCCTCCTCCTGCACAGCCCTCAATCAGGACATCAGGATAATTGGTGCTGAGTCTTTCGAGGACTTCATACAGACCTAACATGTATTCATATAGCACTTTTCCGCCGTAAGTTCCCTGCGAATATACTTCAGATATTGAGCGGTTATAGTCCCATTTGAGATATTCAATGTTTCCGGAATCGAGAATACTGCTAACCGACGAATATACATACTCGATAACTTCACGGCGCGACATGTCCAGCACAAGCTGACTCCGGCCAAGCACGGGTTTTTCTCCGGGAATCATCATTGCCCAGTCAGAATGTTCGCGGTATAGATTGCTGTCCTCGCTGATCATTTCGGGTTCAACCCATAAGCCGAACTTCAGCCCCATAGCGTTAATGTCCCTGACGAGTCCGCCGAGACTGCACCCTAATTTTGACGTGTCCGCAGTCCAGTCGCCCAAAGCCCTGTAATCATCGTTCCTGTTCATGAACCAGCCGTCATCAAGCACGAACATCTCAACTCCCAGAGACTTGGCCAGCCTTGCAGTGTCCAGAATCTTTTTGCCGTCAAAATCCATCATGAACGCTTCCCATGAGTTGAGGACTACCGGGCGCGGAGCATTCTTGAATTTCCCCCGGCATATATTCTCCCGTATGCAGGCGTGAAGGTTATGCGATATTCTCTCCAGTCCCTGACTGCTGAAAGTCATAATCACTTCCGGCGCAGTAATCTCCTCTCCCGGCTCAAGCGGGAACGAAAATTTTTCCTGCGACATTCCCATATTCACGCGTGTCTGTCCGTACTGTGCAAGCTCTGCTTCTGCCTCAAATCCTCCGCTGTACACGAACTGCATCGCCCAGCAACGCCCGGAAGTCTCCGTTGCGTCATGGTCTGCAAGGATCACGAACGGGTTATACTGGTGCGATGACATTCCCCGGCGGCTGCCGATGACATGCGAGCCGTGATGAAGTTCCTGACGGTCAAACTGCCGCTCCATTGCGTGCCGTCCGTGAAACGTGATGAGGTCAAACCGTCCGTGCGTGAAGTCTAGGCATGAACTGCCCAGCTTCTCCAGCGTGATTGTGCCCGTGCCGTCATTCCGGACGGTAACGCTTCGAGTGATTATGTCCTTCTCCGGCAATACACCGTACATCAGCTTCACCGACAGCCCTAAACGTGCATTCTTCAGCGTGATAATGAGCGTCTCTGCCTCCTTGCCTTCATTCGCATACACAGCCGGCAAGCCCTTCAGCGAGTATTTGCCCTCCTGAATCTCACAGCCGGAATAACGCAGATCTGCTCCGTATGTCCCGCTGCTGTCCCGGGCAACAAGCAACGGACTCCTGAAATCACCCGTGCCCTGCGCGGGAAATTCCTGCGGGAGATAGTCGAGCGAATATGTCCTGTCCCGCCCGGCATCATAGGGACTGCCGGAAAATCCCCGGTCTGCAAGGGTATATCCCCAGTCAATGAAGCCTTCCGTTTTGCGCCCGTAATAGAGATGAAGCAGATAACCGAAGCTATCTGCCTGCATCTGATACGTTGAATTTTTTGTGTTCAGCGTAAAGATTCGTTTGTCTTTGTCGTATAGAACCGGCATAAATATTTGTGCCTCTCTTCAGGTTAATTTTGCCGGTCTATTTTACTGCACCGTTAGTTACGCCGTTGATGATCTGCTTCTGCGCTACCAGATAGAATATCAGCATAGGCAGCAATGCAAGCAGGTATGAAGCAAATGCAAGGTTGTAGTTTGTGCCGAACTGCGTCTGGAAGTTGAGCTGTGCTAACGGAAGGGTATTTACTCCGCTTCCCGACATGATCACTAACGGGGTCATTACGTCGTTCCATGTCCCTAACGCCGTAAGAACTGCAACTGTAGCGTGCATCGGCCACATTAACGGAAATATTATCTTCCAGTAAGTTGTCCATGTGGACGCGCCGTCAACATGTGCCGCCTCTTCAAGGGCAATCGGAATATTCTTCAGATACCCCGCATAAAGCAGTACGTTCATGGGCATGTAGAACACTACATACAGCACGATTACACCGAAAACGTTATCAATATGAAGCTGTGCTGTCTGTTTCACTAAGGGCATCATCAGTATTGCGAAAGGCACGAACATTCCGCTCACAACATAGAAGTATGAAAACCGGTAGAACTTGCTCGTGTTCATGTTGCGCGCAACTGCATAGCCCATCAGTGAATGAATGATTATGGATATTACCATTGTTACGGCGGTGATCAGGAAACTGTTGAACAGCGAACGCCAGAAATCCGTAACTCTCATTGCTTCGGCGAAATTCTCAAAGCTCCATGACTTAGGGAACGACAGAAGCCCTATAATGTCATTGGTCATCTCGCTGGGCTGCTTGAAGGCAATAATCACCGTCATATACAGCGGGAAAAGCACTGTGAACAGTCCCAATATAAGCAGTATAGTTACAGGCCAGTTGAATTTTTCTTTAACTTTCAGGTCTTCCATGATTACAGCTGCTCCTCTCTCTTATTCAGGAATTTTAACTGCAGGACTGAAATTACAACGATCACGATAAAGAATATAACCGCGTTGGCACTCTGGAAGCCGAACTGTCCGCCGTTCATGCCGTTGTTGTAGATCAGGAATGATATTGATTCAGTGCTCTGAGCCGGGCCGCCTTTGGTCAGTGCCATGATCTGATCGAACACCATCAAACTGTTCTTCATGCACAGAACCGTATTTATCGTAACGAAAGGCATAATCAGCGGGAAGGTGATATGACGGAACAGCTTCCATCCCGTAGCACCGTCAAGGGAAGCAGCCTCGTATACGTCCTCCGGAACTGTCTGAAGCCCCGAAATATAGATTAGCGTGCTCATAGCTACCGACTGCCACGCGCAGACGATAACGATCGCAACCCATGCCCAGTTTCTGTCAGCAAGCATACTTGCCGCATGAGTTATTGCCGGCAGAATGTAGGTGAATATGTAGCTGAAGATATAGCCTACAACTAATGCACCGAGTATGTTCGGGATAAAATATACTCCCCTGAAGAAGCTCTTGAACTTTATCTTTGCGTTCAGTGCAAGTGCCATAATCAAACTTACGACGTTGATTAGTATCGTTGCAACTATTGCCAGCTTGAATGTGAACCAGTAAGAATTGCCGACCCTGCTGTCAGTGAACAGGTCAACATAATTCCTCCAGCCTACCCAGTCATAAGAGCCGTAGCCCCTGAAGTTAGTGAAGCTGTAAATGAAACCTTTGATTAACGGCAGTGTGTTGAACCCGAAGAATAATAACAGTATCGGGATTGATATGCACAGGAAAGTGCGCCGTCTCTCATTCTGACTCTTCATATCCGTATATCCTCCTTCCTTTAGTGTGAAGCGTTGTATTTCTGTACTTTCGCGATTACGTCCCTGTTGTAGCGTGCCCAGTCCCTGTCGAACCTCGCAAGGAATCCTGCAGCATCTTTCTCGATTAAGTACGTCTGTATCATTGCGCTTACTGACATTTCAGTCGGGTAATGGTGATCCTGATAGTCCGCCATCTTTCCGGCATCAATATATTCCCTCATGCCGTCAAGCATAGGTGTCAGCTTAAATTGTCCTGTCTGGCACGGTACGGAGTTCTGATCGTCAACGTACATCTGTATATTTTCCGGGTCAAGCAGGAAATCAAGGACTACATATGCTTCTTCCTTGTGCGGACTGTTTGCCATTACGCAGAACATAAGATCAACGCCTGAATTCAGCGTCTGTCCGTCAGGGTCATCACTGCCGGGCATGACGAACGAGTCGATATTCATTGTTGGGTTGACGGAAAGAATCTGCGGGATAGCGTAATTGCCGATCGTGTACATTGCGGACTGTCCGCGGGCAAATGCAGTGCAGGCATCGTTATAGCCGTAAGCAAACGGGCCTTCCTCGCCGTACGGAAGAATGGCTAAAATCTTGTCGGCAATCTCTTTGTACTCTTTCGCGAAAGTGGTTTTGCCCATGTTCACCTGCTGGCAGACATCAGCCGGGGCAAGGTCAACAGCAAGGGCATTCCACGGGGCTAAAGTCGTCCACGTATCCTTATAGCCGAAATAGAACGGAAGAATCCCTGCGGCCTTTATGTCCTCACAGAGCTTCATGAACTCTGACCATGTGCGCGGAATCTTCCAGCCGTGCTCATCAAACATATCTTTGTTGTAGAGAACTCCTGCCGCGTTGGCCATGTAGGGCACTCCGTAAGTTCCGGGAGTAGGGACAAATTCAAGGCCTTCAATGATGTCGATATATGCCTTCTTTATCTTCTGCAATCCCGGGTACTTTGATACGTCCGCTAAAAGTTCTGCATCCTGAAAGTTAGAGAAGTCCATATCACCGCCGATTCCGATAATGTCCGGGTAATTCTCGCGAATAAACCTCGTCTTCAGTATCGTTATTGGCTCATTGGGCGATGAGGCCTTCAGCTTTATGTTGTCATGGGTTGCGTTGAACTTTTCTGCAAGAGCGTCAAATATCTTCAATGCTTCCTGCTTGTACTGCACCAGCTCAATCACAACGGGGCGTGATGCAGACCATGCCATTGAAGACATGCACAGGATAATAATTAGTGCTAAAGCTAACCGTTTCATGAATGAGCCTCCTTAATGCACTATTGCCTGTTCAGTCTCTTTATCGAATACGTGAATCTTGTCCTCATCGAACGCAAAACTTACTGTATCACCTACTGCCGCCCTGCTGTCCTGCCCGACTTTAGCCGACATTGACGCGCCTGCAAAATCAAAGTAAAGCTGAACTTCAGAGCCGAGAAGCTCAAACACCGTAACTTTTGCACTGAAGGGAGCGGTTAATTTGCACAGGGCTTCCTTGCTGGAGTCATATACGTTTTCGGGACGGACTCCCGCAACAACCTTCTTGCCCGTATAGCCTTTCTCCTTGAGCACTGATGCTTTCTCTGCGGGGATCTCGAACTTCACGCCTGACGCTACGAGGTTAGCACCGTCAAAATCTGCCTCAAAGAAATTCATCTGCGGAGATCCGATGAAACCTGCAACAAAAAGATTATTGGGCTTGTTGTAGAGATTGGTGGGGCTGTCCACCTGCTGCATGATGCCGTCCTTCATGACAACGATACGTGTGCCGAGAGTCATTGCTTCTGTCTGATCGTGCGTAACGTAGATGATTGTTGCGCCGAGCCTGTCGTGCAATTTCGCGATTTCTGCCCTCATCTGAACGCGGAGCTTTGCATCAAGGTTAGAGAGCGGCTCATCCATGAGGAACACCTGAGGATTGCGGACTATTGCGCGTCCCATTGCGACTCTCTGACGCTGGCCTCCGGAGAGCTGGGACGGTCTGCGGTCTAACACTTTCTCCAGCTCAAGAATCCTCGCGGCCTCACGTACTGCCTTGTCGATCTCATCTTTGGGGGTGTTCTTGAGCTTTAGTGCAAAGGCCATGTTGTCATAAATCGTCATGTGAGGGTACAGCGCGTAATTCTGGAACACCATAGCTATATCCCTGTCTTTTGACTCCACGTCATTGACGACGCGGTCGCCTATCTTGAGAGTGCCTTCGCTGATGTCCTCAAGCCCTGCAACCATGCGCAGAGTTGTAGACTTTCCGCAGCCTGAAGGCCCGACAAAAATAATAAATTCCTTGTCCGCAATCTCAAGATTGAAATCCTTGACTGCCACATACCCGTTAGGATACTTCTTCCAGATGTGCTGAAGTGATAATCCTGCCATAATCAGCTCTCCTTTTATATTATTTTATTGTGTTGGGGAATTTTTAAGCGTCTTTATTGTAAAATACCTTTATGCGTTCTTGAATAGCGGAATTTTTGCATATATATACCATTATGCTTTTATATTGTCAGAATTTGGGAGGAAATATTTTGCATGAGATAAAGTTTGCGATTTTCCCGAATCAGAGTTTTGTAGATTTAGGATTGTACCAGTTCGGACGGGAGAGCTGCACGCCCGGACACCTGTTTGGCCCGGCAAGGCGCAACCACTATCTGTTTCACTATATCATCAGGGGGCGCGGAGTCCTGCATTCCGACGACATGCACGGGGGCACAAACACATTCAGCCTTCACGGCGGAGAAGGCTTCCTGATATTTCCCGACCAGATAACGACATACATAGCGGACATCGACAACCCATGGGAATACGCGTGGCTTGAGTTCGACGGCCTGAGAGTGAAGCAGGCTCTTGAAGTTGCCGGTTTTTCCCCTGAACAGCCCGTATACAGGACGGAGATGAATGAACTTAGGGAGAAACTCAGGGACGAGATGATATATATAGTGGACAACAGCGAGACATCACAATTTCAGCTTATCGGACACCTGTACCTGTTCATGGACTATCTGACGCGTTCGGCTGAACATGCGGGAAAGGTCATAACGAGCCGTTTGCGGGAGTTCTACATACGCGAGGCTGTTGCGTATATCGAGAACAACTACCAGAGAAATATCACGGTTGAGGAGATTGCAGAGGCTTTGAGGCTGAACAGAAGCTATTTCGGGAAGATATTCCGGCAGGCTACAGGGAAAACACCGCAAAGATTCCTGATGAATTACCGGATGATCAAGGCGGCGGAGATGCTTGCGCAGACGGAGAGGCCGATAAATGAAATCGGGGCATCTGTGGGGTATGAGAATCAGATGCACTTTTCGCGGGCATTCAGGACTATTTACGGGATTCCGCCTAGGGAGTGGCGTAACAGGCAGAAGGGATAAAGAAAGAGCCTCCAGCTAGGGAGACTCTTTTATGTTGGTTGGCTGTAGGTTTACATCTGCCGTTGCCGACAGAGTTTTGTGCTTTAACGTAC
>CAJOES010000034.1:17264-37344 GCA_905233455.1 uncultured Synergistales bacterium | reverse complement strand
GCGAGCCTGAAACAAATCTTTTAGTGTCGTTGCATGTGATGCAGATGTGAAAGATATGATGATGATAAGTGCTGTAAAAAATTTTCTGCACATTAAATACTTGACTCCTCTTGAAATTTTTTGAGTATTATATAATAACCGCAAAAACACAAGCCTTTACGCAAAGGAGACTATTACGTATAACTATGAATGCGTTTGATGTATTAAGACAGCGCGGCTATTTTGAGTGGTGCACTAATGAAGAAAGACTCTCACAGGTAATGAATGAGGAAATGATTACGGCATATGTAGGCTTTGATCCCACTGCGGACAGTCTTCACGTCGGGCATCTGATTCCCTTAATGGCTTTGGGATGGCTTCAGAGACTCGGACACAGGCCCATAGCACTTGCAGGAGGAGGCACAGGCCTTATCGGAGACCCGTCGGGCAAGAGCAAGGAGCGCAACCTCATAACGCTTGAAGCGGTAATGCACAACATTGAAGGCGTGAAAAAGCAGCTGGTGAAGTTTCTTGATTTCGACTGCGGTAAAAATTCTGCACTGCTCCTCAATAATTATGACTGGTTAAGTAAAATAACATTCCTTGAAGTGTTGCATGATGTCGGCAAATATTTTTCCGTCAACAACCTCATAGCCCGCGAATATATACGTTCCCGCCTTGAAGACCCGGAAAAGGGAATATCCTACACTGAATTTTCGTACGTACTGCTTCAGGCGATGGACTTCAAATACCTCAATGAACACTATAACTGCCGTCTTCAGATGGGAGGCAATGACCAGCAGGGGAATCTTCTTGCAGGTTCCGACTACATACGCAGGACTAACGGTGCTGAAGTTTTCGGACTGACTCAGCCGTTACTGCTCACATCGTCGGGTACAAAGTTCGGCAAGACTGAGGCCGGAGCTGTCTGGCTTGATCCGGAGAAGACCAGCCCGTACAAGTTCTATCAGTTTTGGTTCAATACGGATGACAGGGACGCGGCCAGGCTCTTGAAGCTGTATACGTTCATGCCGCTTGAGGAGATTGAAGCCCTCATGACCGAGCATAATACAGCACCGGAGAAACGCACAGCACAGAAGAGGTTAGCCTATGAGGTTACACGTACTGTTCACGGCGAGAAGACAGCAGACAGTGTCGTGAATGTCAGCGAGATACTATTCAACCCCAGCATAAATTTTTCCGGTGTCAGTGAAGAAACATGCAACATGCTCAAACTTGAAGTGCCGTATACATTGCTTCATGATGTCGAGTTCCCTGCGGGAGTTGTCGGTGTCCTGTCCGCTTCCGGAGCGTGTGAATCCAACGGTGAGGCAAAACGCGCAATACGTCAGGGCGGCGTGTCAGTGAACGGCGCAAAGATTACCGACGAGAAAGCTGCGGTTGACCGTGATTCGCTCGTGAACGGGAAATATATATTTGTCCGTATCGGCAGGAAGAAATTCCATATGGCCGAATTTGCGTAACCATGCACACGTGTAACTGGTACATATCAGCTTCAGTCAGTGATGTACTCGCTGAAGTCATAAAGCATATGGCTGATGCTTTGCGGACACACTCAAAGAATATAGACCTCACCGTCATAAACGCAAAAGATTCCGGCTATAAGTCCGGGTTTGAGCAGGTGAAGAATATTTTTGCGAGCAAAGAAATATGGCACTTGTTCGGTGAAGCTCCGTTATGGTGGCGTATCGTCCGTATTCATTCACGCACAGTTCATACCCTGCTTGACGGCGGCAAAAAGTGGGGAGGCTATCCTTCGCGTTTCTTCACTGAAGGCGCGATGAACGGTGAAGCGGTGATATTTCCCGTATTCGACGCGATAAGCTCAAGAAGTGAGGACGGCATCAAGGGCGTGTTCACGAACGGTATACGCTCAAATATTCCGGAAGGTGATTATGACATTGTAGACATTGCCGGGAAGATTCTGCGGCCTGAAGCATTGAGCGGGATATATATTGCTGGCGAGGCCACACCGCGCGAGGCAATGAGGGCAGGACTCCTCACGATGAGAGGTGCGGCGGTTGCGTCAAGGAAGTCGGGCTACCTCGATGAAATTTTAGGACCGGACGGATACTTCATGCTGAATGATGATACGGACTTGGCCAGGGTTATACGGCTCGGAATCGGTGAAAGAGGGCGGCATATGGCTATGGCTGCAAGGCACTTCCTGAAGTCAAGGCGTTCGCATGAAAGGTGTACGGACTCAATCATTACGCTGTACAGAAAGGTTATAGCACAATGAGCAAAGCTGCAGTAAGGGCAATAAGATTCTTTGAGGCAGTATCAGGTACAGGCATAAGGGGGAAATTCACCGCAAAATTCTTCTCCGGCCTCCTGAAGTTAATACGTCCCCGCGCTAAAGTCATGAACAGCAACATGCTGATAGCATATCCGGACAGCTCGGAACAATGGCGCAAAGAGACTATCAGGAAGTGTTACGAGCATCTCGGCTGGACTATTGCGGAGATACTTGCGCTTCAGAGAGACCCGGCACAGGTTTTTGACTGGGTTAAAGTGTTCCATAATGACGGGCTGATGAAGGAGCTTCTTGCGCAGAAGAAAGGCGTATTGTTCCTCAGCGGGCATATAGGCAACTGGGAGATTCTGAGCAGCTGGTACGCACAGTACGCAAAACAGCACGGTCATGAACTGCACATAGTGTATCAGGAATTTCATGATATGGACGTTTGGGGATATGTCCGCGAAATACGTGAGCGTTCAGGGCAAATGCTGCTGCCGAAAAAAATGTCCGTCCAGAAATATGCTCACATGCTCAAAGGCGGAATGCACCTTGCGCTGCTCGACGACATTTCCGGAATGCCTAAGATGAAAGTTCCCTTTATGGGTCATCAGGCCACTAACATGCCCGGCCCTGCTGTGATGGCGTTATTGTCGGGAGTGCCTGTGATACCCGTATGCAGTTACCGTATTGCACCGTTTCAGCATGAAGTGTTCTTCCTTGATCCCGTGAAGATTCCAGGCAAAGAAGAGAATCATGAAGACAGGGTACGATTGACGGTTCAGGCGTTCAATGAGGCGTTAGAGACACTCATACGCAAAAGGCCGGAACAATGGTTCTGGCTTCACAGGAGATGGAGGCCGTAAATGTTACTGAGCAGGGAATTTGTGTTTGATGCCGCGCATAACCTCATACACTATCACGGGAAATGCGAGCGTCTTCACGGACACACATATAAATTGAAGATTGTGCTTGAAGGCACTCCTGACGCTGAAGGAATGATTATGGATTTCGGGGAGCTGAAAGAGATCGTGAACAGCAGGGTAATATCACGATTAGACCATTCATATATCAATGACATCATAGAACAGCCCAGCGCAGAGAATATAGCTTTGTGGGTATGGCGGGAAATTGAAGAGGACGTTAAACGCGGTAACTGCCGTCTGTATGAAGTTCATGTATGGGAGACGGCCAAGAGCTGTGTAGTTCTCCGGGAATCGGATATGGCATCATGAAGGACGTACAGAAGGAACAGGACACACGCAATATCCAGATTGACCGCGTAGGAGTAAAGGGCGTGAGTTATCCTGTCGTATTGATGGACAGGGACAACAAGACTCAGAGCACCATTGCTGATGTATCCATGAGCGTAATGCTTCCGCGTGAATACCGCGGTACACACATGAGCCGGTTTATTGAGACGTTAGAGGAGTATCACGGCAGGGTCTCTCCGTCGAACCTGGGATCATTCACGAAAAGGTTATGCGAAAAGCTCAACGCCTCTGAAAGCTCCGTAAGTTTTGCATTCCCGTATTACTTCAGGAAGAAAGCTCCCGTGTCAGGCATAGAAAGTTTCTCGAAATGCGATGTTGTTCTTGAGGCAAGCTATGAGGCAGGAAATTTCGATATGATCATAGGCATTGGCCTCAATGTGCAGACTCTTTGCCCGTGCTCAAAGGAGATTTCACGCTACGGAGCACACAACCAGCGCGCTTTAGTGTCCTTGAAGGTCAGGTGTGAGGGCTTAGTGTGGTTTGAGGAACTCATCGCAATAATTGAGGCTTCTGCTTCTGCACCGCTGTATACACTCCTGAAGCGTGAGGACGAGAAATATATCACCGAACATTCATACGAGAACCCCAGATTTGTTGAGGACGTTATACGGGAACTTGCCGTAATGCTCGACAGTGAACCGCGAATCTTATGGTACAAAGCTAATGTAACCAGCAGTGAGAGCATACACAACCATGATGCTTTTGCGGAGATAGAACGGCGCAGGTCATGAGCAAAAGACGCAGGGGGCTTCCGTTAAGGCTGGCGTATTATTCGCTAATCATATTCATATTCATGATGGGTTACAGGGTATATAAACTGTGGTACAAGAACTACAGCTTATCGCACCCGCAGCTGATTGAAGCCATGACCACCAACTACAACGAGGAACAGCCGTTAGACGGAATATTATTATGGGACGAACAGCTCATATACGCACCGAAAGACGGAATCCTGACATACCCTACACCAAGGCCTCATTACGTCTCAAAGGGCGAGATTGTTGCGGCACTGGACGGGACTGCTGTGTATGCTCCGTATCCTGCATATTTCTATCCCGGGCTTGACGGGCAGGAAGGCAACTGGGTATACCCAAAATTATGGCCGGACTTCGCACCGTTCCCGGAGTTCCAGAACGCCGCGCTGATCGAGAACGGTACGCCGCTGAAACGCGGGGACGCTATCGGGAAGCTGATACCACAGCCGCAGATATTGAGGTGTATAGCATATCTCGACAGAACGCCGTCACTTGAGCGGGCACTCAACAGGAAGGAAAATGCCGTAATTCGCATACGCACAGAAATTGAAGGTAAGGATCGCAAGGCTGATGTTGTAGCCGTGAAGTCTTCCGGGCCAAAACTGAAAGTATATCTGCGCCTGCCTTTCTTCCCTCCTGATGCGGTAAGGTCAAGGGCTTTCACTGCAAGCGTGATTACGGACGTTCAGCAGGGAGTCATGGTGCCTGATACTGCGGTGATTACGCGGGGCGGGAAAAATCTTGTGTTTATCGTGAACGGAAACAGCACGGAACTTCATGCTGTAGAAGGTTTCCCGTCAGATGAGGAAAATTTTTTTATCGAGAAAGGCGTAGAGCCGGGAAATAAATTAATCCTCAATGCCGACACAATTAATTTCAATTTCGGTGATGACAATACTATAAGGATATGGTGAAGATATACATGCTCATTACGGACTCACGAGACAGAGCCGACACACAAACAAAAAATTTTTTGGCAGTCAGCAAAAACGCTACGAAGCCGGATATGATGACAACGTATTTTATATGGCTATCATAAAAAGGGCAGGGTGATAAAAATCATGAATGCTGAAGAAATATACACGCGCATACAAGCAGCACGGGACAGGGCCGGACGCAAAGACAGTATAAATTTTGTGGCAGTCAGCAAGACCCGCACAGCAGATGAAATGAAGGAAGCAGAAAAATTCACGTGCATAGACTTTTTCGGGGAGAACAGAGTCCAGGAGGCAGAGTCCAAACGGGAATCATACGGAGTCTCGAGCATAGGCTGGCGTTTAATCGGTCATCTTCAGGGCAACAAGGCACGGAAGGCTGTAGAGCTTTTCGACACAATCGACAGCATAGACTCTCCGGAACTGGCTGAACGCGTAGACAGGATTGCAGGGGAGTACGGCAAGATCATGCCTGTACTGCTTGAAGTCAACACTTCAGGGGAAGCGGCCAAGTCGGGAATATCGCCGGAAGATTTCACGATGCTGTTTGAGTCAGTGATGCCGCTGCGGAATATACGTCTTGACGGCTTGATGACTGTCGGCCCTCTCACCGACAGCGAGAGAGATATACGGGCATCATTCGCGCTGCTGCGGGAGCTTTCAGAACGTGCGCGCAGGTCTTCGGGGCTTGAACTGCCGGTGCTGTCTATGGGAATGAGCGGAGATTTTGAGCTTGCCATACTTGAAGGAAGCACTATGGTACGTATAGGTACGCTGTTATTCGGGCCGAGACATTACGCACAATAAGATATTTTCGTGATATATTTACTTTTATTCGCAACAGGGAGGCGGTACATTTGAACTTCATGAAGTTTTTTGGGTTCGATACGGACGAGGACGACTACGACGATAACGACGACTACGCAGAAGAAAAGCGCGCAAGAAAGTCTCCGGCACGGCGTGAATCACGTTCAGGAGCAGGAAACTCCAACGCCGGCGGAAAACTGATACTCTACAAGGGTGTTGCAACCGAAGCAGACAAACGCAAACTCCGCGATGCCTTCAATGACGGGGCAATGATACTAATTGACCTTCACGAACTGAACCAGAGAGAATTTGACGAGGGCGGAAAGGATTTCATTACGTTCATTGGCGGAATGGCATTTAACCGCGGCGGAAAAATGGAATTCATAGAGCCTGCGCAGTATCTTTTTACACCGCGTGAAGATATGTTTGAATCATGGAATGATGGAGGACACGAATGAGCGACTTACTCACAGCAAAAGATGTTGAAGTAAAAGTGTTCAAGAAGGTGCGTTTCGGCGGTTATTCCGTGCCTGAAGTTGAAGATTTCCTGAATCAGGTTGCAGATGACCTTGAAGCCTATGCAGAACAGCTTGAAGAGAAGGAAGAAAGAATCCGCGAGCTTGAAGACCGCGTGAAAAAACAGGAAGCAATGAAGGAGGACATAAAGGAGGCTCTGATCATTGCACGTCAGGCGGCAAAAAGCACGGAGGAGAAAGCAAAAGCAGACACGGAAAAGATTATTGCAGATGCTCAGGCTGAGGCAGAAAAGATCATTGCAGAGGCTGAAGGAAAAGTTCAGCTCCGTCTTGATGAGGCAGGAAGAGCGGCAGGAGACATTGTAGCCCGTGCAAAGGCAGAAGCCACCGAGATAAACCAAAGCACAGAGGACAGGCGCGCACAGGCAGATAAGAGTCTTGCAGGGATTGAGCAGGAGCTTGAAGCAAGAAGGCACGATGCAGAACTTCAGGCAGAAGAGATTATAGCTTCAGCCCGGACGGAATCCCGCAGGCTTATGGACAACGCAAGAACAGAATCCCACGAATACAACGAACAGATAAGATTCCTCAGCCTGAAGAAACAGCAGTTCCTCAAGGACACCATGTCATTGCTTCTGGATTTCGGCAAGGCAATAGAGGAAGCACAGCAGGACATTGATTCAGAATTAAAAGAACTTAATGCACCTGAAGACGGCGGGGAATATTCAGAGAACTACGCGGAAGATGTCCCCGTTGAAGAGTGATGCAAGGCTGAGTTCACCCGTAACGATCCTTGAGGGGCTTGGCATTAAGACGGCTAAGGCTTTTGCGCGTCTGAATGTCTTTACCCTTGAGGATATGTTTTTTCTGCTACCAAGACGATACGAGGACAGGAGATACCCAAAGCCATTAGGAGACCTGAAGCGCGGGGAAACTGAATGTGCCGTTGCAGTGGTAGATGAGCTTGCATCAGGTTACGGCAAAACTGAAGCTGTAATTTCGGACTGGTCGGGCAATGCGCGTGTGATATGGTTCACCGACAAACTGACATTCATACGCGAGGGAATGAGGCTTGCGCTTTACGGGCAGGTCAGCGAACGTTCAATCGTCCCGCAGTTCACGCATCCGCAGTTTGAGATTCTCCGCAGAAAGGATCAGGCACCGACACTAATCGGCAAAATATTTCCCATATATCCCGGCACAGCAGAACTATCACAGAGAACAATCAAGAAATTCATAGACCTTTCACTTGATATGTACCTTGACCGTTGCATAAAGGAATTTCTGCCGCAAAAAATATTACGGCATTACGGCATGATGAGCCAAAGAGATGCAATATTACAGCTCCATATGCCCAAAGACGAGAACACATTCATACGTGCAAGGAATCGGCTTGTGTTCGATGAGCTGTTTTTGCTGCAGGCCGGAATAATCATGCGCAGGAAAAGCAGCAGCAACGAGGCACATTCGCAGGAACTGAAGCCCGGAAAATATTTTGCGTCATTCATGGACAATCTGCCCTTCAGCCTTACTGATGCGCAGAGGGTAGCGGCATATGAGATTCTTGAAGACATAGAGAAGCCATATCCCATGAACAGATTACTGCAGGGGGATGTAGGGTCAGGCAAAACGCTTGTTGCAGAACTGGCCATGTTAGCGGCATCGGACAGCAATGCGCAATCCGCATTCATGGCACCGACAGAGATACTTGCACAGCAGCACTATATCAACCTCAAAAAGAGCCTTGACCCTATCGGCCTGAATACAGCACTGCTCACAGGAAGCCTCAAAGCGTCGGAACGCAGGAATATTCTTGCCGGTATTGCTGACGGAAGCATAAATATAGTTGTAGGAACTCACGCAGTATTTTCCGGAGGTGTTGACTTCAAGAACCTTGCGCTTGCCATAGTGGACGAACAGCACAGATTCGGAGTGCTCCAGAGGAACGCATTAGCCGCAAAAGGAATTTCGCCCCACATTCTTGCGATGACTGCAACGCCGATCCCGCGAACGTTAATCATGTCGGTATACGGAGACCTTGAAGTGTCAACACTGAATGAGATGCCTCCGGGACGCAAGCCCATAAAGACGGCATCACTGAAGCATTCGGAGTTCAGCAAACTTCCGGGAATGATTCGCGCACATGTCCGCAAAGGCCATCAGGTATATTGGGTATGTCCGCTGATTGATGACGGCGAGAAGGATTTAGCGGCTGTTACGTCAACCTGTCAGTATTTGCGCGGCCTCATGCCTGAACTGAATATAGCTGTGCTTCACGGAAGGCTTGATATTGCGGAGAAGGCGGAGATAATGCAGGACTTTTCGGCGGGAAATATTGATATGCTCGTTGCTACCGTAGTGATTGAAGTCGGTGTTGATGTGCCTAACGCGAGTATGATTGTGATTCAGGATGCGGGGCAGTTCGGGCTTGCACAGCTTCACCAGCTGCGCGGGCGTGTGGGCAGGGGAGAGGCTCAAAGCGTGTGTATCCTGCTGGAGAATGAGAACATTACCCCTGAAGGAGTCGAAAGGCTCTCGGCGATGGTGGAGAGTTCGGACGGTTTTGCGCTGGCAGAACAGGATCTGCGGCACAGGGGCGCGGGGGAAATCTGCGGAACGCATCAGCACGGCGTTACGGATTTCCGTGTGGCGGATCTCGTGCGGGACGAGAAGATATTGCTGCTTGCACGTGATGAGGCTAGAGCACTTCTGGCGGAAGACCCGGAGCTTGCGTCAGAACCCCGGCTGAAGCAGGAGATTTTCCGGAGATTAGGACGGGTACTGGAGCTGGCTGTAACGTCATGACGAATGAAGAACTGCGGGAAAAGTTTTTTGCGTTCCTCCTGAAGAAACCCTGCACGGCAAAACAGGCGCGGGAATTTCTGGAGAAGCACAATGCAGAGGACACTGAAGGGCTTATGCTTGAGGCTGAAGGCATGAAATTAGTTGATGACTTGGCCTATGCGAAACTGTTTGCGGACGGTCATTTGTCGTGGGGCAACATGAAGACAGCACATGAACTTTCCATGCGGGGTATATCACGTTCGGACATTGAGTCGGCACTCGGTGAAGCTGAAGACGAATGCGAACGTGCGCAGGAACTCGCTGAAAGGTGGAGGGCTTCAGGGCTTGAGGAGAGGAAGATTACTGCGCGGCTTCTGTCGAGAGGGTTCACAAATAAGGCGGTTAGGAGTGTGATAGAATAACATAAAATTTCACAGGAAAGGAGGCAGAAAAATTCGTAATGGTTCATAAACTTATCAAGTAATTTACGCAGTTCACTAACCCTTCACGAAATTCCCCCTTGATGACACAGAATGTTTTGCGCTGTTGGAGAAAATTTTTTGTGTTAATTCAGAGGAGGAATCAATATCATGATAAAGAAACTTTTTGCGGCATTTACGGCACTGCTCATGCTCTGCGGAACGGCAGCAGCTTATACGGACTCATACGGCAACGACGGACTCACGTGGGACACAGCATATCAGATTAAGACGTATGAAGACCTTACCACACTAAAGGGAAAGCAATACACTATCTCCGGGACATTCTACAAACTTGAAGCCGATATAGTCATTCCCGCTCCTACGCAATGGGAATCATGGAGCAATAACTGGAACTTAAACGGACACTTTGACGGCCAGAATCATACGATAACATTCAATGAGAACGAATTTTTGTTCAGCTCTGTCAATATCCCGCAATACTCTGATGAGACCGCAATCAAGAATCTTAACGTAAGTCAATTCGATGGTGGTATCGGGGGAATTGCGCAAAAACTGAACTCCGGCACAATCGACAACTGCACATTCACGGGGACAATCAGGACTACCGGCTTCAATGGCGGAGGAATTGTCGGTGAAATGGACGGAGGAACAATCAAGAACTGCAAAGTTAGCGGCACAATCAGAACAGGAGACACAAGCGGCGGGATTGTCGGTTACATGTCGGGCGGAAATATTGAGGGCTGTACTGTAGCGTCAGGTTCTAGTGTGGCGACTTCCGGCGGGTATTCCAGTAGTGCAGGAGGAATTGTCGGCTATATTGCTAATAGTTATGGTGCTAACAGCACTGTGAAAGACTGCACATCATACGCTTCTGTTTCTGAGGCAAGATACACGGGCGGCATAATCGGCGAATACTCAGCCTATAACAGCAAAAAGCCCCCTGAAGCAGTTACGGGCTGCAAATATACGCACGAACGGGCAATCGGCAACTATGATGACCCCATCGGCGACAACAAGCACACGGATGGCAATAACGACAGCAGTAACAATGGCGGCAATAACAGCGGCAGCACAGATGACACGACAAACAACAATAATAACGTCATCAATAACGGCGACGGCAATACTACCATCATCAACAACGGGGACGGGAACACCACGAACAATAACAGCAACAACGACAACAGCAGCAATGATAACAACACCACGATAATCAATCAGGACAACAGCACAAACATAATCAACCAAGAACAAAGCACTACGAATAACAATCAGAGCACAACTAATAATAATGAAACCGATAACGATAATAAGAGCTTACTCGGCGGGGTTAGTGCAGGAGGCGGCGGAGGCTGTAACACATTCACGGCATCATTTATGCTTCTCGGAATTGCAGTGCTGAAGCTCAGGAAACATTAAGGCACAAAAAAATCCCCCGGCCAAGTTCATTGACTGGGGGAAAATTATTACTCTCCGAAAAGTTCTGTGATTATATCTTTTACCCTCTCGATCTTATTGGCTCTCACTACATTGCTTCCGCAGAAAAATAATCCCGTCTCCCAGTTCCCTACCTGGGCATCAACAAGGGCGGCGGCAATGCAGAAAGTTTCACGGGTCTTCCTGTATCTGCAGTGAGTCAGGCAGTTCGCGAAACACGGCTTGCTCTCAACATTCCCTTCAAGGTACTGTGCAACAAACGGATTCTTTATGGCTCTTCCCGGAAGTCCTGCAGGGCTGTGTATCAATACAACGTCCTCTGCCTTAGCGTCAATATATGCCTGTTTGAACCTGTCCGAAGCATCACCCTCAACCGTACATGCGAACCTCGTGCCCATCTGAACGCCTTTAGCCCCCAGCGCAAATGCCCGCTCAACGTCTGCCCTGTCCCAGATTCCTCCGGCAGCAATAACGGGAATATCGCTCTTCATCTCGTCCCGGACGTAACGCACGACATCAGGCACGGCAGCTTCAAGGCGCAATGCAGGATCATATACCTGCTCGATAGTCATTGCTCCGAGATGGCCTCCTGCTGTTGCGGGTTCTTCCACGACGAAAGCATCAGGCTGACGTGAATATTTCTTCTCCCAGTGGCGCGTTATCAGGCTGGCGGCTTTAGCGGAACTCACTATAGGCACTAATGCTACATCAGGAAAATCTTTCGTGTAATCCGGAAGTCTCAGCGGCAGACCTGCACCGGATATAATGATATTTGCCCCTCCTTCTGCTGATGCCCTAACCTGCCTGTCGTAGTCAGTAAGCGCAACCATGCAGTTTACGGCAATTATTCCTTCCGGCCCGGCTATGTTCTTGGCCTGTGCAATCACTTCTTTTAGGACGATCTCGTTTGCCTCAAAGTAATTATGCTTCTCCGGATGGAATATCGGGGACTTATGGCAGATTCCGACGCTGGCAATCGTACCTATTGCTCCATATTTCGCTGCATTTCCTGCGAGATTAGGGCCTGATATATCAACTCCCATACCTCCCTGAATCAGAGGATAACGAGGCTGGTATTTCCCTATTCGTAAAATTGGCATGGCTTCATTCAACTGATTAACACGCTCCTGCGAAAAAATTTTTTTATGAAGTATATCATGATGAATGCAAAACATTATAAGTTATTGGGCTTGTTTGTGAATTATCACGCTGTTAGAATTTATGCAATATTTCATTTCAGAAAGGAGCAGGTTAATTGAAGGCTGTCATACTTGCCGGAGGATTAGGTACACGACTCAGTGAGGAGACTGTAATACGCCCGAAACCTATGGTAGAGATCGGCGGGCATCCAATACTCTGGCACATCATGAAAATATATTCCTATCACGGCATCAATGACTTCATTATATGTCTCGGCTACAAGGGCTATATGATCAAAGAATACTTTGCGAATTACGTGCTTCATATGTCCGACGTAACTTTTGACATGTCGTCCGGGCAAATGGAAGTTCACCAGAATACCGCAGAACCTTGGCGTGTAACCCTTGTAGATACCGGAGAAAGCACAATGACGGGCGGAAGGATCAAGCGCATACGCAAATACATTGATGACACGTTCTGCATGACATACGGGGACGGTGTCGCTGATGTTGACATAAAGAGCCTTGTTGCGTTCCATAAATCGCAGAATGTTTACGCAACACTGACGGCAATACAGCCGCCGGGACGCTGGGGACATATGGATATTCAGGGGAATAAGATAATCAGCTTCCGTGAAAAACCTTCAGGGGACGGAGGTTGGATCAACGGAGGATTTTTTGTGCTTGAGCCTGAAGTCATCGACTATATTTCCGGTGATTCTATGCCGTTTGAGTCTGCACCGCTTGAGACTCTTGCTCGTGAAGGGCAGTTAGCAGTGTATAAGCATTCAGGCTTCTGGCATCCTATGGACACATTAAGGGATAAAACTTTTCTTGAAGATTTATGGCGTGAGAATAAAGCCGAGTGGAAATTATGGTAACGCTAAAAGAGTTCTACAGAAACAAACGCGTGTTCATCACCGGGCATACGGGCTTCAAGGGTTCATGGCTCTGTGAAGTGCTGCTGAATTTCGGTGCAAATGTTGGGGGCTATGCACTTCCGCCGGCAGAAGGCGAGAATCTTTTTGACCTGCTCAAGCTGTCGGGACGTATCACGCACAACACCGGGGACATCAGAGACAGGGCCAAGCTCATTGATGCAGTGAAAGCATTTCAGCCCGAAATCATAATACACATGGCCGCACAGCCCTTAGTGCTTGCGTCGTATCAGAGTCCTGCATACACGTATGAAGTTAATGTTATGGGTACAGTGAATATCCTTGAGGCCGTCAGGCAATGCAGCTCCGTAAAATCTTTCCTGAACGTTACAACCGACAAAGTATACCTGAACCGCGAATGGGTTTACGGCTACCGGGAGAATGAAGAACTTTGCGGTTATGATCCCTACTCAAACTCAAAATCATGCTCCGAACTCGCAACATACAGCTACAGGCATTCATTCTTCAATGCTCCGGATTCCCCTGCAATATCTACGGCAAGATCCGGCAACGTAATAGGCGGCGGAGATTTTGCGGAGAACAGAATCATTCCCGACTGTATGCGCTCGGCACTGAAGGGCAAAGATATACTCCTGCGCAATCCAGGTTCAGTGAGGCCGTATCAGCACGTATTAGAGTGCCTGAATGGGTATCTGCTGCTCTGCATGAGGCAGTATCAGGACAAAGAGACTTATGCGGGAAGCTACAACTTCGGGCCGGACGACTCGTCTTGCGTTAGTACGGAGACACTTGCAGGGATATTCTGTGCGTCATGGGGACGTGGAATCAGGGCAGTTGCTCAGGCTTCACAGGGGACAAAACCTCACGAGGCTGATATTTTGCGGCTGGACTGCTCAAAGGCTAAAAGCGTTCTGGGATGGCGGCCTCAATGGGATATTTCGCAGGCTGTCGGTGAAGTCGTCGAATGGCTGAAAGTTTATGCGTCGAAAGGGGATATTATTTCATATATGGATAAAATCATTGCTGACAGGAAGTGGCTTTCATGAACGGAAAAGAACTGCGAGAAAAGATACTAGCATTAACAGAAGAATATTACAGGACAGCCCACGCAAAATCACCCTACAAGCTAGGAGATCCCGTCAGATATGCCGGACGTGTCTACGATGAACGCGAGATAGTGAATCTGGTGAGTGCTTCGCTGGATTTCTGGCTCACTGCGGGAGAATGGGCAGAAAGATTCGAGAAGGCTTTTGCTGAAACTCTCGGTGTAAAATTCTGCTCACTCGTCAATTCAGGTTCTTCCGCCAATCTTCTGGCATTCATGGCTCTGACATCACCGAAGCTGGGAGACAGACGCATATCACGAGGCGATGAGGTCATCACTGTAGCTGCAGGATTCCCGACGACAGTTGCACCGGTCATTCAGTACGGAGCTGTGCCTGTGTTCGTGGACGTTGAGCTGTCTACCTGCAACATAGACGTATCACAGCTAGAGGCCGCACTATCACCGCGCACAAAGGCGGTAATGCTCGCGCACACGTTAGGCAACCCGTTTGACGTTAAGGCTGTCAGGGATTTCTGCACACGTCATAATCTCTGGCTCATCGAGGACAACTGCGACGCTTTAGGCTCAGAATACTTCATTGACGGAGAATGGCGCAGTACAGGCACAATCGGCGATATAGGCACTTCTAGCTTCTACCCTCCTCATCATATCACTATGGGTGAGGGCGGTGCAGTCTACACGAACAATGCACAGCTTCACCGCATCATAAATTCCTTCCGGGACTGGGGACGGGATTGCTGGTGTCCTTCAGGCCATGACGGGACATGCGGCAAGAGATTCACGCAGCAGTTAGGCACACTTCCATACGGTTACGACCATAAATACACGTATTCACACTTCGGCTATAACCTGAAGGCTACGGATCTGCAGGCATCTATAGGCTGTGCACAGCTGGAGAAACTTCCGGAGTTCACGCAAAAACGCCGGCATAACTGGCAGTACCTGTACGACAGGCTGTCGGGACTTGAGGACGTATTCATATTGCCGGAAGCACAGAAAGATTCCCGGCCTTCATGGTTCGGATTCCTGCTTACGGTGAGGGAAGGCGCAAAGGTTTCACGTGATGATGTTGTGCGCTGTCTTGAGTCGAAGAAGATTCAGACCAGAATGCTTTTTGCTGGGAATCTTCTGCGGCATCCTTGCTTTGATGAGATGAGGAAAACGGGCGAAGGCTTCAGGATTGTCGGCGAACTGAAGAATACGGATATTATTATGTCGCGTTCATTCTGGATAGGAGTATACCCCGGTATGAATGATGACATGCTTGACTATATGGCTGAAACCATCAAAGAGGCGGTGAAACAGTGAAGAATATTTTTGTTACGGGAGCAACAAGCATGTTGGGGGCTGCACTGATTGATGACTGCCTTCAATACGGAACGAATGTTTTTGCTGTTGTCCGTCCCAACTCAAAGAATATTTCACGCCTCCCTAAGTCT
The DNA here is from genome assembly GCA_905233455.1 of uncultured Synergistales bacterium. GTDB lineage: Bacteria > Synergistota > Synergistia > Synergistales > Aminobacteriaceae > JAFUXM01. Next base: position 21,651 of record CAJOES010000034.1, on the reverse strand, counting down.
GAATTGCTGCATGTGATTGAATGCGAATTATCCGGGCTGAAGGGCTTGAAGTTTTACGGCCTGCCTGAAGAGATAGATGCTTTCTATCATTTCGGCTGGGAAGCAACGACAAAGTCAGGGCGCAATTCACCGTCCCAACAGTCAGAGAATATCTCATCATCTCTTGAGGCTGTAAGGCTGGCTCATAGTCTGGGATGCCGTAAGTTCATCGGTGCAGGCTCTCAGGCGGAATACGGCATACACACTAACCCCGTAACCAGTCCCAACACTCATGCAGAACCTGTTACGGCTTACGGGATCAGCAAGCTGGCTGCAGGAAGGCTCTGTGCACTTGAGGCCGAAAAGCTCAGAACAAATTTTGTGTGGGTTCGTATCTTCAGCGTATACGGCGATAATGATGGTGCTGAAACCATGATAACTGCAATTCTGCGCAAACTCATGAAGAACGAATACTGCGCACTGACTCAGGGTGTGCAGAACTGGGATTATCTCTACTCTTCTGATGCCGGACGGGCATTCCGCCTCATAGGTGAATCTGATACGGGAAAATCCTCGCTCTACTGTCTGGGCAGCGGGAAGGCTAGAAGCATACGCTCATACGTTGAGGACATGAAGGAAGCTGCAGAGTCTTCATCGGTGTTGGGATTCGGTGATGTGCCATACACTGACGGAATACCGCCGAGCATGTGTGCGGATATAAGTGATTTAACTCGTGATACAGGATTTGTGCCGGAGGTCAGCTTCATGGAAGGCATACAAAAAATCATTAATATTACTTACAGGGGGGGGGGTATGAAGTAAGACTGTTGAAAGTTTCGACAGCGTTTATACTTTCTGCCCTTCCTTTTGAAGGTGAGGAAAATAAAAATGCTGCGTAACTTTCTGGACAATACCATAATTAATGATGACATGAAAAAAATTCACGTCTCGATAAGAAATCATGAACGCCTCAAAAATTCCAGCTTCTATATCACCGGAGCTTCAGGTATGCTCGCATCATATTTCACGTATTACCTGCTTTACCTCAATGAAATTTACGATTACGGCATAAAAGTTTTTGCAGGAGCAAGAAGCAGGGAGAAAGCACTAAAACGCTTCGGTCGGTACATGAGCAAAGATTATTTCACACTCATCACTGATGATGTGAATGAAGCTGTGCCCTTATGCTGTCCGGTAGATTACGTCATTCATGCGGCAAGCCCTGCAAGCCCCCAGTACTACGGCAGCAACCCGGCAGAAACCATACTTCCGAACGTTATTGGTACGTATCATCTTCTCGAATACGCAAAGAAATTCGGCGTTAAGGGCTTTCTGTTCTTCAGCTCCGGAGCTGTCTACGGAAGCATGAATGTTCCTGCACGCGAGGACATATCCGGCACAATGGATTTTCTTGACTCCGGCAATTCATACGGTGAGGCCAAACGATGCGGTGAGGCTCTGTGCCATGCGTATTATTCCGAGTATCACGTCCCGGCCAAGTCTGTGCGTATCTACCATTCATACGGGCCTGCAATGGATATACAGAACGACAAGCGGGCGTTCTCCGAGTTCGTGCGCAATGTCCTGAACGGTGAAGATATTGTGCTCAAGAGCGACGGAAGCGCAAAACGTGCCTTCTGCTACATCACTGATGCGATAGCCGCAATATATTCTGTACTGCTTGACGGTGCTGCAGGTGAATCGTATAACCTCTGCAACGTAAATGAATGGCTCTCGATCAAGGAGCTTGCAGAGATGATAGCGGGGCTTTATCCGGAAAAAGGCCTGCAGGTAATATACAGGGCGAGAAATGATGCGGGCTATAAGCTGAGTCCGGAACATTCTGCGGCTTCTGTTGAAATCGGAAAAATCAAATCTCTTGGGTGGTCTCCTGCAATAAGTGCAGGGGAAGGCTTCAGGAGAGTTATTGAAAGTATAAATCAGGGAGTGAATTAATTATGTCATTGAAAGATTTGCGTAACAGTTATTTGTCCGGCAGTATAAGCAAGACCGATTATGTTGACGGTGTGCGCGCTGTCATGTCGTCCCTTCAGGATGTTATGGAGTTCATGAATGGGACTGATATTAGCTCAGTAAAATTGCTTGCTGGGGGGGGGGCATAATCTGCTCCTTTAAGTCCGTGCCGATAAAAATGTTTCTTGATGTTCACGACAAAACTTCACCGGCAGTTCAGGCTATGAGCTTCCATGATGTTGAGGGTGATTATTCACGTATGCTGATTCATGCTGTCAGCAAATGCCGTGTCTTCTTTGATGTTGGTGCAAACGCAGGGTATTATTCCCTGATATGCGGCACTCTCAACCCTGAGGCACAGATATATTCATTTGAGCCGATACCGCAGACGTACATGAAACTTCTGCGCAACATTGCTTTGAACTCATGCGTTAATGTAATGCCGTGCAGCTTCGGGCTTTCGGATAAGGAAGGAACGCAGGAAATGTTTTTTGATGCAAAGGAGACGGGCGCGGGGTCTCTGCGTAACATAAGGGGAAATGCTCCGGTAAGGGAGACGGCGAAATTTATGCGGCTCGATGACTTCACGGAGAAATACGGCGTTGTACCTGATGTCATGAAGATTGACGTTGAAGGCTCTGAACTCTTCGTGCTCAAGGGCGGCATCAGGACTCTTACTGGACACAGCCCTGTGATATTCATTGAGGTATTGCGCAAGTGGTGCAGGGCATTCGGTCATGAAGCATCGGACGTGTTCGGCCTTCTGCATGAGCTGGGATATACAGGACATGTTGTCAGGGGTACGGGGCTTGAAGTTATCGACAGCATAACGGAAAATACGGAAGATACAAACTTTGTCTTCAGGAAAATAGAGTAATGGAGGAATTATATTGAAGAAAATCAGCGTACTTATTGCGTGTTACAACGAAAAAGATAACGTTGTCCCTATGAGTGAGGCTGTTGTTGATGTTCTTACGACGAAACTGAAGAATTATGACTACGAGATATTATTCATCGATAATAATTCTGATGACGGCACAAGGGAACTGCTGCGGCAGATATGCGCGGGCAACCCAAAGATAAAGGCCATATTCAACGCACGGAACTTCGGCGCACTGAACTCATCATTTCACGGTATGCTTCAGACTACAGGAGACTGCACTATATCTTTATGCTGCGATTTTCAGGATCCCGTAGAGCTTCTGCCGGATATGGTCAAAGCATGGGAGGACGGCGCAAGGATTGTAGTTATGCAGAAAACACGGAGCGAGGAAAACAGGTTCATGTATTTTGTGCGGTCATGCTACTACAAGCTAATGAAGAATTTTTCCGACATAAACCAGATAGAACACTTCACCGGCTTCGGACTGTACGATAAGTCGTTCATTCAGGTATTGCGGGATCTGAAAGACCCTGCACCGTTTTTGCGGGGAATTGTTGCGGAGCTTGGCTATAAGATAAAGATTATTCCCTACACGCAGGCAAAAAGGCGTACGGGGAAAAGCCACTATAATTTTTTCAGCTATTACGATACCGCAATGATAAGCATAACTGCATATACGAAATTCGGACTGAGAGCGGCTACACTGCTGGGATTCATCACGGGAATATCCAGCATGATAATAGCCTTTGCGTATCTTATAGCGAAACTGTTGCTGTGGGATACTTTCGCGATGGGAATTGCGCCTATGGTTACTGGAATGTTCTTTCTTGGGTCAGTTATATTAATCTTTCTTGGCCTGATGGGGGAATATATAATTAGCATAAATCACAGGCTGATGAACCGTCCTCTTGTAATTGAAGAGGAACGTATAAATTTTTCATAGGAGGTTGATGTGTTTTGTACACGGCAGCAAGAAGTTTTTTTCTTAACCGAAGAAACCAATTCATATTTGTTGCAACTTTTATGTGGGGCATTCTGGCTCACGGAATGTTTATGTTCCGTACTCTTGCTATACATGATGCCGTATGGGGATTATTTGCTCAAGGCAAGCTCACAGGCGTAACACTAGGCAGGTGGCTGCAGGGTATTATTGTAACCATTGACAAGCTGTTCATAAGTAATTCAAGTATTTCCTCGCCTGGCTTTGAAGGTTTTATAACGTTTTTCACAATTGCAGTCATGATTTGTGTGTTGGCTGAATTATTCAACATGAATAACAGGATATCTCTTGCAGTTCTGTGCGGATATTCTGTTACAAATGCCTCTATTTTGATGCTGTTCGGTTATTTGGGATTTGCATACCATTATGTTGTAGGTGTTCTCTTGGCAGTTGCAGCAAGTTGGGTTCTGTGTACAAAGGAACGTTCGGTTAAATATTTTTTGCTCGGTACGTTTCTGCTGTACTTGGCTACTGCAGAATATCAGTGCTTCTTCGCAATAGGTATGACTATAATGCTTCTGTATATGATAAAAAGAGCAGAAAATATAGAC
>CAJOES010000034.1:0-17253 GCA_905233455.1 uncultured Synergistales bacterium | reverse complement strand
GGTCTGACTATTGGAGAATTGCTTTTTATTTTCTTGGCAGCGGAATAACAGCCCTCATTCTCTACATAGTGAGCACTGAATTATCATTTATAACTATCAATGCTTTACTGCACATCTTTAAACCTGAAAATCCTGATGTAACAATGACTACTTACGCCGGGTTAAGCTCATGGGGTATAACAGGCGTATCCGGTTATCTTGCTAGAATAGCTGAAGCATATAAAGCTTTTTTCGTATTAGGCATTTCTCCAAATCGCACTTACATTTTTACAGCAGGAGCAAAAAATATAGCGTATCTTATTATTGTTATTGCCATTTATCTCACATACAAAAAATTTGTATATCTTCGTAAAATATCGAAAGGTTCTGCGTGGCAATTCCTTATAGCCGTAGCTGCCCTGCCCTTATGCGTAAATCTTACAATTATCATGACTGATCCCAAGTCAGTATCTCCTCTTCATTTGCTGACTTATATTATGTGGGTTGTGTTTGTTCTCCAAAGAGCCGAAGCCATACCAGGACTAACCGGCAAAGACTTTTTCAGGAAAACAATTATTGTTCTGTTAATGTTGAGCAGCTTTATCATGGCTAAACATGATAATACATGCTATATGAAACTTGAAGTATGTCAGACGCAGGCAATATCATATTTCACGACGCTTATAACCAGAATAAAAAGTGTCGAGGGGTACAAAGATGAACTTCCCGTAGCTTACATAAATGCCTATGATAAACAGGATGCAACCATTCCATATATCAAGGAATATGATAATCTGACCGCAGTATATCCGTATAGAATTGCTGACCTGCTTTCAACACCAGAAAAAACTGCACTAATGAAATCAGGATATTCTGATCATGGGTATCTTATCAACAATTACGCTTGGATTTATTTTATGAAAATATGGTGCGGCTATGAACCTCAGCTAGTTGAAAAAGGTGACCGGCTTAAACTTGAAACTTTGCCTGAAATACGGAATATGCCTCAATACCCTGATGACGGCTCAATAAAGATCATAGACGGAGTTGTAGTAGTGAAATTCTAGAATAATGAACATACTCCCGCTTTCATAAGCGGGAACTTTTTGTTTCGGAGACTTCTTGCGCAGGCTGCTATAAAGTTAATTTTTCATTTCCCAATGTTTTTACGATATACGATATAGAGCAATTGATATAATCATACGTGCTTTATGCTGAAGTTCTTCCTTCAGCTACAAACAAAAATATATAAAAAGGTGGTAAAGACTGTGAAACCATCAAAGCTTGAATGGATGCTTGCAGTTGTATTGTTTCTTTTGATATTTGCGTCATGGAATTTCGGTGATACCCAAGTCATAGTAGGGCATCAGATAGATTTTGCTGATTCACTGCTGCACGGCGAGATCATGAACTTCTATCAACGTACTTATGATCATGCAATGTATGATAAGACTCATGGACTTGGAGAAAGGGGAGCATCTTCGTATGATCTTGTAGTAAATTTTGTGTTCGGGCTATGGGGCATACCTAATTATCTTCTAGGTAATTCTACACAAGGGGGGGGGGGCATACGGTTTGCTCACAGCTTCTGGAAAATACTTTACGGCAAGAGCTTATTCTTCTTTGCGTTCGTGATATGCGCAATACTTGTCTACAAGATATGCAGAGAACTTGAACTGAGCGAGAATAAATCGCGGTGGGCATCATTCATATATTTCACATCATCTATGGCAGTTAACTCTGTCTGCCTCGTTGGTAACTGTGATTCACTAGGTGCGGCTCTTACGCTTGCAGGAATATTAGCTTATATCAGACAAAGAGACCGTGAATCTTTCTTATGGTTTGTTCTGGCTTTCCCATTCAAACAACAGTGTGCATTTATTTTCCTGCCATTAATGCTTATGCGTGATAAAAATCTTTTCAGGGTTGGATTTAAACTTTTCGTTATGGCGGCATTTGTTGCTGTAACTGATCTTCCAATGAGAACTAATCCTGAAGCCTTCGCTGTAAAAAACGAATTTTTCAAGATTATGCTGAAAAGAATATTAGGTGAAAAGCTGCCTTTCCTCAGCTCTAATGTTTCTATTTTCACCGTGCTTTACGGCCTGCTCTGCTCGTGGTGCTGGCTGACACCAGAACCTGAAAGCAGGCATGACAGGAACACTGCAACGCTTTTTGTGTCTATGTTATCAATAGCTATAGCGTTAAGTCTGATCACCAGTCATCCTCAGTGGTTTTTACAGCTTGTTCCGTATTTGGCAATTTCTATAGTGTATTACGGCAAAACAACGAAAGAGCTGTTCATATTCGAAACCGTTGGATCACTCGGGCTTCTCGGTTATAACTTCGGAGTTTATTACTGGGTGTACAGCCCGAATAACGCCGCTAGAATACTGTTAGATAAATTCGTTGCTAGTCCGGGCATTTCGTTAAAGGAATCCCGTGCCCTGCTGAATCAAAGTTTCTTATGGAAATTTTTCGCAAAAGCCGCAGGAAAAGCACATTCCGCAACTGCAGGGATATATGCTGTATGTATGATAGTGATCATATTCTGGTTGTGCAGACCGCAAAACGCTGACACAAGAACAGAATTCAATTTCCGTCCGTATGCGATTGGGAGAATGGTTCTGAACATGGCCGCATGTGCAATCCCTTTAGCTTTATTTTTCCTGTCTGCAATATCGTTATAGCCAGCACAATGGGAGCTGTTACACCTCCGGCAATTCTATCCTGAAGCAGCTCCCTTCACCCTTTACGCTGCTGACAGTAATTTTTCCCCCGTGCGCATCAACAGCAGCCTTAGCGATTGCAAGACCGACACCGCTTCCCCCCGTAACCCTAGCCCGCGATTCATCAGCCCGGTAAAACCTCTCAAACACATTCGGCAAATCCTGCTCCGATATTCCTATGCCCGTATCACGGACTTCAATTACGGCCTTGCGCGCCTGACGGTATAACTTCACGCAGACATGCCCGCCCGGATTCGTGTAGCGCATTGCATTAGACAGCAGGTTGTCGATTACATGCCTGAACTTGTCCCGATCAATACTGCATGATATTTTCCCGTCAAGCTCCCGCGCAAAAGTTATCCCGGCCTTCTCGAATACAGCCCCGAAAGACTCCAGCACAGGTTCAAGAAACTCTTTCATGTCCGTAACTTCCGGGTTTATGGTGAGATTTTCCCCTTCAAGCCGTGAAAGTGCTTCAACGTTCTCGATAAGCCCGCCTAATCTCTGCATCTCATTCACGCACAGCGCAAGCCTCTCCGGAGTAGGTTCAAGTATCCCGTCAGCAATCGCCTCAATCTGTGATACTGCAACAGTAAGAGGAGTCCGCAGTTCGTGCGCAACATCGGTCATCAGCCTCCGCCGTAATTTCTCCTGTCCTGCAAGAGACCGGCCTAAATCCTCAACACCCCGTGTAAGCGCGTCAAGCTCCCGTATACCGACATAACCGCATGAGTCTTCCGTGCTGTAATCACCGTGCGCAATATCTTTCGTGCGTTCTATTGCGAGGATCACCGGACGGCTGAGTCTCCCTGCAACGATATATCCCAGCCCCAAAGCAATAATTACCGTGATGACTGCACCGGCAAGAGTATATTTCATCAGGTACGCAAGGAATGAATGTTCAAACCTTCCTGAAGGCAGACGCTGGTATATCTCAAGCGTTCCTATAGTTTTTTCACGGCCAAGCTGAATCGTCATGTGTTCGTAGCTGTCTTCATTGTCGTCTGCAAATTGCGGCCTGCCGTTATGCCCTCTGTGGTTCATCTGCTGCATAGGATCAAATGTGAATATCCCGTTGCTGTTCCCGTCAAGCAGCGTAATCTTCATGCCCATCCACTGCGGCGCGGGGTGAAGTATGTCCATGACTCTCCGGTGTTTCCATGTCCCGCCCTCCTCCTCATATGATGCAGTGAGGGATTCCTTCAGGCTCTCCAGGTCTTCATTGCGTCTCTGAATCTGATATTCCCGGAAAGCATTCACGCTGAACCACGCACCTAATGCCGGTACAACTATACCTGCCAGAAGCGCGATCAGCAGGTACAGCAGAAGGAAATGACTGCGCAAGGATCTACTTTTCATCGTCAAGCCTGTAGCCGAAGCCGTACACAGTCTTTATCCAGCCGTTTTCGTGCCCGGGTTCTGCAAGTTTCTTCCGCAGGTTCTTTATGTAGGTATCTATTGTGCGGTCAAAGCCGTCGTAATCATCACCTAATGCAGTGCGTATGATCTCTTCCCTTGACCATGTTCTGATAGGCCGTGATGCAAGCGTGGAGAATATCAGGAACTCGCTTTTCGTTACGGGGACTGGTACGCCGTCCTTGCGGAGTTCTACGCGTTCCGGGTCAATCTCTATCCTGCCGTCTGCGCATAACCCTGAAGCTATGCTGTCGCGTGATTCTCTTGGGCGGAGCTGTGCGCGGATTCGTGCCATCAACACGCGGGGGCTGAATGGCTTTGAGACGTAATCATTTGCTCCCGTATCGAGTCCGGAAACTACATCGGCCTCACTGGATTTTGCCGTGAGCATTATGACAGGAACAGATGAATGTTCGCGGATTCTGCGGCAGACTTCCTCACCGTTGAGCTTGGGCAGCATAAGATCCAGCACGACTAAATCAATATCATCATTCCTGAATATTTCGAGTGCTTCAAGTCCGTCTGAAGCATATACGGTTTCATATCCCTCACGCTTTGCATAGGCTATAACTACTTCAGCGATTGAGGCTTCATCTTCAACAATAAGAAGTTTCATGAAAAAATACTCCTTCACAAAAATTACATGAACATTTCACATTGAGTCCATATTTCAATGTTATTCTATCAGCGTTGAAACAAGGAGGTCGAACAAAATGAAGAAAGGAAGTAAAATAGCAGCAGCACTCGTAACGGTCATGGCAGGAAGCATGATATACAGTGCACAGCCTGCAGACGCTAAAGGGATATTAAGCAGACTGGGACTGAAGATAGACGAGATAAATATAACTCTGAAGAATAAGAACAGTACCAGCAATAACAATAACAGTGATTACCGTCCTGCACCTCCAGCACCGCACAGGCCCGAACCGCGCAGGGCAGTACATAGAGAACCTCCGCCTCCGCCTCACGCAGATTACAGGAGAGAACCGCCGCCCCCGCCTCATTGGGGAAGATGACAGAAATTTTACGGAAGGAGATTTTTTCGCGCAATGAAGAAGCAGTTAGTTGCAGGTTTAGTTGTTGCAGGTGTCATGTGTGCCGCAGGAGCAGCAATGTCCGCAAGCACAACAAAATCAACGGCAAGCAAACAGCCCCCTAAAGGCCGCCCGCCGATGATGTTGAGCGGAGACCGCCCGCCCCTCCCGCCTGACGGAAAAATGCCGAAAATTAGCGGAGACAGAAGACCGCCGAGAGGTATACGTTCAGGGGACAAGAGACCGCCTATGCCGCCTCGCTCAGGAGACGTTAAACCGCCGAAAATGACGAAGAAAAGCAAATAACATTAAGGAGGAAATATAATCATGAAGAAAGTATTAGCAGTAATCGCAGTTGCAGCAGTAGTGTGTGTTGCAGGATCAGCATTTGCACAGGGACAGCAGAAGCCACGCATTGACCCGAAACAGCCCCAGTTTGCCCAGCGTCCTGACTTTGCACCGTGTTTCTGCAGCAGGGGAGACAATAAGGACATCAGGCGTGATGACAGGCCGGGAGATTCCAGACGTGATGACCAGCGCGGAAGGCCGGACTTTGCACCGGATATGCCCAAAGAGGTACGCGCTAAGGCAGTGGAACTCGCAAAGCTGCGCATAGACCTTGAGGAAGCGTTGACCAGCAGGCCCGTGAACAAGGCTAAGGCTCTTGAAGTTCATGCAAGGATTCTTGACCTTGAGAAAGAAATAGAGGCTTGGAAGTTTGCACAGAGGCTTGACTTCATGGAGAAGGCCAAGATACAGAGGGAACTCAACAAGAGGATAACACGCCCTGCACCCAAACTTCCGACACCTGCCCCAGTACCTGCACCTAAAGCAGAAGTTGAAGCGGAGATTTCAGCAGAAGCAGAGTAAAACATCAGTACAAAACACAAAATACAAAAAGCCCCCGGCTTAAAGCTGGGGGTTAATTTTTTGCTTCAGTGAATGCCTTGATACATGCGTTACATGAAAGCTCTTTGCCGTCAGTCCAGTTTTTGCCGTCCCGTGAAAAATAGCTCTCCCTTTCATGCACTGCCGCATTCATGGAATAATCTTTGCGTTTCGTCTCGACCGGGAATGATGTCCCGGACAGCTTCAGCACAACAGAGAAATATTCACCGCCGTAAAGCGTAATTTGTTCCGGAATGTCTATCGTGTGGTAGCCTGCAAGATCTATCCTGCCCTTAGTGCTTGCCTTGAGTTTGCCGCTGACCGGTGAGGCCGGGATTTTTGTGCTGCTTGAATACACGTACAGCTCATAGCTCATATTGTTGTTGGGAGCGTAGAATGATGCTTCCTTCAAGACTTCCTTTTTGCCCTTGACCTTGAAGACATTTGCACCCCACGAATAATTCACCAGATTGCAGAAACCTAAATCATCATACCCGTAATATTTGAGCCGTGAATTTGCCTTCTCGACTATGAATGCCGTACCGCCTCTAAGATGCTGTTCATACGAGATCCATACATAGCCCTTCTCGCTTCCTCTCATCGTCCCCCAAGAATTTTTCACCAGCCATGCACCGTCCTTTGATGGCTTGGGCTTGAAGTTATTGCGGGAAAAATTATCGTCCCATCCTGCAAGCACAACATCATGATTCGTTTTTGTTCCGTGCGAAGGATTGTAGTACGTGTAGTGCTTGTTCTTTGTGTGATACTTCATAGGCTCACTGTAATAGCTGACGACTATAGCTCCGTGTTTCATGATGAGTTCTTTTCTCGTGTCATTGTTGAGCGTATCGCTTCCCCTGAGAAAGTACGCCTCACGAAGGCGCATAACCGGCTTGTAGTCTTCAGGCTCTTTCCTGTTCAGTGTCTTGCGCAGTGAATCGCTTATCTGCGTAGTGTAGGGCAGAATCTTTTCTTCCGCTGCCCCCGAAAGCCTCATCAGGAATGATGCCGCCCTTGTAGCATTTCCTTCAAGGCTTAGAGTACCGCTCTTGTGCTTTGAGGTGAATGCTTTTGACGCTGTAGGGTCTTTGTACAGGTAATAGGCTAGCTGCATTTCCGACAAGTCCGGAGTCCCGCCTAAATTCTGCGTGAGATAGTTGCTCTCCATTGCCCCCAATGCCGCGAACGCCCAGCAAGGCCCGGAAATCCCCTGATTCTTTACGCTGGTGATACGGCCAAGAGCGCGCAGATCATATTTTGACGGCAATGCTTCAGCCTGAAACGCCATCACCAACAGCAGCAATGACACAGCAATAAATTTTTTCACGTTATAATCATCTCCTTAATGAAAATATTTTACGTTAAAGAAGGTTATTTATGTTGGAATATAAATTTTACGGCTGGCAGGACTCACAGAACGTTCATGCCGTCAATACTGACTTCAAGGGCATAGACACGCCGTGCAGACTCTATGATGCCCTGCGTAATATCTGGTGCGAATATTCATGTGCCCCCCGTATGCGCGATCACTGGAGCGAGGAGAATATTACGCTTGGCCAGTGCTCGATCACGGCATTTCTTGCGCAGGACATTTTCGGCGGCAAGGTTTACGGGATATTGCGTCCTGAAGGAAGCATACACTGCTACAACGCTGTTGACGGCCATACGTTTGACCTGACCAGCGAACAGTTCAACGGCGAGGAACTGAACTACACAGGCAGCCCGGAACAGTTTCGGGAGAATCATTTTGCACGGGCGGAGAAACGGGAACGCTACGAATACCTGAAGGCTGAACTGCTGAAGCAATGTTTACGGTGAGGGAGCTGTATTCAGGCTACGGAAAAAGAATAATCCTGAAGGATATATCGCTGACACAGCACAGAGGCACGCTAACATCACTCATCGGCCCGAACGGCTCAGGCAAAACTACACTGCTTAGGGTGCTTGCAGGGCTTCAGGGCTATTCCGGAAGCATAATGCTCTCCGGTCATGAGGTCAGGAACATATCACGGAAGAATTTTGCGCGTTCCGTGTGTTTTGTGATGACCGGGAGGACTTTTGCGCCGTCATATCCCTTCAGCGTCCGTGAAGTTGTCGCAATGGGACGTATGCCCTTCACCGGAATATTCTCGCGTCTCTCTCCGCACGACGAGGCCGTCATAGACTCTGCCGCAGATATGGCGGGGGTAGCGCACCTTCTTGGCCGTAACGTAATGACCCTTTCCGACGGTGAAAGGCAGTTAGTGCTTCTTGCGTCCGGGCTTGCACAGGATACGGGAATATTGCTGCTCGACGAACCGACAAGCTCGCTTGATCCCGACAAATCCGCTAAAGTCTTTGCGTTACTGCGGAGGCTTGCAGACGAAGGCAGAAGCATTATTGCGGCAGTTCACGACATAAATATTTCACTGTCATATTCTGATGAGTATATTGCTTTGCGGGACGGAGTGCTAATATCTCACGGTCATAAAGTCAGTGAAGAAGTGCTGAAGGATTTATACGGCACAGGGTTTATACCATACAATAATAATGAAAGGAATGATTCAATGTGGCGCGCACTGCCCGAATAATTTTACTGATGATGTCTATCTGCTCATCTGCATATGCTGATACATTGCGGGTAATATCCCTTTATCCCGGACATTCGGAGAATATATTTGCTCTGGGCGGAAGTGATATGCTCATTGCTGTAAGTGAGAATGATGATGCTGAATTTCTGCCGTCCTTGCCCCGAATATCTTTGCGTTCAGGCGCGGAAAGAATTTTAGCCCTGCGTCCTGATATTGTCGTAACCCGTTCGTTTGCTGTCCGTCTCAATCCCAACATGTATGAAGTTCTTGAACGTTCCGGTGTGAGAGTCATTACCCTTGACCCGCCGTCATGGGAAGAGTTCCCTGCATACCTGAAGGCATTAGCGGAATCCCTGAACCTTGACACTGAATATGCGCTGTCGAGACTGGAAGATATACGCTCAGGGATTGAGGCCCATGCGCATGAAAAGTCCGGTGCTGAACGTCCGCGTGTGTTCCTTGAGGCAACATCACGGGAACTTCATACTTGTTCGCCGGATTCATGGGCGGCAAGACTCATAGAACTTGCAGGAGGGATCAATATTGCGTCCGGTGCAAGGCCTTTGCGTGATGGAAGTGCCGTTGCTTCATGGGGAGTTGAGCGGGTGCTTGAGTTCAGAGACAAAATAGACGTGTATATTATCCAGACAGGAGCAATGAATCATTCAGGCATTCAGGACTTTCACGCAAGAGAGTGGAGCAGGGCACTTGAAGGCGTTAAAGTTGTTGAGCTGCCTGAAAGATACATGAGCAGGCCGACGATATTCGGTCTTGAGCTTGGCGGCAATGAGCTGGTAAAAATTTTCTGGGGGGAATGAGTCAATGCCGGGAAAATTACAGCCGGATATACTGAAACAGAACGTATTGAACTTCACCGGTGCTTTGCGTGATGATCTGCTTGTAGGCGGGGGACTCGGTGAGGATGCCGCGCTAATCCGTGTGCCTGAAGGAATACTTGTTGCCGCTTCGGACCCGGTAACAGGAGCGTCAAAGGGAGCAGGGAGTCTTCTGGTTCACATCAATGCGAATGATTTAGCCTGCAAGGGTGCAGATCCTTCATGGCTCGTCGTAACTCTGATAGTTCCTGACACGATGGGCATAGCGTTTATTCATGACATCATGGGGGAAATTCACGCAACATGCAGATCACTCAACATAGCCATAGCCGGAGGGCATACGGAGCTTACCGACAGATATGAACAGCCGGTAATATCCGGTACAATGCTCGGCATCACCAGATACGAACTCAGCACGAGGAATATTCATGCAGGAGACGTGATACTGCTCACGGGACATGCGGGGCTTGAGGGTATGAGCATAATCGCGCATGACAGGCCGGAACTTTTCGCGGGACTGTTCACGCCGTCAGAACTTGCGGAAATACGGAGCTGGCAGGGAGATTTGTCGGTGCTGAGACCTGCCGGGATTCTCCGGGAATATGCGCGCTACATGCACGATCCCACAGAAGGAGGACTCAACGGGGCACTGTATGAGACTGCACGGGCCTGCAATTTAGGGCTAAAGCTGTATGATGACCTGCCGGTATCGCCGCTGACACTGAAGGCCGCAAAAGCATTGGGCTTCAACCCGTATAACCTCATATCGTCGGGAATGCTTATAGCCGTAGTTCCTCCAGACAGAGTACAGGAAGCACAGGAAAAGTTACGGAAGAATGATATAGCTTCAAGCATTGCAGGAGAGTTTATTCACGATACGGACACATTGACGATAGATGCTCATGAAGAACTTTGGGGAATTCTGGCACGTCGTATAATATAGGCATGATATGAGCAAGATTTAATGAAGGGAAAGTGTAAATATTGGCACAAATATTCGACAAGACATGGCAGAGAACAAAACTTTGCGGCACATTCGATGAATCAGACGCGGGGCAGGAAGTCAGGGCTAACGGCTGGGTTCGTGCACGCAGGGACTTGGGCGGAATAATCTTTATTGAAATTTGGGACTGGACCGGCTGCATTCAGGTAGTCTTCAACCCTGAAGCCGGAGAGATACACGAGCTTGCGTCAAAACTGCGCAATGAATTCTGTGTTGCAGTGAAGGGAAAAATGCGCATACGTCCGGAAGGCACAGAGAATCCTGAGCTGAAGACGGGAAATATTGAGATCGTCGCAAGTGATTTTCTCGTGCTGTCGAAGGCCAAGCCACTGCCGTTTGAGGTCGGAGACAATACCGACACGGTAGACGAGAATATACGCCTGAAGTACCGTTACCTTGATATGCGCCGTGAGAAGATGCAGAAGAATTTGCGGACACGTGCAAAGATCAACGCATTCACACGCAATTTTCTCGGCGAACGCAATTTTGTTGAGCTTGAGACTCCAATGCTCACTAAGGCAACTCCTGAAGGAGCGCGTGATTATCTTGTCCCAAGCCGTGTGAATCAGGGATGCTTCTATGCCCTTCCGCAGTCCCCGCAGCTGTTCAAGCAGATTCTGATGATTTCGGGTTTTGACCGTTACTATCAGATTGCGAGATGCTTCCGTGATGAGGACTTGAGGGCGGACAGACAGCCGGAGTTCACGCAGATAGATATAGAGATGAGCTATATTGTTGAGGACGACATCATGAACCTTGTAGAAGGCTACATGAAGGGGCTGTTCAAAGAGATTCTGAATACAGACATTCCGACACCGTTTATCCGTATGCCTTACTGGGAAGCTATGGACAGGTACGGAAGCGACAAACCTGACCTGCGCGTCAAACTTGAACTTTGCGATTTGGCTGATGCTTTCAGGGATTCGGGGTTTGAGCCTTTCAGGAAGATTCTTGAAGGCGGCGGAGTTGTGCGCGGCTTGAGGCTTCCGGGCGGTGCATCTATGTCCCGCAAAGAAATTATGGACTTGGAGGCGCGTGCAATAAAGCTCGGCACTTCCGGGCTTGCGAACTTCCTCTATAAGGGGGACGGACTCAAAGGGCCGTTAGTGAAATTCCTGAAGCCTGAAGAAGTCGATAAAGTTCGTGAACTCGGCAACATGCAGCCTGATGATGCGCTGTTCATCGTCGCGAATGAATCGCGGCAGAAAGCTTGCGAGATTCTCGGCACATTGAGGCTTGAGCTTGGCCGGGCAAGGGCTGACCTGTTCGACAATTCTCCGGATAACTGGCGTTTTCTGTGGGTAACGAAATTCCCGCTGTTTGAGTGGAGTGCGGAAGAAAAACGCTGGGCAGCAATGCACCATCCGTTTACGTCTCCTGCGCTGGACAATGATACGCCGTTCGATGAAGACCCGGCAAACGCTTTAGCCCGTGCATATGACTGCGTCCTCAACGGCAATGAGGTAGGCGGAGGATCAATCAGGATTCATGACCCGGACGTTCAGGCTAGGCTCTTCAAGTGCCTGGGTATCACTCCTGAGGAAGCAAAACGCAGGTTCGGATTCTTCCTTGACGCGCTGTCATACGGGACACCCCCTCACGGCGGAATAGCTTTCGGTGTTGACCGTCTCGTGATGCTCATGTGCGGAGGAAGCTCAATACGCGACGTTATAGCCTTCCCTAAGACACAGAAGGCACAGTGCTTGATGTCCGGTGCTCCCGATGAAGTTGAGCAGGAGAGATTAGACGAACTCGCAATACAGGTCGTGAAGGAAGAAGACTAGACCGCACAGCTAGATATTTTCTCCCCTCTGTTGATACCCGGCAGAGGGGATTTGTTATAACCACAAAAGCAGAAAGGAGATTTTATGTTGAAGTATGATTTTGATACGGTGCACAAACGCCATCACACCGGCGCGTTCAAATGGGACGAAATGATGAAATACGGCGTGAAAGAAGATGAGGACATTATCCCGTTCTCTGTTGCGGACATGGAATTTGTTACAGCTCCGGAGATAATAGACGCACTGAAGCATGAATTAGACTCTTCCGTCATGGGTTACGCAAACCCTACAGACAGCTATCTTGACGCAGTATGTTCATGGCAGAAGACCCGCCATAACTGGAACGCACAGCCGGAATGGATTCTGCCCTCTCACGGCGTGGTTGATGCGTTCTTTGAGGCCGTCAAGACGTACACGCGTCCGGGCGAAGGCGTAATGCTCACGACACCGGTATATTACCCCATGTATGACGCAATCAGGCTCACCGGGCGCGTTCTGGTGGATTCTCCCATGCTCAATTACGGCACAAGATACGGGATAGATTTTGCGGATCTTGAACGTAAGGCTTCAGACCCTGACACGAAAATGTTTATCCTGTGCAGTCCCCATAACCCATGCGGCAGAGTCTGGACACGTGCGGAGCTTGAGAGGATTGCTGATATTTGCCTGAAACATGATGTGTTAGTTGTATCCGATGAGATTCACGCGGATCTGATCATGCCGGGACACGTCCACACGGTATATGCTTCCCTGTCTGAAGAGGCCGCGAACAACTGCATAGTATGCACAGCACCTAGCAAAACATTCAACCTTGCAGGGCTTCAGACCTCGAATATATTTATCCCTAACCCTGAACTGCGCAGCAAGTTTCTTGCGTCCCTGAAGCTGTCCAACACTAACCCTAAGTGCAACATTCTCGGTTACCGGGCGTGTGAGGCGGCATACAGGCAGTGCGGCGAATGGCTGGACGAGTGCATTTCCGTTATCGACACTAACAGAAAGGTCATTGCGGACTTCATGGCGCGGGAGTTCCCTGCGGTGAAGGTGTATGACCTTGAAGGGACGTATCTTCTGTGGCTGGACTTTAACGGCTTGGGACTGGATTACCGGGAGATTGAACACATCAATCACTATGAGGCTAGACTGTTCTTCGATGAAGGGTATGTTTTCGGGAAACAGGGCGAGGGTTTCGAGAGATGGAATCTTGCGTGCCCGACGAGATATATTCACGAGGCATTAGAGAGAATGAAGAAGGCATATTCAGGAAGATAGAGAAGAAAGAACCTCCCCGCGAAAGGGAGGCTCTTTTTATGTTGGTTGGCTGTAGGTTTATAGCTTCGTCATACAAATTAATCCATCAGAGCGGCTTTACCGTTAAGAATGGTTACCTTAATACCGTACTTGGCATCGGCAAAAACGATGCTCTTATATGATGGGTTCTTCTTCAGTAACTCCCCTATTTTTACTTTGTCAGGCTCATTATTAAAATCGCAGGTAATAGCCCAGCCGCTTGCATTCGATACTCCCTCAGAACCGCTTGGCGTGTATTTCGTGTTCGCTGTAGAAAAGTTGTCAATATCAATATAATTCGCCTTGAGAGAATCAACATCAAACTTGACAGCAGCAGCAGTAGTAGCATCATCCATCATATGGTCAGAATAGTAACGCAGTCCTGCCGTTTTCACTGCCGCTATGTTGTTCAGTATTGTTGTTGCCTTCGCAGAACTAATGCTGTCTCCCATTGAAACTGTCATTGTTGCCGCTAACGTTCCGATAATCGCAATAATAATCAGCAGTTCTACCAGAGTGAATCCTTTTCTCTTCATGAATTTATTACCTCCTTAAATATTATCCGTTAGTGTGTTTAACTGTTCCTCATTCCTACAACCTATCAACGCATAAAAATTTTTCCATAAGAACACTAACGCCCTGCAAAGCTATGTGATATAATAACTATATTTCAATAGCAAGGTTTTGTGTCTTATAGTGTTTCTCGTAAAATTATTATAGCATAAAGCCTTGTTTTTTGCCGTACACTTTCACAATTCTTTTTTCCGCCGACATAAATAAAGAGCCGCCCCCGAAAGAACGACTCCTTTCTGCCTCTTCCTTCAGCTAGCCTTTGTCCTCGTACAGCTCAATTATCGCGTCATCCTTCACGACAAACGCCAGCCTTACAGTATCACTCACACGCTCAGGCCCGAAAATTATCCGGTCAGCATCCTCCGCATAAGCGTCTAAATCGTCAACCTTATAGGCTACGTGAAATTGCTTCGAAAGTATCTCAGGGAAGCGCGTCCCTTCCTCAAACTTCAGGTACTCTATCTTATAGTCGTAAGCGTCAACGCTGGGATTAACCCAGAATTTGCCCCACTCGTTGTAAACCATTCCCGGCTTCCTGTTCAGAACCGGAATACCTACGTGCATATATTCTGCCGACATGATATTTTCCTTTCCTGCCTTATTTCCCGGCAAGCTCCTGATAAAACTCGTAAGCCTCTTTGTCGCTGTATCCTTCGTGAACTACTTTAGCTACTGCCCGGCACATTGCTGTTGGGTTCTCGCTCTGGAAAATGTTCCTTCCCATATCGACACCTTTAGCACCGTCGGAAATAGCTCTGTATGCCATCGTAAGCGCGTCTTTTTCCGGAAGTTTCTTGCCTCCCGCGATAACTATCGGAACAGGACATGCAGCGACTACCTTCTCGAAATCATCGCAGTAATATGTCTTCACGAAACTTGCTCCAAGTTCCGCCAGAATCCTTGTTGCAAGCAGGAAGTATTGTGTGGTTCTGGCCATCTCCTTACCGACCGCAGTAACTCCCAGCACCGGCATTCCGTAACGCTCGCCGGCATCAACAGCACGGCAGAGTGTCTCAAGGCTTGAGGATTCACCGGCACCTCCAACGAAACACTGAATCGCAACAGCAGAAGCATTCATACGCAGGGCAGCTTCCATGTCCGCACCGCATCCTCCGCCAACACTCATATCATCCTTCAGGACGCTCGCATCATATGTAGCTCTCAGGCATAAAGGCTTGTTGACCGTCGGGGAAATGCAGGAACGAATCGCACCCCTCGTAGCCATGAGGACATCAGCATATTCGGCTAATGGGGCAATAGTTACGTCAATGCGCTCTAACCCGGCAGTAGAACCCATAATGTAGCCGTGATCGAAAGCAAGCATTACGGTGTTCCCGCTCTTAGGATTGAAGAGACGGGAAAGCCTGTTCTTCATTCCCCAGTCTCCGTGCCCTAAGCCCTTAGCAAAGAAATCCTGTTTTGGAGGTGCAACCTCTAAATGATAATCTTTCGCTATTTTGTTTCCTACTGAATCAGCCATGATTGATTAACCTTTTCTTATTCCCTGAAAAATGCCGGAGTATGCGCAGGAGTCTTCCAGAGCCTTAATGTCTCGTCGTCCCACTTCGCTATATTCATCTGGAAGCCCCCGGCCTCCTGAACAGTCAGTATCTCGCCGACCATGTTAGCGACAACTTCAATCCCTTTGCCCTTCAGGTAATTCACCGTGTCCTTGTAGAGTATCAGCATCTCCATCATGGTTGTAGCACCGCAGCCGTTGATCATGACAAAAGCCTTATCGCCTGAAGCAATATCCAGATTCCTGCACAGTGCTTCGGCAACTTTCGCGACAGTCTCCTTAGCTGACATCATAGGAACTCTCACACCGCCGCCTTCTCCGTGCTGTCCTGCTCCGATCTCCATTAAGTCAGTTTCGCCGAGATCACCGAATGACGTAGCAGTCTGGGGATGGGTTGCATCGCTGACCTTCACTGTTACTGAAGCCATATTCTTTGCGTATTTCTCGCAGATCTCTGCAACCTCGTCAAGAGTCTTGCCTTCCCTTGCCGCCGCCCCTGCAATGTGATACATGGCAACAGCTCCAGCAAGACCGCGCTTGTTGTCCTCGCCTTCCGGGTCATACTGGATCTCCTCGTCAGTGATGACCTGCCGGACATTCATTCCTGCCTTCTTTGCGAGCTTCATTGCCTGCCTGCCCGCGAGCTGGTCTCCGGCATAGTTCAGCGTGAGAAGCAGTACACCGTGCCCTTTGTCCGCCTTCTGCATGGCCTCAAATACGAGCTGGCCGTTGGGTGCCGCGAAAATATCACCGACAACCTGAATATCAAGCGCGCCTTTGCCGACATATCCTGCCTGTGCGGGTTCGTGGCCTGAACCTCCATAGGTTACGACTGTAACACGGTCTGCTGTGTCAAGGTCTTTGCTGATCACCATATGACCTTCAACACGGATAATATCGCTGTTCGACAAACCAAGCCCTTCAAGCTCTTCATCTGTAACAGTATCAGGACTGTTGATGAACTTCTTCATCTTCATAGAGAACTAACCTCCTCCGAAAAAAGTTAATGGGAATGTGTGAAATTATCTGCAGTAAATGAGATTATTGCAACAGGAAATACAAGTAACTATGCTTCAGCTAATCCCTCAAAGAAACAGCTCATTGATTTAGCCCCGGCATCAGGAGTCCCGATAGTCTTTGCTCCGTAGCTTTTAGCCCTCCCGAATTTTGCCTTGAAGTTTTTGGTTGCCTCCGTGCCCTTTACGGCGGCTTCAGCGGCAAGAGTCAGCATTTCCCCTTCATCGCTCCCTGAATATGAGGCTATAGCTTCAGAAGCTGGCTGTAGAGCATCCATTATGGTTTTGTCGCCTACAACTGCCCCGGACATGTCGGAAAACTCCTCAAAGGCATTCGCAAATACAGCTTTCAGCCCGGCTGTATCTATTTCATTTCCTTCCGGAGCATTCTCCTGTAGGCCGTCAAGCCATGTATTCCAGAGAGGGACAGCACTGCCGCCGCTCAAGGAGAGGACAGACTCTGCGGCATGGTTCAGCATGTCTTTTATGCCGTTGCTGTCTTCGTCAAGGGATTTCTTGATTGTGGTGCAGATTTTCGTCATAGTGATTCCGTGATCTGCGTCGCCGAAACGCGAGTCAATTTCCGTAAGCTGAGGTTCTGCGGATATGACCTTGT
>CAJOES010000033.1 GCA_905233455.1 uncultured Synergistales bacterium | reverse complement strand
AAATAAACGCTTCAGGCTTATGGACGAGCTGAATAAAACCGTAGATACGATTGACCCTACTATTTACGGTTTTGAGGAGAAGTTAGGGGAGATTGAGGCAGGGAGATAGCTTTACCTGCCGTATAATTTGCGTTTGAGCATTTTTGCAGTCTCAAAACTTCGTGGAAAGTGATGCCGGACATAATTTTTGCTCATTGACAGTATCTTTAGTATCCTCGTATTGATTGTATGTATCAGAGCATAACTTAGAGGTAAGTTCCGTTTCCATATCCCGTTTAAGCTCCTGTATTCTTTAATCCTTTTGGCCGCAATATCCTGCTGGGCTTTTACTGCGCCATTAAATAGGTTCATATATTGGGGATAATACTTGCTGATAATATTTTTTATGTCATTAAAATCTTCTGTCCGCATAGGACTGAATACTCCGGGAATTGCTTTGCCGTATACATCAGGAACAGAAGTCCATAGATTCAGCAGACTCTCAAACAAATTCTGTACATATTTTATTGTGTCTTCTGTAACATGGAATGCCCCTATATTAGCGAAATATGAATCATAATCTGATACCGGCATAACTTTTATATCAGATGCTGCATGGCCATAAAGATAACGGCACGCCAAATCATTGAAGCGTCCTATTATAGGCAGTGAAATATCATGAAGCACGCACCAAGAATCTTTTTTCATGAACGGAAGTACGCAGAGAAAATTCAAGGTTTCCCAAGGATGGCTATGTGCAGTATCAAGAACAAGCATATCAATATTTCCCCTTATAATTTCAACATAACGGGAAACATCTCCTCCTCTATATACTGTCCATTTATCTTTAAGATACGGGAATTTATCATCAATAAGCCATCCTGAAAGCTTATCTGACGCTGAAGGTTTCGATGAATCTCCTGCGTAAAATTTTTCGCAGTAGTCGGCAGAAATAAGGTACGAGTTATCTAAATCACGTATTGCATTAAGTATTATTACAGTGCCTCCGCCGTTTGCTATACCTACTTCAAGTATTTTACTAGGTTTCAAGTAGCGTATTATGCCATTGAGAAAATATCTCTCATTCTTCGCCATCTCAGAATAAGGCGCAACTTCGTCATATATTTCATCAAGGCGTTCGCGTTCGTATTCTTCAAATTTTACGGATAAGGGTGGCTGTGTGCTGTGTGCTGTGTGCTGTGTGCTGTGTGCTGTGTGCTGTGTGCTGTGTGCTGTGTGCTGTGTGCTGTGTCAATTATGGTGGCCATTTTGATTTTGTCAAGCGTCCTTTCTATGAAATTTTATAAATTATATCACGGCATGAGCTTAAAACAGAGTGATATAATA
The DNA here is from genome assembly GCA_905233455.1 of uncultured Synergistales bacterium. Classification (GTDB taxonomy): domain Bacteria; phylum Synergistota; class Synergistia; order Synergistales; family Aminobacteriaceae; genus JAFUXM01. The sequence goes on along the minus strand of CAJOES010000033.1, from coordinate 17,633 downwards.
ACAAAAATTGAATCATTAACAATATGAAGAAAGGGCAGACGGCAATGCTTGAATTTGTTGCGATTATAGATAGCGGCTGTAAAACGTCTCACAGAATAGAATCTGCGGGACGTTTTTTGTATATGGGGGAGGCAGAAGCATGTTAGGCAGAGCTGCAGAATTCATACGCAAGAATCTGAACATCAAGAATAATCCTGTGAGCCGTGCATGGCATGAAGCAAGGGAACGCAGAAATCAGAAAGAATATGAACGCCGTACACAGATGACTTATGCGGAGATTGAAGCAGAAATCAGCAAGAGGTATGAAGCTATATTCGGGCGTAAACTTGACTGGGATAACCCTAAAACCTACAACGAAAAAATACATGTCTCGAAGCTCTATATGCCTACGCCAGAGAAGACACGGCTTGCAGATAAGTATCTTGTGCGGGAATGGATACGGGAGAAAATCGGCGGGCAGTATCTTATTCCGTTACTGGGAGTATATGACTCGTTTGATGAGATTGATTTTGATGCACTGCCGGATAAGTTCGTAATCAAGTGCAACCATGACTGCGGAAGTGTTACGCTGGTGAAGGATAAAAATGCGCTTGATCTTGAAGCCTTGAAGCATAAATATGACCGTGCAATGTCCCGCAACTTTGCCTATATGGGATTTGAGATGCACTACAGGGACATAAGGCCTAAAATTCTCATTGAACAGTACATAGGAGACACTATCAATGAGTATAAGTTTTATTGTTTTAACGGGAAGCCTTGTTTCTGCTTTGCAACTTTCGGCAGGAGAAATGTTGATTTGTCCATAAGTTTTTATGATATGAACTGGAATTTATTACCGTTCACGAGACCAGATCATACAGCTTATACCGGCGAAGCTCCATGCCCCCAAAAATATGATGATATGAAGAATATTGCTTTAAGATTATGCAGCGGCTTTGAACATGTCCGTGTTGATCTGTATATTGCCTACGGAAATATATACAACGGCGAAATTACATTTACGACGGCAAACGGTTTCGGTAAATTCATGCCGGATGAATGGGACTACAAATTCGGAGAGCTATGGCCGTTCGATAACACCGTCCGCAGGAAAGTCCTTGCGCAGCGAACTAAACCGTAAAAATATCAATATCTCCTTGTCATTGCGGCAGGGAGAATTTTTTTGCCCTTTTTGCTGTTGTATAATTCCCTAAAACACATGCAAAAATTTTATGGAGGTATGAATTTACAGATGCCTTACGATTTTGCCAGCATAGAATCAAAATGGCAGGAACGCTGGAACAATGCACACTGTTTCGAGTCCCATACAGACACCTCAAAGGAAAAATTCTTCTGTCTTGAGATGTTCCCCTATCCGAGCGGTGCGCTTCACATGGGACATATTCGCAATTACTCGATAGGTGATGTATTAGCCCGATTCTTACGCAAGAACGGAAAGAACGTACTCTACACCATAGGCTTTGACTCTTTCGGAATGCCCGCAGAGAATGCCGCAATCAAGTACAAGACCAAGCCGCATGACTGGACGCTCTCGAACATTGCCTACATGACTGAACAGCTAAAGCGCATGGGCTACAGCTACGACTGGAGACGGGAAGCCATAACGTGCCTTCCGGAGTATTACCGCTGGAATCAATGGATATTCCTTCAAATGTACAAGCGCGGAATCGTCTACCAGAAAGAAGCCCCGGTGAACTGGTGCAGTACATGCGGGACTGTTCTGGCTAATGAGCAGGTTGTTGACGGCGGGTGCTGGAGATGCGGTACTCCCGTAACGAAAAAGAATCTAAAGCAGTGGTTCATCAAGATCACGGACTATGCGCAGGAATTGCTTGACGACATAGAAAAAGACTTAAACCCCGGCTGGCCCCGCAGGGTCAGGATCATGCAAACGAACTGGATCGGACGTTCTGAAGGTGCAAGGCTGTCATTCAAGATACCTGAATTAGATTATGAGCTTGAAGCATTCACAACAAGATTCGATACGGTATACGGAATAACATTCATTGCCCTTGCTCCGGAACATGAATTAGTGCGCAAAATGCAGGAGAAAATGACACCTGAAGACGCACAGAAGCTCGCGGAGTTCGTAAAGAAAGTATCATCACAGACTTCTATTGAACGTTCCGACGCTGGTGCAGAGAAGCTCGGCTACAAGACTCCGTTTTACGGCATTCACCCCGTAACAGGCAAAAAGATTCCGATATGGATCGCAAACTATATCCTCATAGATTACGGCACGGGCGCAATCATGGGAGTTCCCGCGCACGATCAGAGAGACTTTGACTTCTGCCGCAAATACGGGATTCCGATAATCCCCGTCATTAATCCTGCTGACGGCACAAAGCTGGACGGTGCAGCGATGCCTCACGCATTCGAGGAGGACGGAATAGCCTGCAACTCCGGACAGTTCGACGGCCTTCCGACTGCTGAAGCCATCACGAAAATGATTGACTGGGGAGAACGTGAGGGAATCTGCAAGCGTGAGGTGAACTTCAAGCTGCGCGACTGGCTCATTTCACGCCAAAGGTATTGGGGGACCCCGATCCCGTTCGTGTACTGCGATAAGTGCGGAGTTGTCCCCGTCCCTGAAGACCAGCTGCCCGTAAGACTCCCTGAAGACGTAGAAGTGAAGGAAGTCGGACACTCCCCGCTGTTAGACCTTCCGGAGTTCCTGAACACTACATGCCCACACTGCGGAGGCCCGGCAAGACGCGAGGCAGATACTATGGATACGTTCTTCTGCTCGTCTTGGTACTTTGACCGCTATTGTTCGCCCGGAGACACTAAAGCACCATTCGAGAAATCAGACGTAGATTACTGGATGCCGGTGGATCAGTATATTGGAGGGATTGAGCACGCATGTCTGCACCTGATTTATGCGAGATTCTTCGCGAAATTCCTGACTGATATCGGCCTCACAAAATACAGAGAGCCTTTCACCCGCCTTCTGACTCAGGGAATGGTCATCAAGGACGGCGCGAAAATGTCGAAATCGCTCGGAAACACCGTAGACCCAACGGAGATGGTGAAGAAGTACGGAGCAGATACTATCAGGCTGTTCATACTATTTGCCGCACCGCCGAACAATGATCTTGAATGGTCGGATCGTAACGTTGAAGGGACTCACAGATTCCTGAACCGCGTATGGCGTTATGTTGAGGATAATGCGGAGAAGCTCAAAGAGTACGGCACAAAGATTATCGCCATGAATGAGCTGAAGGACTCAAAGCTGCGGGACTTCAAGCGGAAGATTCACACGACGATACGCGACGTTACGCACGACATATACGACGAAAAGCAGTTCAACACAGCCATAGCCAGACTGATGGAACTGGTGAACGCCGTATATTCCCTCAATGATGACACGCCGGAAGCATGGGAGCTTAAACGCGAGGCAGTTGACGTTCTGCTGAACTGTTTATCCCCGTTCTGCCCCCATATCACCGAAGAGTTATGGGAGATGCTCGGGCATCAGGATATGCTGAGCCTTGCAGCCTGGCCTGTTGCTGACGGTGAATCGCTCGTGCAGGACAGCGTTACTGTTGTAGTGCAGATCAACGGGAAGGTTCGCGGAAAGTTCGAACGTCCTGCAGGGCTTGGGCGTGAGGAGCTTCAAGCCGGGATACTTGCAGAGAAATTCATACAGGATAAGATTTCAGGCAAGGATATAGTGAAGGTTATTGTTGTGCCGGATAAGCTCGTGAATATCGTAGTGAAAGGCTAAATGTTAGTGCCCTCCCTGCTGTTTACGGGAGGGTTTATTTTTTGCTGTATGTTAGGAGAAAAACAAGCAGTGATAATGAAATACATAAAACGTATTGTACCTGCATTGAATGCAGTTCTGGTGTTCATAATATCGCTTACTGTCATTTACGGTCTTTTGTCTATATTTATGGCGTCTTCCGGCAGAGAGCCTACCAATGCATCAAGAGCTACGGATACAATAGTAAACATGAGCACTCTGAAGGGAGCTGCTTTATTCGTATATATTGCCTCAATGGACATGTACTCCTCTGTACCCGAAGCTGTACCTGCAAAAGATGACTTGCTGAAATATATTAGTGCAGACTTCCCGATCTCAGAAAGCACAGAACAGGCTAAGGAAGGAGATTACTTCATAACTTCCCTGAATGGCGGCAAAGCATGGTATGTCGGCTATAAGTTCAGGAACAATGAAGATGATGAACAGATCAAGCCCCTGCTTGCGAAACGGGCTGAATCACTCGGACTTCTAGAGAAAGACATGATAACCTCTTACAATAACGGCCCGGAAGTCTATATGTTTATACTATACAATGCCGAACATAATAGCCATAGAGAACAGTGAAGCCCAGAGAAGGCAGCTAACCGCCAAGATACATGAACTTGCAGAAAAGGGCTGGCCTCTCAGCGGGAAATACGAAGCAAACACGTTCGGGACGTGGGAAAAACTCTTTGAGACCGCCATAACTCCCGGACTGTTCGCACAGCGTGAAGTTATCGTGATAGAGAATGCAGAATCATTCGGAAAATTCCCGGACGGGCTCGCAAATCTCATAGAGGACGACAACGCCGACTGCATAATGATTCTTGTCTTCAGCACCGACACAAAGAATCTCAAGCCCATAGCAAAGGACATAACCATCATAGAACCTGAAGCCCAAATCCCCCCATGGAAGCGCAAGGACTGGATATTATCGCTCGCAAAGGAAGAGAAATTCAGGATTGCCCCTGATGCCGCACAGGTACTTGGTGAGAGCATAGAGAGTCAGGAGGAATTACGCTCGGAAGTCCGCAAACTTGCACTGTTCGCGGAAGGCCGGGAAGTTACGCTGTCGGACGTGGAAAATCTCTCGTTCGATGAAGGCGGAAAAGCACAGCTGTTGTTTCTTGACGGCATTTGCGACAACAAGCCCGGTGATGTTGCGCGGGGATTGAAGCACCTCCGTAATGCACCATTGCTGCCTACACTCACGGCAATAACGAACAGGTTACGGCCTGCACTGGTCATGTCATGCTTTCAGGGGAAATACGCGGACGAGGCACTGAAGGCTGCCGGGACTGACCCGGCGAAGAAGAATTATGCGCTGATGAAGTCCCGCAATGCACTCAAGAATTTTGGCGCGGAAAGGATCAAACGCTTCATGCTCGGTGCTGTGAGGCTGTCGTTTCTGGAGAAGACTAACAGGGCTGAGGGCTGGCAGGGTTTCGAGCTTATATTGTGGGAGCTAATGTCAAAAGTTTAGTATAATATTCGCACAACAAGGAGGTGGACTAAATATGCAGGTAACTTCAATGCTTTCGGCAGGATACCTAGAGCCTATGATGCAGGACGTATCGAAAGTTCAGAACGTCAGCAGGGTTCAGGAAATAGACGATGACAAGAAGGCACGGGAACAGGAAATACTTGCGGAGGAACAGAGCCTGAAGGCCAAGCTGGGAAATTCCGCACAGGTTCATACGGTTTATCATTACTCTTTAGGGACTGACGGCAGACGCTACATTACCGGTGCTTCCGTTACTATGAAGGGCACAGAGGAAGAACTCAACCGTGTTAGCGGCGGCATTGCTACGGAGGACATAAACAGCAAGGAGCAGGAAGACTCAAAGAAGACCGACGACACGCAGAACATCATCAAATCAGAGGCAGAGAAGCGTGAAGCCCGCAAGGAAGACGAAAAAGCCGAAGACGAGAAAGACGCTCAGGTTCAGGAGATGAAGGACATAGAGCGCGAGGTCATTGCACATGAAGCGGCACATCAGGCAGCAGCAGGGGAACTCGGCGGAGGAGTCAGCTACACCTACACTGAAGGCCCGGACGGAAAGAGCTACATCACAGGCGGTGAAGTTCCCATCAGGCTGAAGCAGGGCAGTACTCCCGAAGAGACTCTGCGGAACATGCAGCAGGTACAGAGGGCGGCAAGTGCTCCGGCGGATCCTTCAGGGCAGGACAGGCAGGTTGCGGCTAAAGCGGCGGCTATTGCGGCTAAGGCTAGAAGCGAGATTACACGCGAAAAGACTGACACCGAAGAACTTACTGCTACGGTTGCGAAGGGTACTCCAATCTTTGAGGCTGTGAATCAGGAGGAAGAACAGCAGGATCCCAGCAAGGACGGCGTATTGTCTGTGCTGGCGGCAGTGAAAGAACTACAGATACAGAGCTTGATACCGGCGGCATAAAATCAGAAAATGAGACGAATAATTTTATACAACTAATATCCTTCCGGGTATTCGCGCTAACCGGAAGGATTTTTTTTGCTGTTATAATGCTGTGAAATTCTTACCGTGAGGTGCAAATCATGAGCGTATTTGAACGAATGCTTAACACTCAGGCTTTAATGTTCGTCTATGTAGTTACCGGGATAATCATGGCGAAAACGAAAATCTTAAAGCATGAAGGACGCTCCAGCTTCATAAACCTGCTTCTTGATATAACGCTTCCCTGCATGATACTGAACTCGTTTAACGTTGATATAGGACTCAGTGAATTAATTTCTGCCGGAAAGATACTCATCATTTCAACAGTCTGCACCCTCATAGCGTGGCTTATGGCAAAAATCCTGTGGCGCAGAGAACCCTCTAACCGCCGTGCAGTGCTTGAGTTCGCGACTCTGTTCTCCAACGCAGGAAATGCCGGAATGCCTATAGTTGCTTCGGTGTTCGGTGCTGAAGGAGTGTTTTACGCCTCGTTTTATCTTCTGCCTGTCCGTGTCTTGATATGGACTCTTGGCCTGTCCCTGTTCGTGGATGAAGGGGACTTCAGGGAACGCATGATGATTCTGCTGAAGACTCCAAGCCTTGCAGTAGTGTTTATCGGAATCGCGCTGATGTTCATGCCCTTCAGGCTGCCGGGAGTACTGTCCGTAGCAGTGAAGAATATCGGCGACATGACCGGGCCTCTGTCCATGATGATTATCGGTGCGGCATTGGGTGAGAGCGATATACGTTCGGCATTCGACACTGATGCGTTCAAACTTACGGCTGTACGTCTGGTGATTCTGCCGGTGATATATATCGTCCTGCTGAAGTCTGCAGGAGTAGATGATATTTTGTGGCAGGTTGCAGTTGTACTTACTGCTATGCCCGCCGCGGCCAACACGGAAATTATTGCGGAAATGTACGGAAAGGATTACCAGTTTGCTGCAAGATGCGTTGTTGTCTCTACCGTAATATCTTTGGTGAGCGTTCCCCTGCTTACACTCCTGTTCTGACAGCACACAAAAAATCCCTCCGCCGTAAAGACAGAGGGATAAATACATATTTCTCTCTAGCTCAGGAAGTCAAGAAGCGTGGGCTGAATCAGCCGTGAAATCACAGCAAGGTTAGCCTGATACATATAGTCCGCAATCATGAGCTGTGATATTGCGTCCGCCGGGTCAATCTTCACGAGGTTGTCATATTGTTCGTCCATTATCGCGCTTTCAGTTACGAGCCGTTCTGTGTTGTAGGTATATCTTGCCTGAAGTGCTCCATCCTCCGCCATTACCGACAGAATATTATTGATGAAGTCATCGAGTCTCGGAAGCATCTTGTCGGAAAGATCGTCCCTGTTGCCTGCCTCTATTGCCGCTACAATGTCGTTGATGACGCCAAAGCCGTTCTGCCTCATGGTGTTTGCTCCTGAACGTATCGTAGCGTTCTGGGTATGTATTCCAGAGCCGTAGAAGCTGCCAGCATCAACGCCGCGAGTGTCTGCACTGCCTTCAAGGTTATAGCCGCCCCTGTAGTATGTTCGTGCAGATGCCTCACTGCCGCGAAATGCAGCGGTTACGTCAGCGTCATCTTTCATGAATTTCATCTCAACGGAATAACCCCGCAAAGACCATATCATTAGTTCGTTGTCCTGATTCACTTCGGCTTTCACGTCATAATCCTGCATTCTTGCATTAATGAACTCCGCCACGTCTCTTGCATCTACAAGATAATCAGAATTAATGTCGCTGAACGTAACATCGCGTATAGCTGTAAGATCAATGGTGTGCTCATATCCTGCAACTGTCAGCGTTAATGTTGTTGCAGGTAATTCTGCCTCGTCATTGCCTATGTCCCACTTGAAAGCCCGTATTCCGGTTTCGTCCCCTTCATCCCCTGCAGGGTTTAGTCGTGTCTGAATGCCCGTAGAGAGTCCGAGCGCGTCCTGTGCTATGTGTCCCTTAACGTCAAGGACATTCACCGCAGAGCCGTCAACAGATGATATTGATATTAGCGGATAGTCTCCTGTGTTGCGTGTGTCAACCTGTCCCATGTGTTCATCGTAATAGTTCACGTACAGCCAGTCTCCGGCCTGAATGCGCAAACGGTCAACTATGTCCTTCACTGTATCAGTTGCGCTAACGTCTATCTCCACTTCATGAGCAAGATTCGAGAAGCGTATAGTTCCCTCTCTGAAGTCCGCCGATGCAGAACCGTATGCCTCCTCAAACGTAGCATTGTCTTTCATTGGTACTTTCGTCTGCTTCAGGTTTGACGTAACGCCGCCGTGAATGCCCATCTGTGCAGCAATGCCGCCGGAATAATCGCTCCATTCTGGGTCATTGAACGGCATATCTACCAGCGTGAATGCCTCGCCAGAAAGGAAATATATTGCTGATGAGTCTGCTATCTCTGCTCCGTACCTGTCAATATGAACAGTACAGCCCATAATATCGTAACCTTCCTGTTCATTCACGCCGTCAACGATTGCCTGCATTACCTTGTTGCGGTCAACAAAACCGGTCTTGGGGTCAACAACATAAGCCTTTTTGAGATCCACGTCATAATATGTCCCGCAATTCATTTGTACTCTGATAGGCACGCCTACATTATCATCAACGCACGGTGCGGAAGGGAAGTTCACGCATCTTGTTCCGGTTCCGTTCATGGTTTCTGTATAACCGTCAGTACGCAGAGCCGTAGACAGTCCCATTTGATCCGCATAATTGTATTCGTTCATGTCGAGGAATATGACCTGTTCAGCATCGTAGCCGCGAATCACGAGCCGTTTTGTTACTGCCTCAGCGTCAAGGGTTGCCTTCCCGATGACCTCGCCGTTTTCCGTGAAAGTTCCGTAATCGTCGTTGGTGTCCTCACTGACCGAAACCTCAAGCCACCCTGCACCAGCATTAGCCAGCCTTTCCGCAAGGGTATCTATGTCATATTCGCCTGCATTGAGCTTTACGTCAGCAGCACGCCCCCCGCTGATCACGCGCCAGTGAAGCTGTGTGCCTTCAGCAACAACAAGTTTTTCATTCTCCTGAAATTCCCTGCTCTTCATGGCAGTCTCCATGCCTAAAACGTCAAATACGTCCATATGGCTGTGATCTATAAGTCTGTTATCCGGCTCAACCTTTACGGAAGTTCCCTTGCCGAAGTCAAATATCTTCAGTGCTCCGCCGTCTCCTTTTATCGTAAGGGAAGGATAATTCAATGCCTCTTCAGAGTCATTGATCGCAAGCCTGTCTGACGGAAGCGCACCCGTTCTTTGTGCGGTAATCACAAGATTATTCCCGCTTGAATTTGTGCGCGCCGAAACTCCCTCTATGCCGTTAATCCTGTCTGCAAGATCCTCAAGTGTATCGCTGTCATTGATATATATCTTCACCTTTGCGGAATTGTCATCGCCCGTGCTGATGGTAAATGATGACTGCGTACTGTTTAAGGTTTCATCATCTGGAATGCCGAAAAGCTCACTCATTGCGTTTCCTGTTCCTGATACAGATATGCTTCCTGCATCAGAGTTGAGCATCAGCCGTCCGGAGAGTTTCCCTGCCGACATAGAAGCAAACATAGTATCGCTCGTACCTGCATGAATAAGGTCATTGATTTTTTCCACGAGTGAAGATGATGATTTTATGCCGCTCAGGTCTATGGGGTCATAAGTCTTGCCGTTCACTGTTATTGTGAGTTCGCCTGAATCAGTACCGCCTTTCCAGTTCATGATATTTGCATTGCCCATAAGGCCGTTCGTGCTTCCTTCTCCGTCTTTCCAGTCAACGCCGTCAAGGTCTTTGCTTGTGATTGATGCTGGCATGGGCATATAGTCAGTATCAGGCCAGCCGGTAATACCGATTTTTTCTCCTGTATTTGACTTCATGATCAGTTGCTGCCTGTTGTTCTCGTAATCCTTCTCTACATAGACTTTAACGAGCATGTCAGCCCCGTGATCCTCAAGCGAACGGTTCACAATACCTGCTATATCATCGAGGCTCAAACCTGATACTTCATTGGGATCCCTGTAGCCGTTTCCGTCGGTGTAATTCATGTTGTCCGAATTAGTCTTCATGGTGTCATTGTCGCTCCAGTCTTCCGGAATGAACACTGACAGAGTGCGGTTGCCTACAGTGATCTGCACTTTCTCTTCCCTGCCTGTCCATGCCCAGTCAACAGGAACGTAATGCGAGCATATGAAATAGCTGTTTTCATTTGTGGGGACAATATCATTTCCGGAAAAAGTTACGTCCCCTAAAAGGCTGTCATTTACGGCGTATTTTATGCGTTCGTCGTTGCCCTGGTATATTATGCTGCCGTCTGACTGCTCAACAAACGGCCTCGTTGAGGTGTCAGTCCCTCCAAAAATGTACTGTCCTGATATTCTCGTATTCAGGTTGTCGAGTATGATCTTTTTGTTTGCCTCAATCTGCGCCGTAATGTCCTGAAGCTGATACGAATCCAGCGAGCCGTTCCCTGCCTGTATAACCAGAGACCTTATTGCCTGTGCTGCGTCAAGTACGTTGTTCATTGCGGCATCTCCGTAGCGCAGCATGGTTATGGCGTTCTGTGTGTTGGCCTGATATGTTTCGTTTGCGTTCAATGCGGACTGAAGGGAAAGTGATTGCGATATTGCCGCAGGGTTGTCTGAAAGCCGGGTGTATTTGTTGCCTGTAGCTATCTGTTTCTGCAAGTCCTGTAAGCTCCTCATGCTGTCTTGCAGTGATGTCATGAGGCTTCCGTACATTGTTGCTGTAGTCAGTCGGCTGTACATATTTATATTCTCTCCTCCTGTTGATATAAAAATTGCTCCCCGCATCCTTCGGAGAGCACAAGGAATTTTAACGGGCTTTGCAAATATTATCGGCCGACAAGCCCGAAGCCGTTAATTATAGTGTTGAGCATCTCATCATAAGTCGTAATGTATCTGGACATTGCGCCGAACGCACGGTTCAATATGATCATGTCCATCAGTTCCTCATCAAGATTAACGCCTGAACATGCCTGACGCTGTGCGTCAATCTGATCTGACACAGTAGCTTCCGTAGTGTACATGAGCTTTGCTGTTCCTGCCTCCGTGCCTATCTGTGAGAGCATTGCATCATACATGCCTCCGATAGTCATTGTGCCGTTCTCCAGTACCTTCGCGAAATTCAGGTTATTCATTCTTGAAGCGTTAGTGCCGTCCCCGCTGCCACTGCTTACACCATTAACAGCCTTTCCGTCCTCGTTCTTTTTGCCCATTGCCGCACCTATCAGCGAGGGATCTGCTGCTACTCTGTCAGTAACGCTGATTCTGTTCGCCGCTCCTGACTGAGTGCCGATATTGTTGAAGAATGCAACGCCCGTAGTATTTATGTCCGAAGCAATTCCGTAGCCCGAATACTGATAGGCATTGATCGTCTTGATCAGCCCGTAAGCCATCTCGTCAAGTCCTGATTTAAGGTTGGGTATGAACTCATCGCGCGCTTCTTCAAGGCCCTTCATCGTGCCGTCCTTAATGTGATGCCGTACAGTTATCGTAGTGTTTCCGGCCTGTTTCAGGTTCAGCCATAAGCCTTCGCCGACCTGCGTAAGTTCTGTTGCGCTGTAACGTTTGCTGGAGTCTCCCGTAACTGCCGGTATTCTTCTTGCCATATTGAATTTGTTGTCCGATGAAAGATAGCGTATGTTGTTGAGCGTGAATGATGCGTCCTGAGCCTTTCCGCTGTCAGGAATGTATGTGATTTCCCTGTAGCTGTATAGCTGGTTGCCGTCAGAGTCGGTCATGCCGTCAACGAATATCTGCTGGTTCTGTGTCAGGCCAAGCCGCCTCAATACCTGCATGTTGCCGTCCTCTGAACCCATGACAGTGATTCTCTGGGCTTCTCCTGCAACGTCCGCCGATATGGTCAGATAGCCTTCATCTACAGAAGCATGTACCCACTGTTCCGGCTCTGTAAGTCCGAATTCTTCCTGGTATTTTTCGTTTATCTTGTTGCGTATTGTTATGAGGCTGTCGGAATTCTCTACATCAATCGTGATTACAGGATTCTTATTCACTATTCCCAAACGCGAGGCCAAGTCCCCTTCAACATCAGATATTGAAAGCAAATGATTATCCCTGCTTTCAATGTAGAACTGTGTATATTCCTTGCTTGATGATGATTTGCCCATAGTTACGCTTACATTCGCAAGGTCGGGGGTATCTATATTATTGGCCGCATGATTGATCGTGTCATTAATGAAGCCAGAAATATCCTGCACTGTAAGTTTGCCTTTGCCGTTTTGGTCAAGATGATTATCTATTGTTCTGCTTGTGCCTAAGTCAGAACTGAGCACCCAGCGGTTAAGTGAATTGTTCCATGTAGCCGTAAAGTCAACCTGATCTCCCGACACGCCAACCCTGAAAGTGTACCTGTCGCCAGCCTCACCCGCCGCAAGTATTTCACCATCACCGAGTCCCTGCGCCGGATTCTCCCGGAAATTCTGTGATGTTACGCGAGGCCCCTGTGTCCCTACCTGAATGCGGAATGAGCCGGAGATATTCAGTGCGTCTTCAAGGCTGTTAGGTTCTGCCCTCATGTCAACGTCAGTAAGTTCACGTTTTGCTTCGGACAGTGCACCGAGCATCCCGCTGTAATCCGTTAATGTCAGCGATGATTCATTTTCGGGTTCTGAGCTGAACGTTATATTTGTTTTGCCGTCATTCAGCTTCACTGCAAGCCCTACTGAACCTTTGTTGCCGTTGATGAAATTAGCAATATCCTCAACTGTAAGATTCTCGTTGCTGATGACAGCCTCTCCTGCCGCATCTCCGTTAATTTCTGTCCGGAGCTTCCATCCTGAGCCTTCCCTGTCTATCTTCACCGTAAGGACTGAAGGATTTTCCTCATCATCAATTACGCGGAACTGTAACTTATAGGGTATATCTTCAGAGGCCGCATTGAGCACTGAACCGCCGCTGAAGTCAGAAGTTTTCATGGCGTAAGTCTCCAGACAGTGCGCATTTCCCCCGCCTGCAGTCCATTCGACACCATTAGCTACACGGTCAATACTGAGCTGATATGTGCTTTCCGGCCCTGTGGCTAGAGCGTCGGCAATTTCAGGATTACTCACTATGTTAAACTCGTTCTCGCTGACCTGAACGTCATAATACACTTGGTTATCCCACATGAACGAATGAGCAACAAGCTCCCTGACGTGAGTCCCCTGCACAAGAACGCGCCCGTTCACCGACAGGAAAAACTCGCCTTCTATTCCGTCTCTGGTTAAAGGCTCATTGTAGGAAATATCCATCATCTTGGATAGCTTGTCTAACAGCAAGTCCCGCTGATCTCTTAAATCATTTGCGTTCTGTCCCATTGATTCAGCGTTGGAGATTCTGAGATTCAGTTCTGCCATGTTGTATAGCATCTGGTTGGCTTCATCTACGGATCGTTGCAGTTCCGTGTTGATGCTTTCATTGTAGGCATCAAAGCTGTGCACAAGATTGTCCAGCATAGTACCGACAGAATTTGCCGAAGTTACTAGAGCTTTTCGTGCCGCAGTGTCTTCGGGCTTCTGCTGTACGGTCTTCATGTTGTCGAAAAAGTCATCCATTGCCGCACGTATGCCTGAAGAATTAGGTTCTGATATGAAGTTCTGTATGCTCTCATAGAGATCCGTTACCTTCTCCCAGTAGCCTAAAGTTGCCTGAGCGTCCCTGAACTGGAAATCAAGAAATTCATCGCGTATCCGTTCAATGTCGCCCGCATACATTCCCTGCCCCAGCTGCCCGACGTTCGCAATGTCCTCCGGTGTAGCCGTCTTGAAGATAACTCTCTGGCGGGAATATCCTTCTGTGCTCATGTTGGAGATATTATGCCCAACTGTCTGCATTCCCAGCCGGAACGCATTCAGCGCGGATCTGCCCATCTCCATTCCGCCGAATGTACTGCCCATTATACTTACCCCCTGAAATCAGCCGAACCAGACTGCGAAAGTTTATCGCCGTTGAGCCTGCGCCATTCAGAAAGAAGCATTGACGTATATTTTTCGTGCTGGTCTATTAGGCCGGTTAAGATCATCATTTCTGATTTCAATACAAAAACGGACTGCGTTAATCTGTCTGCAGCCCCGTTGAATTTATGTTTTTCATCTTCTGTCATGACTGATGCCAGTGAACTTGCTTTAGGTTCGCATGAATACTTCGCGGCGAGCTTTCTGGCTAGCTCATTGCGGATAGTTTCATGCGACTGAGCGTCAAAGAATATGTCCCGCGATTCATCCATGAGAGCGTTAACGGCATCATTATCGCGCTCCCTCATGGCTTCCCGCTGTTCCCTCACTGCATCAATCAGGTCATCTATGCAGTCAGCCTCGTCAAGGACTGCATAAATCAGCTCCTCAACATCAGGACGCATGATTTATTCTTCCGTAGTGTCAAGCATACCTGCCACATAAAGAACATTAGCCAGCTTCTCCAACGGGGGATTATAACTACCTGATTCTATCTGCCCCTTAAAGTGCGCAACGACTTCTTCACGTACTTCGGGAATATTCTTCATTTCAGCATTTACCTTAGCGAGCAGTGCGCCGAAAGAGCTTATATCTGCATTATCAGATTCCTGCATGTAGCCGCCGTTATAATATATATTGCGGTGTGCTTTTCTGCTGTTCAGGGCTTCAAGGCTGTATTGCCCTGATACTCTGCCGACCATTTTTGCTTCTCCTCCTTCTCGCATAAATTTTTGTTGCGTCTCTTTTTATCTTGTGTTATTTCTCGGTACTTTGAAGGATTATCTTTAACGGTAAGCAGAATGTACAGACAAAAAATAACCATCCGGATTTTCCGAAAGGGTCAGGATTTTTATGTGATATTACTTTTTCCTGAGCATGAGAAATACAGCGCAAAGACTCAGTGATATTGCTGTACTTGCTCCGGTAAGCATACATGAAGAACCGCCGGACAGAATTGCAGTGATTATGCGTGCAAGATATACGCTGAAGGGCTGGCCTGCCTGAAGGAATGCAACTGCAAGAATCTTTTGCGGGAGAGTCCGGAACTTCACGCCCATAGAATCAAGCTCAAGTGCATTCAGTAGGCCGTATGCCAGTGATGATGATTTTGCGGAACTGCCGGTTAATATTGTGCGGTCGGCAAGGTACAGCTTCACGTCTTCGGCGGGGCTGTCCGCGAGTTCATCGGGAATATTCACGGCAAACACATAATAGCCGGAGTCATTCACGGTTATAGTGTTGAGCTTGTAGACTGGTTCATATCCGTCCTGCTTGATCGCGTCGGTGATTGCGCGGGTAGGCTCAAGGGACGGGGAAAGGTTTTCGGGCGTGAGGAACTTTAGCGTGTCCTCGCTGATTGAGAGTTCAGAGGCTATGTTAGAGAGTGTTTCGGGGCTTAGGTCTTCGGGGCTGAGTAACTCAATTTTTGCTGTGGGAAGCAAGTTAGTGTTGCTTTCAATGATTGCTATACTGGTACCAGAATCAAATTCGTAAGCATCTCCTAAACTACGGATTATTTTGAATATGCCACTGTCATTTTGTTTCATAGCAACAAGTAAAGGCAAAGAGCTATGTGCATAAGAATGCTCCTGTATTGAGGCAAACATGGTTTTATTCCTCGTATCATATTTTAGGTTTCCTATGGAGTAGTAAGAATTGATATTTTCTGATTCATAGTTTTCAATGGCGTATACAATACTGTTGGAACGTCCATTCCAATACTCGATTTTGTCTGGATAACTATATTCTTCTGCAGCAGAAGCGTAGTAAATTCCTCCCTTCCCATCGGGACATAGGCTATAGGTATAACCTTCTGCTATTTTCGTTACGTAATTTGTCAGAAAATCATATGCAGTTATTTCAAGTTCTGCTATATCTGCAGGGTTTATCATATATATTCCTCTTATATCGTCTGTATCAGTTGCTGTATCAGATTTATTAATGCGAATGTAAAGGTTTTCCCCGCTGGAAACTATGTAATTTGCTGATATGCCAATTACACGTCCCGTAACATTTCCCAGCCTGTCCATAGTTCTAAATTCATTGTATTTTCCAGATACCATAGCTTGAAGAGCATATAATGCCTTTATGCACCGACATAGCCACATCATAATAACTGGAATATTCAGCGTCAAAAAATTCATATGGCTGGTCTATTATTTCGCATGTTTCAGGATTAATTTCCGCAATAACACAATCGCCTGCGAGAAGTATATTACTTCCGAATACAGTAATATCATCAACATAACTCATCACTGACGATATATCACTGCTTGCAAGCGGAGCAGATAAATCTTGCATGTCGTATATCATAAACGTATTTTTCCCGGAGTATTTTACCTCATTTTCAATTTGCTTCTCATGCTTAGACACAAGAAGTTTATCTTTTCCGTCATGCCTGAAAGAAAAAATACTCTCATAACTTTCATACCCGTCTTCCGTATTTCTCGATAATTCCGGTAAAATATTCTGCGTTTCATGAAAAGTATCACTGCCAATCTGTTTTATGTAATTTACAGAACGACCGCTGTTTGTAATGTATGCAACATCAGCGTATACCCCCCCAACACCCAGTACTAAAAACCAGCAAAAAGGACAAAAGAAACATAACAATTTTTCTTCCCATCAATAAAACCTCTCTTCCAAAATAATTGTTTAATGAAATCTACAATAAAAATTCCTTCATCTCAATACATCAATCATTCCTGAAATCCGGAGAGCAGCATAATGAACATTACGTAAAATTATTCCATGTTCGTAGCAAGGCCAAGAATAAGCCACACAGCCGCAGCAAGAATCCCCCCTTCACCGCCTCCTCCGCAGGAATCCGCGCTTCCGCCGTCCGCAAGAATTATCGCCCCTGCAAGAATCATGCACACAGGATCTCCGCTCTCCAGCATCATCAGCACTATCATGCTTTCTGCGATCTCTCCTGCCTCGTTGCCGTCATTGTCCGTCATTCTCGCATCAGACTCCGATGCCGCCATAACACTTCCGCCGACTCCGGTATACTTCAGTGCATACAGCTTCAGCCGAGATATGTCCAGCCCGACAAGCTCTTTGGGGAAATCCACGCCGAATGCGTACAGGCCGCTAACGTCAACCGTAACAGTTCCGAGACTGCACAGGGACTCATAACCTTCACGCCTCATCTGTGCCTTCATGCTGTCAGTAGGATTCCTTGCACCGGAGATATTCGAGCCGGTCAGGAAGTGTATCTGCGACGGGTCAACACCTGCAAGTTGCGCGAGCTTGGCCAGAACGTCATCATTCAGCACTAACGGGCGTATCATAGCTGAAATAGGCGTAATGTTTTCGTGCCCTGCCGTGTCATCTGCTGAGGCCATAGAAGCCAGCAGGATAATGATTATTGAGGCCGCAAAAAGTTTTCTTGTCATGATAAATATAATATTCTCCTTTCCTGTACAATAATATTTTCACCATAAAGGAGCAAAAAATAACCTCCCCGTTTTCACACGGAGAGG
>CAJOES010000032.1 GCA_905233455.1 uncultured Synergistales bacterium | reverse complement strand
CCTTTTCTTGTCCTTTTCATTTTGTGTTTTTCCTCCTTAATGCTATTATTAACGCGTGTTTAATTCTTCCGAAACCTACTGCCTGCAACCGCATCAAGAAGAAATTGCACACAATCAATACAAACTATCTTTGCATTATGATATAATTATCTTAGACAAAGATACTGCTCGCACGATTATGTGCGGTTTTCTTTCTGATAGATGAAATTATAGCATAATCTTTGTCTTTTTGTTGTGCCCTCACATAATTATTTTCTCAAATTTAATTTTCCCAAAAATATTTTAGTCTCTACCCTGCTCATGCTGATATTTTACCGCATATTACCGCCGATTTGCACACCACTAATCATGTTTTGAACAGATATAATTATTCCCAAGTTCATACAAAAATTTGAGGGGGTATGAATATAAAATGGGTATGAGGGGAATTCATACATCAATCAACGATATTCGCCGCGCGATATTCGCAGAAGTAGCAAGACTTTCCTATAACTATAAGCCCGGAGGCCTGTCCGAAATGGAGCTTATTCCGTACAGGATAATTCCCGGAGAAGTCTCGCATTACCGTGAAAGCATATTCCTTGAGCGCGCAATCATCAAGGAACGCATGAGGCTCGCAATGGGGCTTCCTCTGCGCAAGGCTTCAGAACATGCGCCAGTTTCAGTTGGAGCAGAAGAATGCACCAAGCCCGAAAAATATTACCAGCCGCCTTTAATCAACATCATCAAGTTTGCGTGTCATTCGTGCCCGGACAATCAGGTTACAGTAACGGATCAGTGTCAGGGTTGTCTGGCTCGTCCGTGCAGTCAGGTATGTCCGAAAGACGCAATATATTTCGAGAAGGGGCAAGCACATATAGACCAGTCGAAATGTATCAAGTGCGGAAGGTGCATGGGTGTCTGTCAGTACGGCGTGATTCTCCGCATGGAGCGTCCCTGTGCCAAGGCGTGCGGGGTTAAGGCCATACGTACAGATGAATACGGCAGGGCAGATATAGATCAGGATAAATGCGTGTCCTGCGGAATGTGCCTCGCTAACTGCCCGTTCGGTGCTATTGCGGACAAGGCACAGATATTCCAGTGCATACAGGCTATAAGGAGCGACGTACCTGTTTATGCGGCGATTGCTCCGGCGATTGCTGGACAGTTCGGCAAGGACTTAGGCCCGGAGAAAATGCGTGCGGCCTTCAAGGCTCTCGGATTCGCTGAAGTCGTGGAGGTTGCGATAGGTGCTGACCTGTGCACGCTGCAGGAGGCTGAAGACTTCGTGAAGGAAGTGCCGGAAAAGATTCCGTTCATGGGAACGTCATGCTGTCCTGCATGGTCAGTAATGGCAAAGCGCGAGTTCCCGCAGTACGCAGAATGTATCAGCATGGCATTAACGCCTATGGTTCTTACAGGACGGCTCATCAAGAAGGAACACCCGGAATGCAAGGTGGCTTTCATCGGGCCGTGTGCCGCAAAGAAACTTGAAGCAAGCAGAAGAAGCATACGCAGTGATGTTGACTTTGTGCTGACGTTTGAGGAAGTTCTCGGAATGTTTGAGGCTAAAGGCGTAGATTTTGCGTCCCTTGAGGCTATGCCCGTACCCAACAGCGCAAGTGCTGACGGAAGGGGATTTGCTGTGTCGGGAGGAGTCGCTGAGGCCGTATTGAACTGCATCAAACAGCTGCACCCTGACAGAGAGGTCAACATTGAGCGGGCTGAAGGACTGAATGACTGCCGGAAGATGCTCCTGCTTGCGAAGGCTGGTAAACGCAACGGCTATCTGCTTGAAGGCATGGCGTGTCCGGGCGGCTGTGTCGGCGGTGCCGGGACTGTTGAGCTTATCACACAGGCGGCTAATGAGGTCAGCAAGATAAAACGGAACTCAAAGAAGGCTCACGCTTACGAGAGCGAATATGAAACGGTGCTTCCGGAGCTGGAATAATGAAACCCTTGACGCATATGTTATATTAATACTCAATCTCAATAAGGCATAATAAATTGACAGAACGCAACACTAAACAGAAAAAATTAATCCTTGAGGCCGTAAGATCACGTGAAGACCACCCCACAGCAGATGAAATATATTCGGATGTTCATGCACTGGACGGGCGCATAAGCAGGGGAACAGTCTACAGGAACTTGCACGCAATGGCCTCTAACGGCGAGATAATGAGCGTTGATCTCGTGCCTTATGCAGGCAGGTACGACAGGAAAACACAGCCTCATCATCACGTAATCTGTGAGGTTTGTGGTTCTGTATGTGATGCTCCGCTTGAGTATGAGAGCTTCAGGGATAAAGAACTTGAGGAGCTTACCGGCTTTAAGGTTCGCAAGCATGAGGTTATATTCAGGGGAGTTTGCGCGAAATGCCTTGCTGAGATTGAACGGGGAAAAGAAAAGGGGGGTAAAAGTTAAATGGCCGTATATAAATGCAGTATCTGCGGATATGTTTTCGACGAAGCCAAAGAAGGCAAAAAGATTTCGGAGATTGATGCCTGCCCGGTATGTCTTCAGGATGTCTCAATGTTTGAGATTGTAGAAGAAGACACTACAGAAGAGAAAAAGACAGTTGCACCGGCGAACAAATCACGCTACATGAACGAGATTCACGAGATGGCTTCAACGGGCAGAAGCATATCCGGCGCAATGGGCACGCAGATGAAAATGCCTTCATGGGACGACGTATTATTATTGGGAGCGCAGTTAGACCCCATGCCGCTCAATGATGAAGACCCCGTATCGACACGTACAATAATCGGCAGGAACGCAAAACAGCCCATGATTCTGGAGTCCCCTGTGTATATCTCGCATATGTCTTTCGGTGCTCTGTCGCGTGAGGCAAAAATCGCGCTGGCTAAAGGCTCGGCACTGGCGAAAACTGCAATGTGCAGCGGTGAGGGCGGGATATTGCCGGAAGAACGTGCGGCATCGTACAAATATATATTCGAGTACGTGCCCAACAAATACAGCGTCAGTGATGAGAATCTCAAGAATGCAGACGCTATCGAGATAAAAATAGGTCAGGGGACAAAACCCGGAATGGGAGGACATCTGCCGGGCGAGAAGGTTACGAAAGAGATTGCCGCAATGAGGGGACGCAATCCCGGAGAGGACATACAGAGTCCCAGCAAATTTCCTGAAATCAATTCACCAGATGACTTGAAGGCTATGGTGAAGATGCTCAGGGAGAAATCTGGAGGCAGACCCATAGGCGTAAAGATTTCTGCGGGCAACATAGAGAGTGATTTAGCTGTATGCGTTCATGCACAGCCCGACTTCATCACGATTGACGGCAGGGGAGGAGCAACGGGATCTAGTCCGTTCTTCCTGCGTGAAGCTACAAGCGTCCCGACACTGTACGCACTCTCACGCGCAAGGAAGTATCTTGACGGTGTAAGGTCAGATATAGCATTAGTGATTACCGGGGGCTTGAGGGTATCGGCAGATTTCGCGAAAGCTCTCGCTATGGGGGCAGACGCAATCGCAATAGCAACGGCAGGGCTTATAGCTTTAGGCTGCCAGCAGTACAGGATATGCGGTTCAGGCAACTGCCCTGCAGGTATAGCAACACAGAATCCGGAACTGCGCAAGAATCTTGACATCAATACGGCATCAATAGGAGTGGCTAATTTCCTGAATGTCGTAAATTCGGAGCTTAGGACTTTTGCGAGGGTAACGGGGCATAAATCAGTTCATGAGTTGAATTTGTCATGCCTCATAACGTTAGACCGTGATATTTCTGAATATACCGGTATAGCTTATGCAGGCGCGGCAAAGAATAAATAGAGGAGGATAAAACACAATGGCGAACAAGTATGCAGGAACACAGACGGAGAAAAACCTTCAGGCGGCATTTGCGGGGGAATCACAGGCACGCAACAAGTACACCTACTTTGCGTCGAAGGCCAAGAAAGAGGGCTTTGAGCAGATAGCGGCAATATTCCTTCAGACTGCGGCAAACGAGAAGGAACATGCGGAGATCTGGTTCAAGGAGCTTGACGGCATAGGAACTACTGCGGAGAACCTTGCGGCGGCGGCTGAGGGCGAAAACTACGAGTGGACGGACATGTATGAGGGCTTCGCTAAGACGGCGGAGGAGGAAGGCTTCAAGGCACTTGCGGCAAAGTTCAGGCTTGTCGGTGCAATCGAGAAGCATCATGAGGAACGTTACCGCGCACTGCTGAAGAACGTAGAAGCTCAGGAAGTCTTTGCGCGCAGTGAGGTCAAGGTGTGGGAGTGCAGGAACTGCGGCCATATCGTTGTAGGGACTAAGGCTCCGGCAATGTGCCCGGTGTGTGCTCATCCGGGAGCGTATTTCGAGATTCACGCCGAAAACTATTAGTATTTGCAGGTGTTCATTCCCCTTGTCGGCTTTCCGGCAGGGGGATATAATTTTATCGAGGTGAAAATCAATGACACTTAAAGAAGAAGCATATAGTTTGATTAATCAGCTGCCGGATAATTGCGTTGAAGAAGTTGTACGGGACATGAAGAGCATGATGGAAAGTAGCTCGACATGGAAAACCCCTGCACAGAGGATAGAGAAAAAGATGCAGGCTTTACGGGAGCTTCAGGCATTGAGAGAAGACGCAAGAAAGCTCGGTTCTATGGACTATGCTACGGCTCGTGAAGAAGCCATGTATGAAAAATTCGGGATATGATGATATGAAGATACTTGTTGATACTAATGTAATCATTAATTATATTTCCGGGCGCGAGGACAAATATTCTGAAGCCTCAGATACAATAATGACGATGTGCGCACAGGAGCAGATTGAAGGTTATGTAGCTTTTCACTCATTATCTACAATCTGGTACTGGTCAAGGAAGTACTCTGATTTTTCGCGCAGGAATTGGATTAGGCGCATATGCACAATACTAAAGATTGTAAGTGCCACAAATAAAGCAGTACTCGAGGCAATAAATAATACGGACTTCAAGGACTTTGAGGACAACCTTCAGGACTGCTGTGCTGTAACCGCCGGAGCAGACTATATCGTTACCGTTATTTTCACTGTGTAGTAATCAGAAACTCCCCATCACCCTCAAGCGTAAATTCCTCCTCACAATCTGAAGGCACAAATATATTCCCGCCCTTCCCGACACTGAAGCACACATCACCGCATCTGAAGACGCACTCGCCGTTA
This sequence comes from uncultured Synergistales bacterium, assembly GCA_905233455.1. GTDB lineage: Bacteria > Synergistota > Synergistia > Synergistales > Aminobacteriaceae > JAFUXM01. The sequence continues at coordinate 12,546 of CAJOES010000032.1, read as the reverse complement.
ATGCACATCAGGAACAGAAAGCCTTCATTATTCGTCCAGCCGAAATACGGCGCGCTAATCCTCTCAACCCGAAACTTGTTGCAGCTCACGATGACATTTCCGCCGCGTCCCGGAGGAAGGATATTCAGCGGAAACGTATTCGTTACGTCAAGTGCCTTCTGTATGTGCAGTTCTCTGGGCTTGCCGTCCTGCCCTAAGCGTCCGTAATCGTATACCCTGTAGGTTATATTGGAGTTCTCCTGAATCTCCGCGAGCGTTATCCCCGCACCTATCGCGTGAATCGTCCCCGCCGGAATGAAGTACATATCGCCGTCATTCACGTATACTTTCTTCAGGACTTCCGGAAGCCTGCCCTCACGTATTGCCTGTGCGAACTCTGAGCGTGATACGTTCTTGCTGAAGCCCAAGTATATATATGCTCCTTCCTCATGACCGAGAATGTACCATGATTCTATTTTGCCCTTGCTGTGCTCAACCCTCATCGCGTATTCGGTGAAAGGGTGCACCTGAATCGATAACGGCTGCTGTGCATCAATCAGCTTCACCATCAGCGGGAACGTATCATCTTTCCTGAATTTAGGCGATACCATCTCAGGATAAATCTTTACGGCTTCTGTGAGTGTCATTCCCTTTAACGCGCCATCAAGAATAATATTATCCCCGTCCTTATGCGCGGCAAGTTCCCAGCTCTCTGCAAGCGTATCACTATCCGGAGTTTTTCCCCACTCGTCAATAAGCCTTGTTCCGCCCCACAGATAGTTTTTGTAGACAGGCTTTAATCTGAACGGAAGCATTATATTTTGAGCGTCATCTTGCCGTCATTGATATACACGCGCTTGATTCTGGGCATGACCCGGCAGACTATCTCGTCAATGATTGTCCCTGCCTTTTGTGCGGCCTGCGGCATAAGTTCGTAGTCATATATTGTCGCGACATCTCCAGCCCTAACGCCGGGAATGTCCGTAACATCCGCCATAGTCATATCCATGCAGACACGTCCGACAGTAGGACACATTACGCCGTGAATCTTAACGTATGATTGATTCGTGAGGACTCTCGGATAGCCGTCCGCATAGCCTACAGGCATTACCGCAATCACTGAATCCCGCTTGAGCGTATACAGCCTTCCGTAGCTCACAGTCTCGCCTGCAGGAATCTTCCGCACAGCCGTTATCCTGCTCTTCACCGTCATAACCGGGTGCAGTCCCGCAGTACTGCCCTCATTGCCGACATCAGGAGAAGCATAGCCGTACAATGACAGTCCGAACCGTGCCATGTCTAGATGTGCTTCAGGATAGTACAGGACTCCGGAGCTTGCAGAAGCATGTACGAGCCTGAATGCCTGACCGAGTGCTTCAAGCCGTGCCCTTGCGTCAAGGAGCTTGCGTAACTGAAGGTGCGTGAAGTCCGGGTCATCATCAGCAACAGCAAAATGTGTGAACAGTCCTTCAGCTTCAAGCCCCGGCATCCTGCAGACTTCAAGAATCTCACGTGCCGTGCTGTCTTTCAGGGACTCGTCATTCTCCGGCCAGTAGAATCCCGTCCTGCTCATCCCCGTATCTATCTTGACGTGTATGCGTATCTTCTTCCCGACACTTTGCGCATAATCGGAGAGTGCTTTAGCGTTAGGCACATCCCCCACGGCCTGAGTTATATTGTGTTCGCACATTAACGGCGCGAGGTTCGTATCTGCCTGGCCAAGACACAATACAGGAAGGGTTATGCCGTTCTGCCGGAGTTCTGCGCCCTCAGTTACGGCGGCAACAGCAAGATAGTCCGCTCCGCATTCCTGAAGTTTTCGTGCAGCAGCTATCATTCCGTGCCCGTATGCGTTAGCCTTCACTACACCGCAGAATTTTGCGTGCGGGTTCAGCATGTTGCGCAAAGTCTTTATGTTGTGTGCAAGCTCATCTAGGTTTATTTCTGCCCATGTACGCGACATTGCGAGTTCTAAGTCAGTCATGTAAAATTTTTCTCCTCTTAATTGTTTTCGCGATATTATAACCAATAAGCACAAAAAAACAGGCTCTTAATGTTCAAAGCCTGTATTGAATTCCAAATGTATTTGATTTTTTGTGATGGGTTAGTTGACGCGCTTCAATATCAGTTCCATGTATTGCGGTGTGGTGTTCGGTGCAAAATCCATTCTGTATCTTATGGTTGAACTGTCTACAATAGTATAACTGTAACGATTCCCAAGAAGCTCCCATACATAAGAATCAGCAGAAGGATGATTGAAGCGGTTATTGCTGTGAATGGGTACGCCAGTTTCATCTTCAAGGCCGTCAATAGGCAAAGAATTATCTGTTTTGCATGGACATGCTATTTTCCAAGTATACAAATCATCAGCACAAAGCACCCGCACAAATACCTTCATTCTGCCGTCTTCAATACTCATATCAAGCGTTAAAGAACAAAATGCTATATAATTAGCAAATCCATACAACTTTTAATCATAACAGGAGGGTAAATAATGTTAGTCAATGCAAAAGACATGCTGACAAAAGCAAAGGCCGGGCATTATGCAGTCGGCCAGTTCAACATCAACAATCTTGAGTGGACAAAGGCAGTTCTTCAGGTTGCAGAGGAGCTTAAAGCACCCGTAATTCTTGGCGTATCAGAAGGTGCAGGAAAGTACATGGGCGGTTTCCGTACCGTTCAGGCAATGGTTGAGGCAATGGACAGGGAGCTGAAGATTTCCGTACCTGTCTGCACGCATCTCGATCACGGCACGTATGAAGGCGCGTATAAGTGCGTAAAGGCCGGTTTCACGTCAATTATGTTCGACGGCTCGCATTTCCCCATTGATGAGAACGTAGCGAAGACCGTAGAGCTTGTTCACGTTGCGCACAATCTCGGCATGACCATTGAGGCGGAAGTCGGTGCAATCGGCGGCGAGGAAGACGGCGTAATAGGCATGGGCGAATGTGCTGACCCGGACGAGTGCAAGCGCGTGGCAGATCTCGGCGTTGACATGCTTGCTGCAGGTATCGGCAACATTCACGGGAAATATCCGGACAACTGGCAGGGCTTATCGTTCGATACGCTCGCAAAGATTCAGGAGAAGACTGGCGTAATGCCTCTGGTTCTTCACGGCGGCTCAGGCATTCCCGACGAGATGGTCAAGAAGGCTATCACTCTCGGAGTCTCAAAGGTCAACGTCAACACAGAGTGCCAGACTGCATTTGCGGCAGCTGTCAGGAAGTACATTGAAGCCGGCAAAGACCTTGAAGGCAAAGGATTTGACCCCAGAAAGCTGCTTGCTCCGGGTTCAGAGGCAATAAAGGAAGTCGTCCGCGCAAAGATTAAGCTGTTCGGTTCTGACGGGAAAGCATAAAATTGAGCGTAAAGAAATATTATCTTGACGGCAGATTTATCGGAGACGGGAGCCTTGCTGTAATAGCAGGGCCCTGTTCACTTGAAAGCCCTGAATTAGCGTTGCGCATTGCACGTTCAATGAAAAGGCTGTGCGATGAAAGAAACCTGCTGTATATCTTCAAGGCATCATTCGACAAGGCTAACAGGACTTCCGTGCACGCATGGAGAGGCCCGGGACTGGAGAAGGGATTAGAACAGCTTGCAGAGATAAAAAGCATGGTTAATGTTCCCGTTCTTACGGACATTCACGAGAGCTTTCAGGCTGCTCCTGTCGGCGAAGTTGTTGACGTGATACAGATTCCCGCATTCCTGTGCAGGCAGACTGACTTGCTTGTTGCGGCGGCCAAGACCGGAAGAATCATCAACATCAAAAAGGCTCAGTTTCTTGCACCTGACGACATGATATACGCGGCGGCAAAATGCAGGGAGTCAGGGAACGACAATATCATTTTCTGTGAGCGCGGCACGTTCATGGGCTATCACAAACTTGTTGTAGACATGACCGGGCTAATCACTATGAGGAATTTCGGTTATCCCGTAGTATTTGACGCAACCCACTCAACACAGCAGCCCGGAGGACTCGGCGGCATGAGCGGAGGGAATTACCGTCTTGCGTTTCCGCTGGCACGGGCAGCAGCAGGAGTCGGTATTGATGCCGTGTTTGCGGAGACTCACCCGAACCCTAAAGAGGCACTAAGCGACGGGCCTAACATGATACCGTTAAATATGATGGGGAAATTCCTTGATGAGGTGCTTGCTGTCCATAATGTTGCGCATAAATTCAGGGATGAGGACAACGAGGAAGAAAAAGCATGAACTTCACGGATGATGAGCTGTTAGCTTCTGCAAGAAAGTTAATGCACACGGAGGCGGAAGAAATACTGCGTTCTGCGGACAGTCTCAATGATGACATAGTGAAGGCAGGACGATTGATTTACGGCTGTGAAGGGCGGGTTGTTGTCGTGGGCTTGGGCAAGTCCGGGCATGTCGGGCGCAAGATCTCGGCAACACTTGCATCACTGGGCACGCCTTCATTCTTCCTTCATGCTGCAGAGGCATCACACGGGGATCTCGGCATGGTCAGGCGCGAGGATGTCGGGCTGTTCATCAGCAACAGCGGTGCATCATCTGAACTTGTAGCATTGCTCCCGCACTTCAGGAGGCTCGGCGCAAAGATGATCGCAATAACAGGCGCGTCAAATTCACCGCTGGCAGAATACTCGGATATTGTGTTGAATGCACATGTTGACAGCGAGGGAGATCCCTTACAGCTTGCACCGATGAGCAGTACCACGCTTGAGCTGGTTATCGGTGATGCTCTTGCTGTTATCGTTACGTTATTGCGCGGGCTGAAGCGTGAGGATTTCGCGCTGTTCCATCCGGGCGGCTCACTTGGCCGGAAACTGCTTACACGCGTTCGGGACGTTATGGGCAAAGGCGATCAGTTGCCGGTTGTTCATGAAGGAGTTACGGTGAAAGATGCCCTGTTTGTGATTACCGGCAAAGGTTACGGCGCAACATGTATCGTTGACTTTGAGGGGACATTAACGGGAATATTCACGGACGGAGATTTGCGGCGGCTCATGGAACGGAAAGGAACAGAGGCATTCGGCACGCTGATTCAGGACGCAATGACAGTTCACCCAAGAACCATAAGCCCGGATGCTCTTGCGGCTGAAGCTGTAAGAATCATGGAGAGAAATGAAATCAGCGTTCTTATTGCTGTAGAGAACAACAAACCGGCGGGAATAATTCACATTCACGAGTTACTGAAGGCAGGTATAGCATGAAGGAAAAAATTATAGGGGTAATTCCGGCCCGTTACGCGTCTACAAGATTTCCGGGAAAACCTTTGGCGGACATTAACGGAAAACCAATGATCCAGCGCGTATATGAACAGACACTGAAGGCAGAGAGTCTTTGCGGCGTTATCGTAGCAACTGATGATGAAAGGATATGCAGGTGCGTTGAAGATTTCGGAGGAAGGGCAGTGATGACGGCTTCGGAGCTTCCCAACGGCACGGCAAGATGTGAAGCGGCTGTACGGGATATTGAAGGCATTGACGCGGTGATTAACATTCAGGGAGATGAACCGCTGTTAGACCCTCTGATGATTGATGAGGTATCCGAACTACTCCGTAATGACGAGTGCGTTACTTTGTGCCGTAAAATGTCCGGAAATTTCGACAATCCCAACGCCGTTAAAGTCGTAATGACTCTTGACGGTTACGCGCTGTATTTTTCCCGCTCGCTGATACCATACAAACGCAGCAAATCAGACCTTCCTATATATGAGCACATCGGGATTTACGGCTATAGTTACGGATTCCTGAAAAAGTATGTTTCCCTGCCTTCAACACCTTTAAGTGATGCCGAGAGTTTAGAGCAACTGAAGATATTAGAGCACGGTTACAGAATGCGCGTAAAGGTTACGGACTCAAGACATGAAAGCATAGGTGTAGATACTCCTGAAGACTTAGAGAGGGTAAAGGAAATTCTGAATGCTTAAACATGTTGTGATACTCAGCGACGGGATACGCGGGCATTTTCACCAGTCATTAGGCGTTGCATTGTGGCTTCAGAGATTGGGCGGCGTTAAGGTTGAACCCGTAATGCTCGTTCCGAAGTTCTCCGGCCTGCGCAGAATCGCAATGATGAAGATACTTGCGCGGAAACTTGCACGTGATGACGGATACTGCCGTGAATGGCTGAAACTTTCCGGGCTTGAAGTTCATGAATATGAGCCTGATACGCTGTTCATATCTGCAGGGAGTTCTGCAGCACCATTTTGCTTGTCTCTGGCCAGGTCAACCGGCAACAAGTCAGCCGTAATCATGACGCCTTCAGTTCTCGGCACGAAACCGTTTGATTTCGCGATCGTCCCGGAACATGACTTACCCGGCATTGCCGACACCAACACAATAACTACTCTCGGTGCACCCAATCACATATATATTCCGGAGCTGGAAGAGGCCGCGCAAAAACTTTTTCCGGAGATTCACGGGGGAAAGGTATTAGCACTGCTCATAGGCGGAAGTGATGCTAACTATAAGCTGTCTGCTGAATGGGCAAGGGAAACGTTAACGCCGTTAAAGGATTTTGACGGAAAGATTTTGCTGACGACTTCAAGACGCACAGGCCGTGAAGCAGATGATGCGATAGAGAATATTTTTGCGGGCAGGGCTGAATATATGCTCTTGGCCTCACGAGATCCCGACACTAACCCCATACCTGCAATGCTGGGCACGGCGAGTCATGTACTCGTTACGGAAGATTCCGTCTCTATGGTCTCTGAGGCTGTAACGGCTGGCTTCAGGGTAGGGCTTGTGCGCGTTCCGAGAGTTACGGGACACGTGAAGGATATGCTAGGCTTCGGTGCAAGGCGTTTCGACGAGCTTTTTGCGCGTATGATGTCGAAGGGACTGCTTGAGGAGTTTGCTGACTCTCCGGACTTCCTGAACTCTGCGGAACAGAGGCATGGAAAGAACTTCAACGAGGCCAAGAGAGCGGCAGAATGGATATTAGCGCATCAATGAGAATCGCATATATCATTCCCGGTTTCGACGAGGGCGGCGCGGAAGTCCATGTGCTGAACCTGATTCGGGAGCTTTCCGGACGGCACGAGATCACGCTAATATCATGCGGCGGAAGGCTAGAGTCAGAACTTCCGGAGAACGTAAATATCATTCACCTTCCTGTTGAACGCAAAAACCTTTTCACCGGAATATACTGCGCGTTAAAGCTAATCGGATTCAGCAGAAAATACCAATGGGACATAATACACGTGCATTCGAGAGTCCCCGCATGGATTGCGTGGCTTGCATCATCGGGCGTAAAAGCAAAATGGCTCATGACTGCACATGCGCTGTATTCCCTGAATGCCGGACTGATCCCCCTGAGACATGCAGACGGCGCAATATGTATATCTCCGGCAGTCCGCAATCATCTCGCTGAATATCTTCCCGCAAAGAATGTCATCATACCCAACGGAATAATACCTTCACGGCTGAAGTATGCGAACTTTACGCATGACGCGGCAAAATTCCTGTTCGTCGGGAGATTGACGCGGCTCAAAGGTCTTGACGTTGCATTTAGGGCACTTGAAGGGTTGAAGGGGTACATTTGGACTCTTGACGTTGTCGGGGACGGCCCGCAGAGGCAGGAGCTTGAAGCATTATCGCAGTCTCTCGGCCTGAATGAGCGCGTAACGTTTCACGGTGCAAGGGGCAAGCATGAGGTTGAAGAATTCATGGCGAAGTCTTCGTGTTTGCTGTTCCCGTCGTACAGTGAAGGAATGGGACTTGTTGTGCTTGAGGCTTTGAGCGTGGGGCTTCCTGTGATCGCGTCTGACCTTGAAGCACTGCATGAACTTGCTGAAGACGGGTTAGTCCCGATTGGTGATGCTGGTGCATGGCGTGAGGCAATAAGGGATTTCCTGACAGCAAAAAAGGCAAGCCCCCTTAATCCTGAAAGTATTACAACGGTTAAAGATATGGCCTGCCTTACGGAAAAATTTTATCTCAGTTATTTTTGAACAGCGGGATAAGCACCCTCATAGTGTTTTTGCCCTTGTCCCGCAGGGATCTTTTCATCTCCTGTTCAGGTATCTCCTCATACTCATTGAGATTCATCACTTCGCACAGAATCGAATTGACCTCCGGATTATTCCCGAACTCCGGCATAAAGCTCACGGCATCGAGCATGAAGTTCCGTATAGTCTTGCGTTCCTCCTCCGAAAGCCATTCGCACAGAAACCCTCCGTAATATTCCGGCCCGTACTGTGTCGACAGGTTCAGCGGCTTCTGCCCTTCAAGGCGTATATTGTCATCCTCCGTCAGCGGGAAGCACTCGCTCATTCTCTGCCTCAAAGGCTCAAACACCCTGTCCTCATCTACAGCAAGTGAGGCGCACAGAAATTCCAGCATGAATGACGCAACACGGTACACCTGCGATAACTGCGTTCCCGGCTCAAGCTCAAGCAGCAATATCCTGTCCTGCCACCTGTATTCGCGCCCAGACACACCGAGATCCGGCAGTATCTGCCAGCCCTCAACCTGTGCCGTGTCAACTATGGCTTTGCGTTCCTTCCCGGTAAGTTTTGGCTGTGTCGTGTCAAACTTCATGAGCTTTCCTATATTCTGAAGTGTTGCCATTAACGGCAAATCGCTTCCTTCAGGCCGAAGTGTCTTGATGAACTCCTCAAAGTCCGGGCGTTCTGCAATATTCGACAAATCCGGAGTCTTCTCTTCGGGCTTGTTGGCGACGAGGAAAACCTCCCACGAATCCAACAGCGGCTTGAACACGTGCAGATCGCTGAAGAAGTCCGGAATCTCTACGGGATCATTGTCCTTCTTGCCGAGCTTTATTGAGGGGTTCGAAGGCTTGTAGTCTATCCTTAGTGTTGTCTGAGGCTTCATCAGTATCAAGCCCCCGTTGCACAGTTCCTTGTAGATAGGCGTAAATTTCTGCAGTGCCTCATCAGAATGCGGTATCACAGGCTGGCCTTCCCGGCGTAACTTTGCGCATGTCCGTATTAGCGTGAATGCTACTGCTGATGGAAGCGGAAGCATTGAATTTGCGTATGAGTTCAGCAGAATATCCAGCAGTCCTTCAGGTACGTTGTTCAGCCTCCTGCAGAACCCTAAAAGATCCTCATCCGGAAGCCACACTTTAACTGCAAGCCACGTGATGAAGTTCACGAGATTGCTGCTCAGAGTCTCCCACCGCAGCAGCGGCAGCAACCGGAAAGCCTCATTGATGCACATGGTCAGGTCTAATTTGTCGACAATAGTTCTGCGCTCAATGCCGTAAAGCCATATTGCCGGGTAGCACGCATGAATCGGGGGCTGAATCCTTGCGCCGCTAAGCCACGTGAGATAGATACCCCGCTGAAGTTCGGTCATTCCCGCGTAACTCTCTGCGCCTTCTGCCGGAAGCGGATCACCGGACTTGGGGAATGCTGTCGGCAGTGTCGTATCTATACAGGACGGCTCAGGGGTTGCAGGTTCGCCGTTGGACCAGTATGCGGCAGGGCCGGGAATGGTTATGCTGTCGAGCTGAATATTTCCTGACCGCCCGCACCACCGCAGAAGATTCGACTGTGCTTGGGGTTTCTGCTTCTGTTCGCTTGAACGTCCGTAGGGGGATTCCTCTCCTGCCGGGGCATGTGCCGAGTATGTAGCTCCTGATACCAGTTCCGGAGATGTTACGGGCTTGGCCGTTAGGGTAAATTCAGGCTGTTCTTCTTCCTCGTCGGGAAGGTCAAGTGCTGCAATCTGCTGTTCCGGTTGTATGTTTTCCTCTTCGGTTACCGTTGAAGTTTTTGACTGCTGACGAAGGAACGCGCCCAATGCTACAACTACGAATATGCCTATTACGATAAAGAGCATAGTATCTTACCGCCTGCTTTCTACAGTATATTCATCTGGAATTTCTCCAGCATCATGACGGGATTATATGACATCTTCGCTTCTCTGAGGCCGGTCTCTCCCATATCCTCCTCACGGTTGACGAACTCATATCTGCTGCCGTAATTCTTCAGGAAAAGATAATTTATTGCCTGATAGCTTCCTGCATATTCACCTAAAGCCTTTTCGAACCGTATATCGAGATTCTTCGGGTCAAGCTCCTCTGCAATAGTGTACGCAATAATTTTTCCGTCTACCCTGATTATGCCGCCCGCAAAAGGGAAATCCTGCCACTTCTCCAGCGCAGCCCTGATAGCTTTATCCTCATCATCAAGCGAGGCTGCCTCGTCCGGAGTCATTGTGTCTTCCCTGTGAACCCTCCATCGTTCCTGAAAGTCCAGAAGCTCCGCAAAGTCATTCGGCGTTATCGCGTCATAATCCCATTCATACCCGTCAAGGAATGCACGGACTCTGTTGCGTTTCTGTGCGTATGCTTTGCCCTTAAGCGCGATCATGTCTTTCACCCTGTATACATATTCGGCCTGATCCCTGTCTGCCGTGAAGCTGAGGTTGTCCCTGCCCGAAAGTATTTCCCTGACCTGTGCGGGAACTTCATATACGACATCACCGGACTTGAAGCAGGATAACTCTCTGTCCCAGTCCGTTACGGCGTTCCAGTTTCCTGCAGGGCCGATCATGCCGGGAAATTTTCCGGAAGCCCTGAGCCAGCATAAATTTTCGGTGTATGCAGCTTCCAGCGGGTAAGAATGAAGCCATGCCCAAAGGCAGAAAAACGAATATTCCGAGTAATGCACCGGTGAGGCCTGATAGTATTTCGTGTATATTTCCTTGTCCTGCCACGTAAAATTTTTGAACTCCAGCATACTGCTTTAATCTTCCTTTCTGTTGTATATGTGCACAAAAAAGCGGCTCTGCAAATAACAGGGTCGCCTTCATGCCAGATTAATGTTATCTGATGGCTTAGTTGATCTTTGCGTCGACAACGCTGTCCTTGAGGTCTTTGCCGGGTCTGAACACGGGAACTTTTTTGGCGGGAATAAGAACAACCTTTGTGGGATCCTGAGGGTTGCGGCCTTCTCTTGCTGCTCTCTCCCTTACCTCGAATACTCCGAACCCTACGAATGTGCATTTATCGCCTTTCGACAGTGCACCCTGAATCTGTGCGAAGACTTCATCAACAACAGGGGCGACATCTTTTTTGCGCATCTCAAGTTTTGAAGTGATTGCGTCAATAAGTTCTGCTTTAGTCATTGTTTACACCTCCCGAAAAAATTTTTACTGATTTTATCAGCTTTTATGAATTATGCAATATTTTTACCGGCATTTCACAGGGTTTTAGCATTTTACCGACAATTCAAATCGCAAGTAAAAAATCTCTTGTGCTGGATCTTGGGACGCATCTTATCATTCATACATAAAATCAACATGACCCATCCCAGTAAAATCAACGGCTTAAAATTGAATAGTACGCTTTCAAATATTCCGTAATAAAACATAACAATCAGAAATGCCCCTGTCAGTATCTGCAATTTAGATAAAGTTCGTATACCCCCAAAATATATAAAAGTAAAAGTTAATATACCGCTGAATAAAATGGAAAAACCTATCAATCCCGATTGAAGTATAGTCGTAAGGTAAAAGCTGTCCATAACATTTATGCCTAATATACCCCAGCCTTCTGCATTATCTGTTATGGAAAAACCAAATCCTGTCAACCAAGCTCCATACCTTGTTATTATAGGAATAATAGTATAATTAACTCCTCTATTGCTTAATTCATAGACATACGTCCAATTAACAGACATGATAATTACTGCACTTGATATTACAAATAGAATAATGAGCAGCATATTGACTATCTTGCTGTTATGTTTATAGAGTGTAAGAGAAATATAAACGAGTACGAAAAGTATTAGTCCGGTCAGTGATGCGCGTGAACCGCTGGATAGAAGCAGAATAAAGGAAACTATGCGCGTAATAATAATGAATGCCCGGAATAGTCGTTCTTTCTTGAAGTTCTTTCTTAACAACCTCATAGTATATGATACTCATTATAATAAAAAGCATCGATGAAAACCCTGCATGATTGGGATGTCCAAGTCCGTGAGCATTCCTGTACCTACCAGCATTAATCATTATATTCTGCAGCGACCCTAAAAACTGCAAGCCATCAAAGTGCATACAATAAGCCAGAAGCAAACGAAGTCCGCACCCCAAAAGAATAGTTTTTATAAAAGTTATTTTCAGGTCATAATAATATATGATCTTAACTGTAACAAGTATGGTAATAATAAACATTATTCTTGAGGAAATTTTATATACAGCACCTCTGTCGGCAAGCATCACTATTCCTGTACAAAATGAGTATATACTCCATATGAGCCAAGCAGATATACCGGCTATGAGAATATAAACCCCTATATGATAATGTTTTCTTTTACTTGGAATAGAAATAGTGATAAAAAGGACAATCCCAAATAAAAACGCAGCGGAAAGATCACGGAAAATAATAAAAGCATCTGTAGTGCTTAGAAAAGAGTATATGAAAGTTGCAAATACAAACACAGCAATATTAAATCTTTTATTGAGAGCCGATATTTTTTTGTTCATCGATATTAATATCTCCTGCTTAATGAACTCATAGAATTTTTATAAATATATCATAACGCTCCTGCAAAGTATCTTGGCATATTTTTATGTGCTTAACACGTTGGCAGTGTATTAAATCAAGTTGTAGAAT
>CAJOES010000031.1 GCA_905233455.1 uncultured Synergistales bacterium | reverse complement strand
GCAAGGACAAGCCCCGCATTAATCTCCGGCATTAAAGGTATGAACTTCAAGCCCTCAGTGCTGATTATGCCCTCAATCGTGATGAGTATTCCGAGCCCCTCGCGCACCATCACCGAAGCGTTGTATGCAAGATTGTGCGTTCCTGTAATATTCAGCTCGCTCACAGGATACCCCAGCCAGCCGGAAAACTCCCCCTGAGCTTTTGCCTGATGGGAAAACAGCAGTTCACGGCCTATGAGGTCTTCAGGTGAGATATATTCATGTTCTGCAAGCTCGTCATCGGTTCGGACCAGTACGCCCCATCTGTCATAATCAGGAAGCGTTACTGTGTTATACCTGTTCAGGTTCACTTTGCCGACGAAAAGCCCGAAATCTATCAGCCCCTTGTCGAGCCTGTAGCTCACGTCCTCAGCATCACCGCTTATCATTCTGTAAGTTACGGCAGGATATTTTCCGCGAAGCTCCCGCAGCACCCCGGCAATATACCTGACTCCTGCCGTTTCTCCTGCACCGATATAGATCGTCCCGCTGATTTTTTCGCTGTCCGGAGTCATGAGTTCTGTGCGCGCCTTCTCTTCAAGGTCAATGATCTCTTGTGCCCTCCTGCGCAACAGCATTCCTTCTTCCGTAAGCTTTATGCCGTAATTGTCGCGTAAGTATAATTTTTTCCCAAGCTCCTCCTCAAGCTGTGCAATCTGCCTCGATAATGCAGGCTGTGTTATGTGCAGGTGATTGGCGGCTCTGGTTATGCTCTCCTCTTTTGCTATTTCAAGAAAATATTTCAGTATTCTTATCTCCATGAATATATATTTTAGTGCATAACTGATTGTAAGTGATAAGCATTAGACATTAAGGGGCTTGGCCGGGATAATTTCACCAGCATTAAAGGCAGGAGGAAAAAATATGCTTAAAGTATTAGCGGCAGTTATGATGATTATGTGCATGGCGGGAACGTCATTTGCACTGGAGAATGACAGCAGGGTTTTCACTATTTACCCGGATATAAGAACAGAGAAGGTACACTTCCATAACCGTTACGGAATTGACCTTACCGGAGATATGTACCTGCCGAAAGATTTTGACGCGGCCAAGAAGTATGCTGCTGTTGCAGTCTGCGGGCCATTCGGTGCAGTGAAGGAGCAGGTATCGGGACTCTACGCTCAGGAGATGGCGAAGAATGGTTATGTTGCTGTTGCGTTCGATCCGTCATTCAACGGTGAAAGCGGCGGGAATGTCCGCAACCTTCCTTCACCTGAGATCAACACTGATGATTTCTCTGCGGCAGTGGACTTCCTCAGCACACAGGATTTTGTTGACCCGCAAAGAATCGGCATTATCGGTATATGCGGCTGGGGCAGTATGGCACTCAATGCTGCGGCGGCAGATACTAGGATCAAGGCTACTGTAACTTCAACTATGTACGATATGTCGAGGGTTTCACGGAACGGCTATTTTGATGCGGACGACAGCGAGGAAAAACGCTACCAGACAAAGAAAGCAATCAATGATCAGCGCACGAAAGACTACAAGGCCGGGACTTACACGAGGGCGGGCGGAGTTGTTGACCCATTGCCGGAGGACGCGCCCCAGTTCGTGAAGGATTATCACGCATACTATAAGACACCGAGAGGCTACCACAAAAATTCGGTGAACTCAAACGAGGGCTGGAATCTGTCTGCAATGATTACGATGTTCAACATGCCTATGCTGTCATTCGTCGAGGAGATTCGTACTCCTGTGCTGATGGTTCACGGAGAGAAGGCGCATTCACGCTACATGAGCGAGGACACGTTCAAGAGGCTCAAAGGGGACAACAAGGAATTAGTGATTGTTCCGGGAGCATCTCACTGCGATCTGTACGACAATAAAGACGCTATACCATTCGCGAAGATAGCAGCATTCTTCGGCGAGAACCTGAAATAACCGGTAAAATTTCAACAGCCCTGCGGGATAATTTCCTGCGGGGTAATTTTTTATGGAGGTGCAATGATGAAGAATATACTGCTTTGCGGATTGATGGTTATGCTTCTTGCTACAGGCTGTTCTTCCGGTTCAGATAATGCGGACAATGAGACGGCAGCAACACTTGAAGTTCCGTATGTTGTTCTCAATGACGGGCACAGAATGCCGGTGCTGGGGCTGGGGACATGGACTCAGGACAACGATACGGCAGAAGAATCCGTGTACACAGCCATAAAGTGCGGCTACAGGCTCATAGATACGGCGAGATATTACGGCAACGAAGCAGGAGTCGGGCGCGGTGTACGCCGGGCAATGGATGAGGGAATAATCACGCGTGAGGATATATTCATCACAAGCAAGATTGTTCCCGGAAGTTATGCAGATTACGACGAACTTATCGCACAGTCAAACAGGACTTTGGGGCTTGGGTATATTGACCTGATGCTGATACACCAGCCTGGATACAGGGAAAAGGAATTGTACCGGGCACTTGAACGGGCGGTGAAGAACGGCACGGTGAAATCTCTCGGCATATCGAACTATTACACGCCTGAAGAGTTCCGGGCAATAACGGAAGGTGCGAAGATTATGCCGGTAATTGTGCAGAATGAGAATCATATCTGCTATCAGAATACTGACCTGCAGAAGTATCTTGAACCTTTCGGAGTGATAATCGAATCATGGTATCCGTTCGGTGGGCGCGGACATGTTAGGGAGGTGCTGAATGATGCTGTGATAGGGAAAATTGCGCGTGATCACGGCAAGAGTGCGGCACAGGTGATACTGCGGTGGCATATTCAGGCGGGATATGTCGTGATACCGGGATCGAGCAGTCCGGAACATATTGCGGAGAACATTGATGTGTTCGGATTTGAATTGACTGATGAGGAGATGAATATTATTGCGGGACTAAATCAGGGACGGAGGTTTGAGAACTGGTGAAAGTATTATAATATTTGTGAATTACCATAAAGAAGGGATTGACATAATCAATGATGGTCAGTAAAATCGGCTGTTCGGCTGTTCGGCTGTTCGGTAATGTTTTTGTCTTATTTGCTAGCATGGAAGGTTAGAAAAAATGATTTCTATACTATGTCCATGCTACAACGAAGAGGAAGTTTTACCGTCATTCTTTGAGCGTGTAATTTCTGTTATGGAGGAAATATCAGAACCATTTGAGATATTATGTGTGAATGATGGGAGCAAAGATAATACACTTCAAGTTCTCAAAGCAAAAGCAGACGAAGATAAACGCATAAAAGTAATAGACCTTTCAAGAAATTTCGGGAAAGAAGCCGCCCTAACCGCCGCATTAGATTATTCTTCAGGTGATGCAGTTATCCCAATAGATGCAGACCTGCAAGACCCTCCGGAACTTATCGCAACAATGATTCAGAAATGGCATGAAGGTTACGAAGTTGTGTTGGCACATCGTACAGACAGATCAAGCGATTCATGGCTCAAGAGGACTACAGCAAAAATGTTTTACCGTGTACATAACTTCATATCGACCCCGCGTATCCCGGAGAACGTTGGAGACTTCAGGCTGATGGATAGGTGCGTAGTTGATGCTCTTGGCCATCTTAGAGAGACTAACAGGTTCATGAAGGGGCTGTTTGCGTGGGCAGGTTTTCGGACATGTCTTATAGATTACAGGAGAGAGCCGAGAGTCTCAGGCACGACGAAATTTAGCGGGTGGCGTTTATGGAAGCTGGCTGTTGAGGGCATAACGTCATTCAGCACGACACCATTAACGTTATGGTTCTATGTCGGCGGAGTAATATCCTCGTGCGCGTTCCTGTATGGGCTGTATATATTCATTCGGACTCTGATTCAGGGCGTGGACGTTCCGGGATATGCGTCGTTGGTGTGTTTGATTCTGTTTTTCGGCGGGCTTGAACTTCTAGGTATAGGGATTCTCGGTGAGTATGTCGGAAGAACTTACACCGAAAGCAAGAGGCGGCCTGTGTATATCGTTCGTGATGTTTATCCGGAATAAGGAGTGATGTTTGTATGCTGAATAAAAAATATTATTATCCTGTTGTTACGCTGTTATTTGCATATATCATTTTGTTTTCTACGCTGGGCTTATATAACTACCCAATGCCGGGAGATGATTTTGACTTTGCTATGAACGTTGCAAAAAACGGATTCTGGAAAGCTCAATACTTAATGTATACCGGCTGGTCTGGACGTATCATTAACACTTTTTTAGTTGACCTTTTCGCCTCATTGCCGCTTGAGACAATATATCCATTTCTAGCAACAATAACAACACTAACATATATTACATCAATATATGTTCTCGTCAAAACCATAAAACCTGATATTTCTTTGAGAGAAGGAATATTATTATCACTTATTGGCACAGCCTCAACCCTAGCTTTCACATACTCATTACGGGAAACTTTCTACTGGCTTGCAGGTTCACCGTATTTCTGGTGCACGTCATTGATGCTTCTTACTCTTGCATTTGCAATAAAATCACTGCGGGGAGAAAGAATATATTTTTATTTGTGTGTTGTATTTATCCTGATAAACGGCACAAACCTTGAACAACCAGCTATATTTCAGGGAATAATAGCTTTTATTGCGATGATATATTACCTGTATATGAAAGACAGAAGACGAGCTGCTATCACTTGCGTATTCTGGCTTGTTTCTATTCTGGCATTTCTCGTCATCTTTCTTGCACCCGGCACTTCTGCAAGAATGTCATCAGTTGAAGGGGCGCAATCAATAGTATCACGAACTATTCGTGGGGTTGCTATAGCTGGTGTACATGGATTTTTCACCGCAATAAAATTTTTCGTTAAACCGATAATTTACGCATTCCTGTTTTTCCTCCCGTTGTTCAATGGGAAAATTTCTTCATTCAACAAAAATATAAATCTTAAAGCGTGGCATATAGTCATCATAACTTCTCTTATAGCTCCAACAATGCAATTCCTTCAAAGTTGGTCAATGGGTACGGGCTTCCCTGATAGGGCAGTAAGTTTAACGCTATGGTCAATGGGTTTCGTATGGTGTGTTCTATGGACTTTCTGTTATAGCGGCAGAATAACGCAATCTCCTTCTTTTATCGCATGTAGCAATAAGTATAGATGGCTAGCTTTATGTGCTGCATTATTGGTCAGCTCGAATTTTCTTGATGTGGTGAGTGCTCTCAAGACTGCTCCAGCATATAAGGCAGAACAAGAAGCACGTAGAGAATATATATTATCGCAGAGAGATTCCGGAGTTCTCGACATCATAGTCCCCAAACTAAAAAATAAACCTGCACTAATATATTCAGATATGGGAATTATAGTTACAGGTGATCAGGCAGAATATTACGGAGTCAAAAGCATTATGGCACTTCCTGAAGCCATGATAGGAGATAAAAACGCTATAGAAGAACTCAGAGAAGACAGCCTTGTACCGTTGGTGAAATATGCTGAAGAAGGAGATGCAGAACTTCAATACCTTTTGGGGTGGCATAGCGATCCAATATACAAATCACCTCAAGGGTTGAATATGAGTTTGGACGAAGCAGAAAAATGGGATCTCATGGGAGCAAAGAACGGACATGCTAAATGTATGAGAGCTTTATCACGGGTAATCTACTCTAAGGATAAATCCATAAATGGAATTTTACGTGCTATGTACTGGCTAACCAGATACCAACTTGCAACAATCAGACTATAATCACACAAAAAACAGCAGGCCGCAAATCAACGACCTGCTGCAATATTATTCCCAAAAAATACTATTCCTCGTCCATACCTTCCTCGTAGAACTCTCCGAAGAGTGCCTGAAGTGAGGGCATATCCTCAAGAATAGGACGCGCTACCCAAGTGGTGTTCATGTAGTGCTTCAGCGTGATGTTCTCGCTGACGATGTTTCCTCCCCAAGTGCCGCAGCCCATTGAGTTGGTCGGAGGCATACCGTTTGTCGCGCTTCCTGCATTGCCGCGGTTGTTGGGCTGACGGATCATGCAGCGTGATACGGGTGCACACATTCCAAGACGGTGAATGTGATCATCATCGAACGAGTACAGGCCGCATGAATGTCCCTTGCCGCCGGCCTTGTCGAATATTTCCTGCATGATGTCAAGCGCAGTCTGGAACTCTCCGCCGTACTTGAACAGCGTAAGGAGCGTGGTAAGTTTCTCGGTGCTGAAGAAATGCTCCTTGCCGATGCACTTCTTGATGTCCTCTGCCGTGTTGATGGTGAAGCCTTCCTTCTGGCCGTTGTTGGGTACTGCGATGAACTTACGGTCCGCAGGAATCTCGAACCCTGCCGCCTTTGCCAGTGCCTGAGCGGAAATAGCTACTGTGTCAGGGAGTCTGTGGCCGTTCTCATCCCACATAACTTTCTTGATCTTCTCGGCCTCTTCCCATGTAGGAATATATGCGCCCTCTTTCACGAGCCCTTCAACGAAATTGTCATACACTGACTCATGAACGATTAAGTTGCCGTCGCATGAACAGCCTGACCCGAAGTCGGAGCACTTGGAGATGCGGGTATTCATTGCCGCCTCATATGCGCGCTCTTTCGTGTTGGCGGTGTTGTCCACGATTACCGTTGAGTTTCCTGCGCCTGAACCGTAAGCCGGTACTCCCGAAGAATATGCTGACCTGACCATAGGACGGCCTCCGGTGGCTACAACAAGGTCTACCATCTTCATGAGTTCCTGCGTAAGCGTGATGCTGGGTTCTTCGATTGCCTGAATGATGTCTGCCGGTGCGCCCTCGCGCTCAAGAACTCCGCGAATGATATTGACGGTCTTGCAGGTTACTTTCTTCGCTCTGGGATGCGGGGAGCAGATCAGAACGTCGCGAGCCTTCACAGCGTAAATTGCCTGTCCTGCAGGGGTTACGCACGGGTTGGTTGTCGGGACAAGCGTTGCGATTACACCTACGGGCTTTGCGTACTTCACGAGGCCCTTCTCCGGAATGGTCTCAATGATTCCTACGCTCTTCTGGCGGAGGCAGTCCCTGAGTATCAGCTTCAGCTTGTTCCTCTTGTTGCGCTTGGTTACCTTGTCGCCGAGTCTGGTCTCGTCAACGGCTTCATCGCAGATAGGCCCCCATACTTTGAGCGGGTAAAGTGCGGCACAGATTGCGCGGCAGAGGTGGTCTACGCGCTCCTGATCGTATGTTGCGATAACTTCGGCAGCTTTCTTTGCACGGGCTACCATTCCTTCAAGCATTTTGATTTCTTCAGGTGTTACTTCATGATGAGGCATGATTTATATTTCCCCCTTCAAATTTTATTTCGTGATGTGTGATTTTGCGTGGCTCGGAGGTACGTATTTGCCGTTCTCCTTCTTTACCAGCTTGCCTTCCTTGACCAGCTCGCTAGGCGTATAGATGTCGTTGATGTTCCAGCAGCCCGGAGTAGGTACAGCGATATTCTCCATGATTGCTTCAACAAGGAACGGTCTGCCTGCTTTGTTGGCCTCTACAGCTTTCTTCATTGCGGGTGCGAACTCTTCAGCAGAATTTACCCTTATTGACTCGACACCGTAACCTTCAGCTACTTTTGCCCAGTTCGGTGAATATGGCTGTCCGTCAGGAGTATGGAACTTCGTGCCGAACTGCGTATGATAGTTGGCGTTCTCAAGTCCTGCGATTGTTCCGAAAGCAAGGTTATTCATGACTACCCATGTGCAAGCTATACCCTCTTCAACCGCTGTAGCCATACATGTCGGGTTGACACCGAATCCGCCGTCGCCGATAAGAGCAATGCAGATTTTGTCGGGAGCTGCCTTTTTGCCGCCGAGAACTGCAGATGCGCCGAAGCCCATTGTTGCGAGTCCTGACGAGTGATGAACTGTTCCAGGAATCGTGATGGTGAACTGCTGTGCAACACCGTTTTTGTTCCAGCCAACGTCCGTAAAAATTAACGCGTCTTCCGGTATGGCTTCCTTTACGTCCTTCAGGATTCTCTGCGGGGTCATCGGGAAGCGCAGATCCTCGGTTATTGCCTTCACTGACTCTTTGAACTCTGCCTTTGCCTTTGCGATACCCTCACGGAGTCCCGGCCTCTTGATGCCTTCAGGCTTGATTGCTTTTGCGGCTTCAAGAATCTGCGCTAGTGCAAGTTTCAGGTCTGCAACCGCGCCGATCTCTACAGGATAGTTGCGTCCGATCTCTGTCGGATCAATGTCTATCTGCATGAACTTTGTCGTTTCGGGATCAAACGTTACGCCCTGATACCAGCTCGACGAATCAGCTTCCGCAAAACGTGTTCCGAGAGCAAGAATGACATCTGCACCGAGTGTGAATGCGTGAGTGTGTGCAAGTCCCCAGAAGCCTGTCTGTCCTACCATGAGCGGGTGAAGATCACTGACGCAGCCCTGTCCCATAAGAGTACGTGAAATCGGGATGTCAAGGAACTCTGCAAGTGCTGCAAGTTCTGCCGATGCCTGAGCGAGAAGAATACCGCCGCCCGCATGGATTACAGGATTCTTGGCCTCAATGAGCCTCTTCGCGATCGCCTTTGCACATGCAGGGTCAAGAGCCGGTTTAACCGTAACGTGGCTGTCCTGATACGTGCGTGCAAACAGATCTTCCTCTATTTCCCTGCTCCAAATGTCCATAGGCATATCAATAAGCACCGGGCCGGGTCTTCCTGACTCTGCAAGCCTGAAAGCCTTATCGAGAATATCAGGCAGTGCTTCAGGGTCATCGACTCTCCAGCAGCGTTTGCACACAGGCTCAAGAAGTCTGTACTGCGTTGCGTCTCCGTGCATGTTCACTTCCTGATGCGGGTGCTTGCCGTAGTAGTAGCTCGGTACGTCTCCGGCAAATACAACCATAGGAATTGAGTCGAATGCTGCATTTGCGACACCGGTCAATACGTTGGTGATGCCAGGCCCTAAATGGCACATGACCACTGATGCTTTGTGCGTAACCCTTGCATAGCCGTCCGCTGCCGTTGATGCTACTGCTTCATGACGGTTGGAGATATAGCGGAGTTTCCCGCCCTTCTCTAAATTGCGGTTGAGAGCGTCGAGCATTCCTATAACAGTATGTCCGCAAAGACCGAAAATATATTCAACCTTCCTGCGTTCAAGGTAATCTACGATGAGATCTGCCACCAGCTTTTTGCTCATACGGGTTGAACCCTCCTTCATAAAGATTATTGATTTTTTGTTGTGTGAAAATTTTTGGATTGATTGAGTGTGTCTTAATGCGTTTAAATATAATTTATTTTTTCGTAAAGTCAATCAAGATTTAATGTGATTGTGTCAGATGAATTTTACTTAGATTAATTCATAACGGTACGGCTGAGACTTAACATAAACACTTCAAGGAACATACAAACAAGCATAAAAAAAAAGATCCCGCAATTTCTCACGGGATCTGCATAATGCCTGATTTACTTCTTCTTTGCGGCTTTTGCAGGAAGTGCCTTACGGGGACCTGCGCCTTTCTTGGCCGGGGCTTCGTCCTCAATATGGAACTGCGATAACGCTTCCGTAATGCTCTCAACGAGTCCGGTCTGCTCAACAGCACCTGCCGCAGCACGTTCTGCGATTAATGCTGTCTCGTCCATATCATTCTTGACGCTCTCAAGGTTCTCCAGAATCTCCGTTGTCGACTTCGTTACGTTGTCGATACCTGCGGCGATTTCACGGCTTGAAGCGGCCTGTTCCTCTGCAACTGCGGCGATGTTCTGTATCCTGTCATTTGCCTTGTCGATCTGCCCGATTGCCTCCGCAAGTGAATCCTGTGCGTTGTTGGCCTTCTCGGTGGTCTCGTCAAGCAGTACTGCAGTCTCATCGCTTGATGTCTTCGTCTCTCTAACGCTGGTCTGCAGGGTCTCGATCAGTCCTCTTACATTCTCAGCGGCTCGGCTGGATTCCTCTGCAAGTTTCCTTACCGATTCAGCGACAACCGCAAATCCTCTTCCTGCTTCTCCTGCCCTTGCGGCTTCTATTGCGGCATTGAGGGCTAACAGGTTGGTCTGGTCTGCTATTGACGTGATGTCCCCGATGAACTCTGAAATCTTGTTGGAGTTCTCTACAAGCTCCTGCAGTTTCTCTCCGCTCTCTTTGGTCTTCCTCTGAAGGACTACGATATTTGCTATTGCTTCCTTCACCGTATCGACTGCCTTGTTCGTTACTGATGTCATGTTGGAGATGAATTCTGCGCAGTCCGTAGCCGCCTGTGCACTTGTCATTGATGCCGCTGACATTTCCTCCGTGCCTGCGTTGCTCTCCTGAAGTGATGATGCACTGCTCTCCATCAGCTTGACGACATTTGCGACGTTTGCACGGACGTTGTTTGCGTATTCGGTGTTCTTCGAGGCATCTTCCTTCATGTTGGCTGAAGTCTCATGGCTCGTTATTGCCAGTTCGCGAATGTCCCCGATTGCTGTACTCAGTGAACCGAACATTTCAGCAAGTGCATCGCCCAAGTTGCCGAGTTCGTCCTTGCCCTCATAATGGAAATCGTTGCGGGTAATTGCCATCTCTCCGTTGCTTGCTTCCTTGCAGAGTTCAACAACGTGCCCAAGAGGAGTGGAGATAGATTTTGCGATATAGAGTGCGATGAATATACCCAGCACTATAGCTACAGCGGCAAGTGAAAGTACGAGCGTCATTGTGCTTCCGAGAGCGTCATGTGCTCCCTGCGACAATTCTACGATTCTATCCGTACCTGAATCCGTAATCTTGTTGGCGATGTTCACGAGGTTCAAGCCGTCAGCAAGAAGTGCCGCAAATGCCGGTTCAGTCTGCGTGAATGAGCTGAGCACGTCCGCAAATCCTGCTTTCAGCGTCGAGAAAGCCCCGCGCCCTGCGTTCATAACGTCCTTAACTTCCTTGTAGGTAGTGTTCTCATAGAACCTGTTGTAGGCGTTCTCACCGTTGACGATCTGCTGTGTAACATCATTCATCATCTTTGCGTCCCTGTACCACATTGCTATTGCGTAATTCCTTGCAGTGATGGCGAACTGTGTACGCAGGTCTTCAACTGACCTTATACGGTTGATGTCTGTCTCGTAATCGTGGCCTTCAAGGTTTGTCTTGAGGTTCTGAATCGTTATCTTGTACTGCATATCAATAACGCTCTCAAGCAATGCTATCATCTTGTCGATTTCCGTAACGAGCGTTGCCGAAACCGTGCGTTTTGTGCGTATCATCTGGATAGCTTTGGCTAAAGTTGATTCCGTGTTGCGTATGATGTTCTCCATTTCCGCTAGGCTTGCAAGACTGGAAAGGGACGGATCTTGTGCGTACATTGTCTTGCCTTTTTCCAGTATAGTCCGCAGTGATGACAAATAGCCCGTCATTTTGTCTATGTCCTCGTCGCTCTCTGAGAACTTCAGATCCCTGACACCTGCACGAATGAAGCTGATCTGGTTTGTCAGTTCAACGGCAATCTTGACCGTGTTGTCAACAACCTTCTGCAGGTACTGGACATCAGACTGAACTGCCGAGATGCTTGACCATGAGAAGAAGACTGCAACACCGAAAAGCGCAAGAACAATCCCAAAGCCTATAGTTAATTTGCCTGTTATCTTGAAATTGTTTAACATGTATAAATACTCTCCTGTTTTGAATTAAGATATGAATAAAATTTTTCCGAAAGTTATAACCGCGACGCTTTTACAGCCTTAATCATTCAGGGGCAACCCCCTCCTTCGCCATAAGCCACGAAAGAGCTGCAAAAGTCTTCGAGTCCCGTATTTTGCCTTCACGAATAGCTGCCGGTATATCGGGCAGGGCTATTTCAACTACCGAAACATTTTCGTCCTCGTCCTGCGGCAGTGCAGACCGCTCCAAATCTTCAGCAAGAAACAGCGTGAACATTTCCGTGCAGAACCCCGGCGATGCGTAGAACTCCCCGATCCGGTGAAGTTTTCCGGCCTTCACGTTGAGTTCTTCCTGCATTTCACGTTCTGCTGACTGTGCAGGGTCTTCACCCTCCTCAATGAGTCCGGCGCAGATTTCTAGCGTCTCCTCATGGACAGCATAACGGTACTGCCTCACTAACAGGACTGTTTTTTTGCTGGTAAGAGCAATCATACCTACTGCTGGTTTGTGTTCAACGACTTCACGGACTGCAATATGACCTGAAGGGGTGCGGACTTCATCTCGCCGCAGACTGAGTATTTTGCCGTCAAAGATTCTGTTTTCTTTAACGCAAATTTCTTCGGTTGAAAAATTTTCTTCCGGCATAAGAACACCTGCCCTTTTCACTTTAACTGTATTGAATTTGCCTAATTATAGCGCATAACTTTAAACTTTACACAATTACAATATACCGCCAGATTTCAGCCTCATACCCCGCGCCCATTCGAGTCCGCCCGTTCTGTTTCTGCCTTCTGCCTGAACTTCAAGCAGTTCAACCCCGCAATCACAGCACGATACTATCAGCCCTCCGTCAGTGCTCAAGACTTCACCGCACGCACCTGCATTCATGTCCGGACGCACACGGGCACGCCACAGTTTGAGCCTCTTGCCGTGTACCTGCACGAAAGCTCCTCCCGACATATCCAGCGCACGAACAGTATTGCAGAAAGTTTCTGCGGTCATGCTGAATGATGCTTCATGTTCCTGCTTCGTGATCTTCGGTGCGAATGTTGCGAGGGAGCCGTCCTGCGGCGTGAATGCCAGCTCGCTACTCAAGGCTTTTGCGGCAATATCACAGCCCATAGATGCGAGGCGTTCATACAGGTCTGAAGCGTTATCGTCCGGAGCTATGGGAGTCTCTGCCTGAGCGGTAATGTCCCCTGCGTCCATTGCGCCGGCCAGACGGAAGAGAGTTACGCCCGTAAACTTTTCCCCGTTCAGCAAGGCTCTCTGTATGGGTGCTGCTCCTCTGTACTTGGGCAGTAATGACGGGTGGATATTCAGGCACATGCACGACAGAAACGGCTCGCGTATTATCTGCCCGAAATCTATCACGAATATATATTCAGGTTTTTCGGCTTCAAGCGCGCGTATCAGTTCGTGATTCTCGGTGAGTTTTCCTGTGCGTTCTGCACTGAGGCCAAGCTCTATGGCTTTGAGTTCGACGGGGGATGGGTTCTCCTTCCCGTTGCGTCCTGAGCGAGTCGGAAGTCCCGTGATGATTCTGCTGAAGGTGATATTTCGTTCCGTCAGTCCTTCAAGGCACAGTGATGCGAATATTCCCGTTCCGATAAACCAGTTCACGCTAAAAGTGCCCTCCCGTATTCTTTGCGAGCTTCTTCTTGATGGCGGTGCGCTTCAGGTTCGACAGGTAATCAATGAATACCTTTCCGTTAAGGTGATCCATCTCGTGAAGGAATGCCCGTGCGGTATAGCCTTCGCCCTCGTATGTGTGAGCTGCTCCCGTAACGTCCTGCGCTTCAATCTTCACCCACTGGGGGCGCGTAACATGCGCGTAGATTCCCGGAAAGCTCAAACAGCCCTCTTCGCCTTCCTGTATGCCCTTCTGATCTATTACTTTCGGGTTGATGAGCACGTAGCTCTTGCCGTCATACTCCACAACAGCAACTTTCTTCAGCACTCCTACCTGAGGAGCCGCAAGCCCTACGCCGTCATGCGCCCTCATTGCCGCAAAAAGATTCTCGACGAATTTAGCCAGCCCGTCATCAAATACTTCTACAGGCTCGGATTTTTTCTTCAGTGCAGGATTGGGATAACGGAGAACTTCAAGCCCGCCGTCTATGATTTCATTTTCGCTCAATATTCTTCACACTCCTGAAAGTTATATGCGCATAATTATAGACAATTTATTTGATTGATGGGGGGTAATATATTTCTGACTCATAAAGATAATCTATAGTCAATTTTCATAGCTGATTGAGGCCTTCAGTTTTTGTGTAGTTTCATGCTGGAACGGGACTCTGTATCAATCCACAAATTATTTTCACTGAATACAAATTTTAATAATTATAGTCAATTTCCATGATTGATTATACTTGACCTAAAAAATATAATGCACTCTCATAAATTTTGCGTATATACAAAGGAGATGATTGCACATGCAGAACTTAACACATGACATTGAAGAATACATATTAAAGCTCCTTGAAGGTGAGGAGGAAAATTACATCAGTCTCAGGCGCAAGGAGCTTGCAGAAATGTTTGAATGCGTACCCAGCCAGATAAATTACGTCCTTCGCAGCAGGTTCACGCCGGAGCAGGGCTATCTGATTGAGAGCAGGAGAGGGGGCAACGGCTATATCAGAATCTTCCGGATAACATACGAGACTCCAGAGGACAAAGCAGAACATATTGATGACATCATAGGCGACAGGATCACACCTCATGATGCACACAGGCTGCTTGAAGCGTTGCAGGACAGGGAGCTTATCACTTCAAGGGAACGGCTTCTGATCGAGATTGCGCTGAAACAGGCGGACGAGATACTGAGATATGATTACGAGTTCTCACAGGCCAGGCGCGGCAAGACTCAGGCTAAAGTTCTGAAACGTATGCTGAAAGGCTTAATGCTGGGAAAAGACATGAAAGCGAAAGGAGAAGAGGAATAATATATGTGGCAGTTCTACACTGAAAGAGGAAAAAAGGTAATTAAACTTGCACATCATGAAGCAATAAACATGGGACATTCTATGGTTGAGCCGGAACACTTGCTGCTTGGCCTCCTGCAGGAAGGCGGCGGAGTTGCATGTCAGGCACTCGTTGAATTGGGAGTCGACCCGGAGAATCTCGCATCACACATACGCGACCTAATCGGACAGTCTCAGGACGTACTCGCAAAGCCTGTAGACCTTCCTTTGAGCCAGAGAATGAAGAAGGCTCTCGACCTCGCTATGGCAGAAGCGCGCAAAATGGGCGTGAACTATGTAGATACCGAGCATTTGCTGCTTGGGATTCTTGCTGATGACAACAGTCTTGTAGTTCAGCAGTTCAAATCTATGGGGCTTACTCCTATGGCGGTATTGAAGCAGATAAACGAAATTTTGTCGGGAAATTCAGGACGCAACACGATAAATTCAAACGACACAAAGAATAAAAGAAACTCAAAGATTAAGACACCTACGCTTGACCATTTAGGGACAGACTTAACCGAACGCGCAAGAAACGGCGAGCTTGATCCCGTCATAGGACGCGAAAAGGAAATAAAGCGCGTAATGCAGGTATTGTGCCGTAGGACTAAGAGCAACCCTGTGCTGATAGGAGATCCCGGAGTCGGCAAAACCGCAGTTGTTGAAGGATTAGCACGGCAGATAGCTTCGGGGCTTGCACCTGAACCGCTCAAGGAGAAACGAATAGTACAGCTCAATATGGGGAATCTTGTTGCAGGGACAAAATACCGCGGGGAATTTGAGGAGAGATTACGCCGTATCGTCAAGGAACTCACTGACAGCAAGGGAGAAGTAATACTTTTCGTTGATGAGGTTCATACGATCATAGGCGCGGGCAACGCAGAAGGAGCAACTGATGCCGCAAATATCCTGAAGCCGGAATTATCGCGGGGGGCATTTCAGCTCATCGGCGCAACAACTCAGGACGAATACAGAAAGTACGTAGAGAAAGATGCCGCGTTAGAGAGGAGATTCCAGCCCATACAGGTTGATGAACCCAGCGTAGATGATGCAGTGCTGATACTTCAGGGACTCAAGGACAGATACGAGAAGCATCACAACGTAATATTCAGTGATGATGCCATTGATGCGGCAGCTAAACTGTCATCACGTTATGTGCAGGACAGGTATTTGCCGGATAAGGGTATTGACCTAATTGACGAAGCAGGAGCACGCACGCGGCTGTTGGCTCTTGAGCCTCCAGAATACATCAACGACATACGCAAAAAACTTGAGGCCGTCCAGAAACAGAAGGAAGAAGCCGTAATGTCGGAACAGTACGAACTTGCTACGGAACTCAGGGACAAGGAGCGGGAAATTTCGGACGAACTCGACTCGGCCACTAAGGACTGGCAGAACAGCAGGAAGACGGAACGGCAGAATATTACTGCGGAGGATATTGCGGCGGTTGTTGCAGAACAGACTGGAGTCCCGGTGAAACAGCTCACGGAGGCAGAGACTACACGGCTGCTGAAGATGGAGGAGGAGATTTCGCGCCGTCTCATAGGTCAGGATGAGGCTGTGAGTTCCGTATCACGTGCAATCAGGCGGGCACGTACAGGACTGCGCGACCCCAGAAGGCCAATAGGAAGTTTTCTGTTCATGGGCCCTACAGGCGTGGGGAAGACGGAACTTGCGCGGTGTCTGGCAAGATTCCTGTTCGGGAAAGATGATGCGATGATACGAATCGACATGAGCGAATACATGGAACGCCATGAAGTGTCGAAACTCGTCGGAGCACCCCCCGGCTATGTCGGTCATGAATCCGGCGGAAAGCTGACCGAGATGGTGAGGCGCAAACCGTACAGCGTCATACTCTTTGATGAGATAGAGAAGGCACACCCGGACGTGTTCAATATACTTCTTCAGATTCTTGATGACGGCAGACTCACTGACGGGCAGGGGCGCAAAGTAGATTTCCGCAACACGGTAATAATCATGACGAGCAATGTAGGAGCAAAGGAAGCACAGCAGGGCAACTCTTTAGGCTTCGGAATGAGCGCGGAGAGCCAGACTCAAAGGGATTGGGAACGCACGAAAAATATTATCCTTGAGGAAGCTAACCGGACATTCAGGCCGGAATTTCTCAACCGTATTGATGAGATGGCTGTATTCAAGCCCTTATCACGCGATAACCTGCTCAAGATTATTGATACCATGCTTGATGATTTGTCTTCGCGTCTTGACACTAAGGGAGTGAAGATAGACGTTACCGACGAGGTGAAAGCGAAAATTCTCGATAAAGGCTTCAACCCGAAATACGGTGCCCGGCCTCTGCGGCGTGCAATACAGTCAATGCTTGAGGACAGATTAGCGGACTTCATGCTGTCGGGAAAAGTTCCGGATAGTGAGGCAAAAATCAGCGTGAACCTTAAAGGCGAGGAGCTGACATGCGAGCTTCAGGAAAAATAGCGCGGGCACTTCATGACACATTGCCCGTAATGACAGGTTATTTAGTGCTGGGAATGGGTTTCGGAATCCTTCTCAGCACTAAAGGTTACGGCGCATTATGGGCGTTCGCTATGGGAGTTGTAATTTACTCCGGGACAATGCAGTTTGTTGCTGCTGATATGTTTTCGGGCGGTGCGGCTTTGGGGTCTGTCGGCATGACGGCGTTAATGGTAAGCGCACGGCATTTGTTTTACGGAATATCTATGGTCGGGCGTTACAGGAACATTCACGGCTTGAAGAAACTGTACATGATCTATGCCCTTACCGACGAGACATATTCGCTTGTGTGTGAAAGTGATGATGAGGATTACTGCTTCTGGGTATCATTGCTCGACCAGTCATACTGGGTTGCAGGAAGCGTTACCGGTGCATTGCTGGGGCAGGTGCTTCCGTTCGATTCGACGGGAATAGATTTTGCTTTGACGGCTCTGTTCGTGTCTATCTGCGTGGATCAGTGGCTCAACTCAGAGAATCATACACCGGCATTAACGGGGCTTACAGCAAGCGTGTTATGCCTGCTCATATTCGGGCGGGATAACTTCCTGATACCGTCAATGATACTCATAACCTGCGCACTGTTCGCACGGAGAGGGAGAATCGAGAATGTATGACGTTCACGCAATGTATATCGTACTTATTGCCGGAGCTGTTACGGTGTTTCTGCGCATCCTGCCGTTCATCGCGTTCGGCAAGAGAAGGCCGGAGTTCGTGCTGTATCTTGGCCGGGTTCTGCCTTATGCAGTGATGGCTATGCTGGTGGTGTACTGTCTTCGGGGCGTGAATGTTCTTGAAGGTACTCACGGACTGCCGGAAGGTATTGCGTGTATGGTGGTGATTGCCCTGCATGTCTGGAAGCGCAATACACTACTGAGCATTATTGCCGGGACCGCGCTGTATATGTTCATGGTGCAGTATGTTTTTCCCCAGCTGTAAGAAGCCGGGGAATTTTTTTGCGGCTATAATTTTGCGGCCAAGTTCCACGCGGTGAAGTCTTTTGACATTATCGCATCATAAAATATTTGCTGTTTGCGGGAAAGCCCGGAAGGTTTGTGCTTGAAGCTGCTCATTATTTCATGACAGGCGAGGAAAACCTGTTTGC
>CAJOES010000030.1 GCA_905233455.1 uncultured Synergistales bacterium | reverse complement strand
TAATTATATCATATTGCCATTAGAGGCGTGAATATTTTATATGCAAGTTTTTTCTTCATGCGTTGAGTGGGTAGTAGGTTAGGGAGCAAGTTAAACACACTAACGGTAAACATTAAGGAGGAATAAACACAATGAAGAGAAGCAGAAAAGGATTCACGCTAGTAGAATTGCTGATTGTTGTAGCTATTCTCGGTGTACTTGCAACAATGATGACACTTTCGAGCGGCAACGCATCGGCTAAGGCATCTGCGGCAAAAATCGCAAGCAACTTTAAGATGATTAGAAGCGCGGCTGTCCTGTATGCTATGGCCAGTTCAGATAAGAACCCTTCACCTCATCATTTTATGAAAGTAGCATCAAAAGATTACATCGGCGCAGAGTCGTTGAAAGAGTTGAGGAAGTTTACTATTAGCAGCACTGATTCTACACAATGGTATGCTGAGTGTACATTTGACAGCACTGCCGTAAAAGACGCATTCAAAGGTTATTCTGAGGATATGCTTATGACAGGAATAACAAACGGAGCAAAGATGCAGATATATTAATCATTGCTTACAACGAGTTGATTAAACCTACAGCCAATCAACCAACGCATAAAGTCTCCCAAACGGGAGGCTTTTTTCATGCGTCATAACCCCTCGAAGTCGTCTAAATCGTAATCATCATCGGTCGCAACAATCAGCGTCATTCCGTCCATAGCCTTAACCGTTCCTGACTCTCCCGCCTTCAGCACGCCATCTTCAGCACGCGCATTCCATATCTCGCCATGACACATAACCTGCCCGGAATTGACTGCCTGAACCTCAAGCCCTATCATTCCCTGCTGTCCCGTCGCAACCTTCCTCCGCAGTCCCTTCACGACAAGATACGCAACAAGCCCGAAGCATATTCCCAGCGAGACGGCAATACCGATAATCACGCTCACAGAGATCTGCAGGAGTTCCCCGCCCGGAGCACGAAACAGGAATATTCCGCCCAGACAGAACACAGGCAATCCCACCAGAGACAGAACGCCCATAGTTCCCGCAATCATGTCTACTGCCATCACGATAATTCCCGCAATGATGAGCACTATACCCGCCCAGTTGAACGGCAGCATTTTGAGGCCGATTGAACCAAGCAGAAGCATTATCCCGCCGACAGTCCCAAGCATGAACCCGCCCGGAGTAATCACCTCGAAGAATATCGCCATGATTCCGCCGGACAGCAACAGATACGCAATTTCAGGACTCGATACGAACTGTATGATTCTCTCGCTGAAGGACATTCCTGCACGACGCAATAATATCTCGCCTTCAAGATTCAGATTCGCATGATGCTGGCCTGTACGTATGCGCCGACCTGATACCGCCTTGATGAGCGCAGGAATATCACCCGCGATAACGTCAGCGACTCCTGCCTTCAGTGCCTCCGTTGCAGTGAGTGATATGCTCTCCTCTATCATTCTCTCCGCAATGTCCTGATTCCTTCCGCGCATCTGGACTACGGAACGCATTTGTGCCTTCAGGTCATTCATCACCTTCCTGTTCATGTCTCCTTCCGGGACGTTTTCGCCTCCCGCAGTTACAGGGTGTGCCGCGCCTATGTTCGTGCCGGGAGACATTGCCGCGATATGTGCCGCCTGAACGATGAATGCCCCCGCACTTGCCGCCCGTCCTCCCGGTGGAATCCATACGGCTACAGGGACTTGCGATGACAATATCGCCTGAACTATTCCCCGCATGGCATCAACGAGTCCTCCGGGCGTGTCCAGCTCAAATATGATGAGGTCAGCATTTGAGGACGACATAATCACTTCCTTCACGAATTCCTCCATCTGAACACCTACAGTTCCGTGAAGCTCTGCAACAGTAATATCACTGTCCGCATATGACGGGACTGCAAGGTACAACAGCAGCAACACGCATAAAAACTTTTTCATGGTTTTATTCCTCCTCCGAAGTTCTCAAAACCGAAGCCCTGAAATCGTTAATCTGTTCGTTCGTCATTCCTCTTGATTTCATGAAGTCTATTGCAGCGTTAAATGCTTCCGAGCGGCCGCGTTTCTCGCCTACAGTAACACCCTCATAAAATTTCTCATCTTCACGTGTTAAGAGCAGCATATAGTTTCTCCTCCATTCTGAATTTTGTTTTGCCTCTTTCAGCCGTTCGTCTAATCTCCTGATGAACGGATCATCACTCTTCCTGCCGAGCATAAAATCAAGAAACGCTTTCAGTTCTCCGTTTATGTCATCTACTTTGCCTCGTGCATTCAGAAATATCGTAACAGCACCGTCATTCAGTTTCAGATTATTATCCTCGCTGCAGATGTTGCAGAACGAATAAAAGTGTCTGCCCAGCTTGAACGGGTCAAACGTACAGATGAATATCACGAACGCATCAAGCATTCCGTTATACGTCCCGGATTTCTTCAGCGTGTCCGTCTTCAATGTCTCCAGTCCCAGCACTGCATGATATGCTCTTGTCCGGCGCGGCAAGTCTTTTTTGTCCGATGTCTGAACCTCACAGTCAAAAATTTTTCGGTTGTCCGATTTCGCATAAACATCAAAGCGCACACCGCGAGTATCAAGTGAATATTTCACTGACTTCTGCGGCTGTGTGAACTCTATGTGCCCTATGTCAATATTCGGGAGTATGCGGCGGATCATCTCCGTACAAAATTCCCTATCACGCATGATCTTCCCGAACAGAAAATCATTTGCGAGCGTCAAATTCTCCCAGCGTTGTGAAGGCGGGAGTGTCTGTTCAAAGTCTTTGAGTCTCAATCTATCACCTATTCGCCCTTATCCTTTCCTCTCCAGAATGTACGGACAGGTGATCCCGTAAAATCTTCAAGCTCGCGCAATTTATTCTTTACGTGATTCTCAAATGACGAGTTCACCAAATCCGGACTGTTCACGAAAAATATGAATGTCGGCGGTTCACTTTCAGCCTGTGAGCAGTAATACACCTTCAGGCTTCTTCCCTTCCTGTCAGAAGGCAGACGGTCAAACGCAAGTACATCACGCATTAACCGGTTAAGCATGTTGGTGGGGATTCTCTTCTTTCGGTTCGTATAGACTGTCTTCACTGCCTCTAAGATTTTGCCGATCCCGCGCCCGTTCAATGCAGACGCAAAGACTACAGGAGCATAATTCACGAACGGCATATCATCACGTATCTTTTTGAGGAGCTTGTCAGCCTTGCCTTCACCCCCGGCCAAGTCCCATTTGTTGAGCACCAGAATCAGCCCTTTTCCTTTGCGCACAACATGAGCTGCAATCTTTTTGTCCTGATCCGTGCACGGGTCTCTAGCGTCCATCAGCAGTAATGCAACGTCCGCCCTGTCCACTGCCGCCAATGTCCTCACGAACGAATAATATTCGAGATCTCCGTCAAATTTTGCACGCCTTCTGAGTCCTGCAGTATCTACAAGCCTGAATGCCTGACCGTCAAGAGTTATCGTCATGTCTACAGGGTCGCGTGTAGTTCCTGCTACGGGGCTGACCAGCGAGCGTTCAGAGTTCGTTATTTTGTTGAGCAGTGATGATTTGCCTACGTTGGGTTTCCCGGCAATCACTAAACGTATCTCATCATCTGAAGCCGTAATGTCTTCTTCATCGTCAGGGGGCAGAACCTCAATTACCGCATCAAGAAGTTCATCTAACCCCCGCTTATGCACAGCACTTACAGGCACAACGCGTTCAAAGCCCAGCGAGTAAGCATCATTCGCAAGGTCATCATGCTTGGGATCATCGAGCTTGTTCACTGCAACAATTACAGGCTTATTCCCTGCCCGCCGGATAAATTCCGCAATTTCCTCATCAGAACCCGTTACTCCGTCCCTGCCGTCAATCATGAATATCACAGCGTCGCATTCCTTCACTGCCTCGTCAACATGTGCCCTTATGCCGGAGCTGAATTCCGTATCCTCACCGAAAATTCCGCCCGTGTCTATCACGTAAAAACTGCGTCCCATGTATTCTGCCTCACCGTAAAGCCTGTCGCGTGTTACTCCCGGCATGTCATCGACTATTGCATTTTTCGTGTTGGTGAGACGGTTGAACAGCGAGGATTTCCCCGCATTAGGACGGCCTATTATCGCTGCTATTCCTGACATGATTTACTTACCGCTGACATATTCCGCAAGCTCGTCGCCTTTCAGGCCGGAAGCAAGACCAACAGCTAACTTTATGCGCGCCTGATACGGTGAGAGCATTCCCGCGCTTATCATGCCCATTTCGAGAAGCTGTGATGCACTGCCCTCGTAACTTTCCGTTGCCTGTACGAAGCCGTCAGGATAGCGTGAAGTCAGGACTACCGGAATATCTGACCGCAGAATCTTCCGGAGCAACGGCACCCATACAGAAGGCACATCGCCATCACCGAGACCTGACACGATGAATCCGTCAAGCTCCTCAAATCTTTTGTCGAGCAATGCACGGAGTATCACATCAGTATCACCCAATGCAGCACTCAGTATAGGAATGTTGCGCGATAACGGCTGGTGAATCTTCATGACCTTGCGATGACGGGGAAAACGCAAAGATATGTACCCTCCGGAAGGCTGGGAGAACACGCCTAACGGGCTTTCAGGGAAGGCCAAGAGTCCCGCACGGTTGAAGTTGGAGATCCTCAGAACGTCAGCAGGAGCATATATCGCGTCCTGTATGCAGATCAATGCACCTTTTCCGGCACATGCCCCTGACATTGCCGCACGTATGGACTGCGTGAGCCTTACGCTTGTTTCACTGCTGGGAGAACCTGCATTGAAGATTGAGCCGGTGAATATTACCGGAGGATTCAGCTCCCACGTAAGGTCGGCAAAATATGCAAGCTCAGATAGTGCCTGAATGCCGCAGGTTATAACTACTCCCCTTGCTCCTTCGTCGTGAATGAATCCGTATGCCATGTTCATTATGTCTCCGCACATCCTCAGCGTGTAATTCGATACAGGCTGAAAGCTCCATTTCTGGAACACTACATGCGGGCGCAGTTCGTCCGGCAGCAATGCGTAAAGTTCTTCGGGTGTTAATTCCGGCTGTTCATGCTCTTCATGACGCTGAACTATCCTGCCTCCTGCAAGAAGTACAACTACTTTGTCTCTGTTTTCCATGTAATTATCTGCACCTCAATAAAAAATTTACCCCCCTGACCGTCAGGGGGCATAGTTAGTATCCTAAACTTTCTCCTACTATTATAACGTGATATTTTCTGCCTTTAACCGCCTGTTCAAGTATCAGCACAGCCCTGCACATGCTCGCTTCATCGCGGCAGTGTACGCAGTGCCCGGCCTTAACGCACGCAGTGTTCTCGTTCTGGCGTATTGCGTTGGGGATAGTTGCGGAACGTGCCCGCTTCATCCCGTCGTTCAGGTCAAACGCCAGCTTGTTGATGCCGATCACGAACAATACCAGTCCGTTGCCCCAAGCCATGCCTGCAACACGGTTTCCTGTGCCGTCAATGTTGATGATCTCGCCGTCCCGTGTAAGTGCATTTGCGCTCGTCAGGAACACGTCAGCTTCATTCTCCCTGAAACGCGCCTCCCTGCGTTCCTCCGGAGTCATCGGCCCCCAATGCTGATAGATAGTGTTTCCGCGTGCCTTCAGTGCGTCAAGTGCACCGATCTCGCGAACAGTAACAGTTCCGGGAATTCCTACTGATGCATTCTCCGGAACAAGCTCAAGAATCCGCTTCAGTGCGTCAGCTCCCGACGGTACATATTCCGCCTCAAAGCCCCTGCGCTGTAATGCCTTCACGACATCATTACCGACAATTTCATTTGCCCTCGTTACGTTCTCGTTTGCCATGAATATTATTCCCTCCTCAAATAATATCTTTCCGTCTCGATTGTAGGGTTACGGCCAAACCTGACCCATGCCTCATCGAGCAGCCTTTTTGCGTCAAAATACATTCCCCTTGCCCTGTAGCTTGCCGCGAGTCCTATATACGGCCTTATATCGTTTTCACGCAGGGCTAAAGCGCGGTGAAAGTTAATTATTGCTTTGCTGTACATTCCGATATTATATGCGTTGTTGGCTTCAGTTAATGCCTCGTCGAATGTCAGAAGCGTTTTTGTCTGTACTGTCGGTTTAGGCGGAGTCTTCGTCGTTATCGGAATGATTACAGGTTCGGGCTTCTGCTCCGGTTCTGGTGATGAAGGCGGAGTATCCTGCTTTACCGGCGGCAGTATGCGTTCTTCCTGTTTGGGTGTCTCCGGGACTATGGGAGCTTCAGGCTGTTCCGGTTCTTGCTCCTGTTCCTGTTCGGTGTGAATCCTATCGACATATGCGGCAATACCGTCCTGCATGAACCATAAGCACACCCATGACAGCAGCAGCGCAACAACAAGAGTTCCGCACATGATGAGTGCCTTGCTGATGTACGGGTGATGAGGGCTGTTTTCCTCTTCTTCCTCCCTGAGCTTGGCCGCACGTTCCCTTCTTCCCTGCAATGTCTTCTGAAGCCTCTGCGTGAAGTTGATTCCGTGTTTGTGCTTCTTGTTCTGCTTGGGTATATATGCCGCTCCCTGAAGGCTCATTCCCTGCTCGTATTCTTCTTCCTCGTCGTCTTCGGGGTCGTCCTGTGTCGGTGAGTTTATGCGAGTCCATATTTCCGGCGGGGGTTCGTCAAGGCTGAGAGTAAAGCCCGTGTTTGCTTCCTGCCACTCTTTTGACTGTTTCTGTTCCGGTGCAGGTGAAGGGTTCACGGCGGGTTCATCGCTTTCCGGAGCGTTCATGAATGACCATAGCCTTGCGACATGATGCGATGAGTCTTCCTGTGCTGAAGTCTGTTTGCTCAGGGTCAGCCTGTGCGTTGCGTGCGATTCCTGCCCGGTATCGTGTTCGATGATGACCTCGTCCGCAGGAGTGTCTATGCGCCATAGTTCCTGCGGTGGTTCGCTGGTGTCCGGTGAAGAGTCTTCATGCTGTGTGCCGTCAATGTGCTGTAAGTCCTGCGGTTCTTCCTGAGACGGTAGAGAGTCCGCAAATGTATTGTCGATGTCAGAGTCATCAACGGGCTGTAGTGTTTCGTGCGTCCCGGCAGTATCGGGCGTAAAGTTTCCGTTTCCTCCCTGAACGGTGAAAAAGTCTGCAGGTGTGTTATAGCTGTCCGTATCATCAACAGGCTGTAATTCTTGCACTCCATGCGTATACGGCGAAAAGTCTTCATACTCCTCTATCTGTGTGGTGTCGTGCCCTAGCTCCTGCGGTTCTTCTTGGATGTGTAGAATATCCGCAAATGTTTCTGCCTGTGT
The DNA here is from genome assembly GCA_905233455.1 of uncultured Synergistales bacterium. Taxonomy (GTDB): domain Bacteria; phylum Synergistota; class Synergistia; order Synergistales; family Aminobacteriaceae; genus JAFUXM01. The sequence continues at coordinate 13,431 of CAJOES010000030.1, read as the reverse complement.
GCTATAGCTGTCTGTATCATCTATGCGCTGTAATTCTTGTTGCGTGTTACCGTGCCATAACTCCAATGATTCATCAGGATTAAGTGAAAATTCCTTATGCTGTGCTGTATCATCTCCGGCAGTATATATTTGTTCGCTCTGTTCAGGCTGGCCATCATTCAGCGGGACAACAAGCAGCCCTGCTTCCTGTCCTGAAAGTCTTTCATGTTTATGCGTTTCGTTAAGCCAGTCGAATAATTCCTGCCCGAGATTCACGGGAAAACTTCACCTCCTGAAAACTAAAACAGGTCAGTTTAACAAGATTTCAGCAAGTTAGCAACGCCGCTAACCTTTACCTGTTTCAACATGTTATTATAATTAGCAAAAATTTCTGAAAGCATGTGATATGAAAATGTCTGACATGATAATTAAAACTTCACGCTTCGGGGATGTCGTCTATTCAAGCGAAGAGATGCTCACTTTTCCCAGAGGCATACCGGCATTCGAAGACAAACACAGCTGGATACTCGCAGGGAGTGATGACAGCGCAATCAAATGGCTTCAGAGTCTCGACGACGGAGCTTTAGCACTGCCAGTAACCTCACCTGATGCAGTACAGCCCGACTACAACGCAAGGATTCCTGAAGACGAACTCAAGCTCATAGGCACAACAGATCCTGCAGACCTTGCACTTCTCATAGTGGTATCAATCCCGAAAGATGCCCCATGGAACATGACAGCCAATCTCCGCGCACCGATACTCCTCAACCTGAAGACGCATAAGGCAGTACAGGTTATCGCGCTCAATGAGGAATACCCGATCAGGCACATAATTTTTCCTGAAGAAGTACGCGAGAAGATGAAAGCACAGAGAGGGGGCAATCGCTAATGTTAGTTCTAAGCAGAAGGGTCAACGAAAGCATACAGATAGGGACTGACATTGAAGTTATGGTGATAGATGTTCGCGGTGATGTCGTCCGTCTCGGCATAACAGCCCCGCAGTCCACGCAGATATGGCGCAAAGAACTCTGGGATATTATCGTCAAGGAGAACCGTGCTGCCGCAAATACTTCGGAAACAGGAGACTTCACACCGGCACCGAGTCTTCCGCTTTCGACATTTTCACGGCTCTCAAAGATACCTACAGTTCACGTAAACAGCAAATCATGAAGAAAACAGCAATAATTTTAGGCAGTGCCAGTGATCTGCCTGTTGCAGAGAAAAGCATAGAGGTCTTGCAGAAGCTCAATATCCCCTTCAGCGTCAACGTAATATCAGCACACCGTACACCTGAGACAGCAAGGGACTTCGCTCTCAAGGCACGGGCTGAAGGCTGCGGTGCAATCATAGCTGTTGCAGGGAAAGCGGCACATTTGGCGGGAGTATTGGCGGCACATACACGCTTGCCTGTTATCGGCGTTCCGGTGAAGTCGGCAGATCTCGGCGGGCTTGATGCACTCCTCTCTACGGTTCAGATGCCTTCAGGTGTCCCGGTTGCGTGCGTGGCGATTGACGGCGGGGCAAATGCGGCATGGCTCGCGGCCAGGATTCTCGCGCTCGGTGATGACGAACTTGCAGACAGGCTTGAAGGTGAGGCACTGCACATGGCAGAGAAAGTTGAACAGGCAAATCATGAACTCATACAAAAATTCAGGCGTTGATGTTCAGGCAGGATATGACGCTGTAGCACTCATGCGCAGGCACGTTGAACGCACAAAGATTCCCGGTGTATTTTCGGATCTGGGAGGCTTCGGCGGAATGTTTACGCTTCCTGAAGGTATGCACAGCCCCGTATTAGTGAGCGGGACTGACGGCGTAGGGACAAAGCTGAAGATTGCTTTTGCTCTTGGCCGTCATGATACGGTAGGTATTGACTGCGTTGCTATGTGCGTAAATGATGTGCTCTGTTCCGGTGCAAAACCGTTATTCTTTCTGGATTATGTCGCTGTCGGCAAGAATATTCCGGAGAGAGTCGCGTCAATCGTGTCCGGTGTGGCTGAAGGCTGCGTTCAGGCAGAATGCGCGCTTATCGGCGGTGAAACTGCAGAAATGCCGGGATTCTACCCTGAAGATGAATATGATATTGCGGGCTTCTGCGTGGGTGTGGCTGAGCGCGACAAGATTCTTGACCCCTCTAACGTAAAAGCCGGTGATGCCATTATCGCGCTTCCGTCGTCGGGACTCCACTCTAACGGGTTCTCGCTCGTCCGGAAAGTTTTTGCGGGGCATGACCTTAACGCATACGTTCAGGAGCTTGGGCGGACACTGGGAGAAGAATTACTGACACCGACAAAAATATATGTCCGTGAAGTCCTGCCGGTAATATCCCGCGTGAAATCCATTGCACATATTACGGGCGGAGGATTCTACGAGAACATACCGAGAGCACTTCCGGAAGGGGTATGCGCAAAGATCGAGCGTGATGCTGTGAGAACACCGGCAGTATTTGACGTTCTCATGAGGACGGGCAATATTGAGAGAGATGAAATGTATCACGTATTCAACATGGGCGTTGGAATGATTCTGATCACTGATGATGCCTCGCTGGTGAAGTCATTGAACGGTGCATATGTCATCGGCGAAATAGTGAAAGGAGAAAGGGGAATAATACTGTGCTGAATATAGCCGTGTTAGTGTCTGGAGGAGGAACAAACCTTCAGGCACTTATTGATTCACAGAACAACGGAATATTGTCTTCAGGAAAAATAGTTCAGGTAATATCAAGCCGTAATGATGCCTTCGCGCTTGTCCGTGCAGAACGTGCAGGAATAAGCCGCTGTGTGTGCACCACTGAAGATGAGATACTTGCAGTACTCCGTAAATGCAGGGCTGAAGTTGTAGTGCTTGCAGGATATATGCACATACTGAGCAAAAATTTCATCGACAAATGCGCAGTGCCTATACTGAATGTTCACCCGTCATTGATCCCCTCATTCTGCGGTAAAGGCTGTTACGGGCTGAAAGTTCATGAGGCTGTGCTGAAGGCCGGCGTTAAGGTTACGGGCGCAACAGTGCATATGGTGAATGAGATTCCGGACGGAGGAGAGATTTTAGCGCAGAAGGCTGTTGACGTTCTTCCTGGTGATACGCCGGAAAGGCTGCAGCGTCGCGTTATGGAGTGTGCTGAATGGGTGATACTCCCACGCGCTGTTGAGGATATATGCCGCAAACTGTCGGAAAAAGTTTTTGCTGTTCCCGTGAAATATCCCGGACGCGGAATAATTACGGGCTGTACTCCTTCAGGACGGCTTATGTTCGCATATTTCATCATGGGCAGAAGCGCATCAAGCAGGGCAAGAATATTTGAACGTTCAGGAGATGACCTCATCATTAAGCTGACAGGTGATGTTGCAGACAGTTCGTTGATACTTTATGCGCCTGTCAGAACTTATGACGGAAATGTTATCGTAACGAACGGAGACCAGACAGACACAATATATGATGCACTGAAGGAAGGCAGAACGTTTATTGAGGCATTGATGACGCGGGAGCATGAGCCGGACGCACCGCACTACACGCCGAGAATCAGCGCAATGATAACGGGATATGATTACTGGCAGAGCATACTGAAGCGGGACGGAAGATATTTTTACGGGTATCAGTTCACGAAGGGCAAAGGACATTTGATTCACACATACGATCATGATGTTACGCCCGATAAGCCACTTCCGTCATTCGATGGAGAACCGAGAAAAATAAATATCCCTGAAGACATAGAGGCTTTCGCAAATTCTTTATGGTCTGAACTGGACAGCGATAACAAAGTTTCATTGTATGTGAGATATTACGCACCGGACATGAAGACATACGAGGACAGATTATTCAATAAAGGAGAATAAATACATTGCACGAATACACACTAAAATACGGCTGCAACCCCGACCAGAAAGACGCAAAGATATTCATGCGCAACGGCGGTGAAATACCGATAGAGATACTCAATGGCAGGCCGGGATATATCAACTTCCTTGACGCGCTAAACTCATGGCAGTTAGTCCGTGAATTACGCAGGACTCTGCACCTTCCTTCAGCGGCATCATTCAAGCACGTAAGCCCCGCAGGTGCCGCATTAGGTCTTCCCCTCACCGATACGGAACGCAGAATATTCTTCATCGATAACTCGCTCGACATCAACGCTTCACCCTTAGCGTGTGCATATGCCAGGGCAAGAGGCACTGACAGGCTGTCATCATTCGGGGACTGGATAGCACTCAGTGATACATGTGATGAAATTACGGCCAAGTACATACAGCATGAAGTTTCTGACGGCATAATCGCTCCGGATTACACGCCTGAAGCACTCGCAATACTCAGGAGCAAACGCAAGGGAAGTTACGCTGTCGTGAAGATTGATGCGGACTATGAGCCGGACATCACAGAGACCCGCGACGTTTTCGGGATAACCTTTGCGCAGTCCAGAAGCACAGAGCCGGTCATTGAGCCGGAGAAGTTCAACGCTCCCATTACAGGAACAATCCCGGAGAATGCCAGAAGGGATCTTACGCTTGCACTGATCACGCTGAAATATACGCAGTCTAATTCCGTGTGCTGTGTGAAGGACGGCCAGACACTTGGAGTCGGTGCAGGACAGCAGTCAAGGGTTCATTGCGTCAGGCTGGCCTGCGATAAGGCAGACATCAGGGTACTGCGCGAACACCCGGAGATTCTCGCTCATGATTTCCCTGCATCAATGGGAAGACCTGAACGGGATAACGCAATAGATGAACTTGTGCGCACAATGCCGCAGGAAAAACGCAATGAGTATCTGTCCGGGATAACCGGTGCGTCTCTGGGCAGTGATGCCTTCTTCCCGTTCCCCGACAATATAGACAGGGCGGCTAAAAGCGGCGTGAAGTTCATTGCACAGCCGGGCGGCTCTATACGTGATGATTTAGTGATTAAGTCCTGCAGTGATTACGGTATTGCTATGGTCATGACAGGACACAGATTATTCCACCATTAAAGGAGGATCAAAAATGCCGGCAGAAAAATGCACAATCACAATAGAAGCTGATACCAGCCTCAAAGGGAAACTGGAACTTGCAGCACAAGTTTTAGGTTCTGATATTTCCGGAGTAGCAGCGGAAGCAATAAATACCTTTTTCCGCAAACTTGTTACTGACGGAAAGATACCCGTTGAAGCCTCGTATACATTCCTGAAGGATATAGAGTCGGAAACAGAATACAGCCTTGAAGACCCTGAAGCAGAGAACAGCAAATATGCACTGACCCCGAAAGACAAAGCAGCTTTCGGCAAGGCACAGCTCAAGAATGCGGAGAAGGCAGAGCAGGGAGACCCCAAAGCCCAAAATGTTATGGGAACTTATTATGAGGGCGGCAACGGTGCACCGAAGGATTATGACCGCGCAATATACTGGTACAGCAAAGCTGCAGAACAGGGCAACTCTAACGCGCAGTATCATTTAGGCGTACTCTACAACAAGGCCAGAAATAACCCGCTGATGGCTTATATGTGGTTTGAGGCTGCGAGAATGTGCGGCTTCAACATCACTGCAATACATAAGGACTACATCATGAGACTAACTGACAGCCTTTCATCACGGCAGATCACTGCGGCACAGGACAGGGCAAAGAAGAAGTTTGACGCAATGCAAAAGAGGCAGGCATAAATGAACGTAATGATTATAGGCGGAGGCGGGCGCGAACACGTCATCGCAAAATATGTCGCCAAGAATCCCAGCATCACGAAACTTTACGCACTGCCCGGGAACGGCGGAATATCCCAAGTAGCTGAATGCGTGAACATATCAGCAGAGGACATTGACGGCATAGTCTCTTTCGGGAAGACTCACGCAATAGATTTCGCCATTGTTGCTCCTGATGACCCGCTGGCTATGGGGGCTGTTGACCGCTTAGAGGCTGAAGGCATAAAGTGTTTCGGCCCGGACAGGAAAGCGGCAGAGATTGAGAGCAGCAAAATTTTCGCGAAGGAGCTTATGACGAAATACCATATCCCAACAGCAAAATACGAAATATTCACCGACACGGACAAGGCATTATCTTACGCGGCACTGTCGGATTATCCCATTGTCGTTAAGGCAGACGGGCTCGCAAAGGGAAAAGGCGTTGTTGTAGCAGAAAACTTCCAGCAGGCAAGGGACGCTATATTATCCTGCATGAAGTCAAAAACTTTCGGGAAGAGCGGTGAAAGGATACTCATAGAGGAATGCCTTAGAGGCCCGGAAGTTACGGTGCTTGCGTTCACTGACGGAAAGGTTATCGTGCCGATGATCTCCTCAATGGATCACAAGCGCGCATATGACGGCAATACAGGCCCTAACACCGGCGGAATGGGAGTAGCTGCGCCGAATTTCTACTACACCGAAGAGATCGCAGAACAGTGCATGAAGAATATATTTATCCCTACAATCAATGCAATGAAAGCAGAAGGCCGGACGTTCAAGGGGTGTCTGTATTTCGGGCTTATGCTCACGAAAGACGGCGCAAAGGTTATAGAGTATAACTGCCGTTTCGGAGACCCGGAGGCTGAAGCTGTACTTCCTCTGCTTGATGGGGATCTGCTCGGTATTATGCTTGCTGTTCGTGATGAGCGGCTCGCTGAAGTTCCGGTGAAGTTCCGTGACGGCGCGTCATGCTGTGTGGTGCTTGCGTCTGCCGGGTATCCCGGGAAATACCTCACGGGTTACCCGATAGAGTTCGGGAATATCGGAGACTTTGAGGGCGTTGAAGTCTTTCATGCAGGGACGAGGCTTGAAGACGGAAAGTGCGTAACTTCGGGCGGAAGGGTTCTTGCCGTCAATGCCGTCGCTGAAGATTTCCCGGCGGCCAGGGCTAAAGCGTATGAGGCGGTGAAGTGCATAGACTTTCAGGGAATGCGCTACCGTACTGACATCGGAGCGCACTGAAATTTTACGGGGACGGGACGCAAAAATCCTGCCCCCGTTTTTTTTTGTGCATAAACTTTAATATAGCTTTGATATAATTTTCGAACAATTTATTTTCAGCGTATGCTAGGAGGACATTATGAACTATAAAGACATAGCGCAAAGCATTCTTGATAATGTCGGAGGTCCCGGAAACGTAAAGGACGCTACACATTGTTTCACCCGTCTTCGTATAGTCATGAAAGACCCCGCGAAGTCAAACAAAGCCGCAGTAGAAAAACTTGAAGGAGTTCTTCAGGTTGTAGAATCCGGCGGACAGTTTCAGGTTGTATTGGGCGGAAAGGTCAATAAAGTCTATGATGAATTTCTGCCTCTGGTCAACGTTGTTGGAGGAGAAGAAGCACCTATAGCAGGTGATAAGGGATCAGTCATCAACACCATACTTCAGACTATCTCGAAAATATTTACGCCCGTTGTTCCTGCAATAGCCGCCGCAGGTCTCATCAAGGGACTGCTTTCTGCCGCATCACGTCTCGGCTGGGTTGACAGTTCAAGCAGCACCTACATAATCTTATTTGCCGCTTCTAACATAATCTTTTACTTCATGCCTGTCTTCCTTGCATACACTACGGCTAAAGCTCTGAGGTGTTCTGAAATTATAGCTATGGTGCTTGGAGCGTTCCTGTGTTACCCGCAGATTGACGCGCTTGTTCAGGACGTTGCAAAAGTATCAACGATATTCGGCCTTCCTGTAGTAAAGACAGCTTTCACCATAGGAGAATCTACAAGGGTATTCAGTTACACGGAATCAGTTATCCCGATAATATTATCCGTTCTGGTCTTGAGCTACCTTGAAAAATTCCTGAAGAAAACAATTCCCGAAATGCTGCAAATAATTCTTGTCCCCGGCCTGTCGCTGATAATCATGCTTCCGGTAATGCTGAGCGTTGTCGGCCCGGTAGGTGCTTATGTCGGTTACGGGATGCAGTGGCTGTACAGTTACGTTATGGGCATCAGTCCGATGTTCGGCGGTGCAGTTGTCGGCGGCTTATGGGGAGTATTCGTCATATTCGGCGCGCACAGGGCGTTGCTGCCGGTCGGGCTTAATGATGTTTCGGTAACGTCCGCGATCCATAAGTGCGGAGCAGGGCATAATACATTGATGTGCTATGCGGGGTCAGCAAACTTCTCGCAGGCAGGAGCGGCATTAGGCGTAATGCTCAAGACAAAGAGTCAGGAACTCAAACAGGTTGCAGGAGCTTCAACGATCTCTGCGTTTCTCGTGGGCATAACCGAACCTGCTATTTACGGCTGTAACCTGCGTCTGAAGAGGCCGATGATATGTGCTGTCATTGCCGGAGCTTTGGGCGGCGCAATCATGGGGCTTGGAGGAGCGAGCAATCACGGCTTTGCGAATAACGGCATTCTGACCATAGCAACATACTACTGTTCGGATAACACGTTCGGAATGTTCATGGCGTATCTGATCGGTATAGCTGTAGCATTCTTCGGGGCGGCAATACTGACATATATTGTCGGCTTTGAGGATGATACGGACAAAATATTGAAGTAACAGAAAATATTTTCCTCCAGTGATTAAGTTCATTGGGGGAATTTTTTATATCCATGAAAGGAGAATATTTCATGCCGTATAAATTTCCGGAAAAATTTTTATGGGGTGCGGCTTCCTCAGCATTTCAGATTGAAGGCGCATGGGACGAGGACGGAAAGGGAATAACTGTTGCAGACTACAATTCCTTCAAGCGTTCGGACAAACAGGCTGATACGAAGGTTGCAAGTGATTTCTATCACCGCTGGGAAGAAGACATTGAACTTATGCGGGAACTTGGCCTGAAGGCGTATAGGTTTTCTGTTTCGTGGGCGCGTATTATTCCTGACGGGGACGGCGCAGTAAATCCCAAAGGCATAGAGTTTTACAGCAAAATAATAGACAAATTATTATCCTGCGGCATTACTCCGTTTGTTACGCTCTATCATTTTGACCTGCCTTATGCCCTCGTGAAGAAATATAACGGCTGGGAATCCCGCGAATGTGCATATGCCTTTGAACGTTATGCTCGTGTATGCTTTGAGAATTTCGGCGGCAGGGTAAAATACTGGCTCATACACAACGAACAGAATTTGATGATGCGCGTTGACGAACGCATGAACATAACCGAAACTGACACTTTCAGGAAAGAAAAAATCCGTGCTCAGATGGATTATCATATGTTCCTTGCTCATGCACTGACGGTTAAGGCATGTCATGAAATTGTTGACGGAGGGAATATTGCGTGTGCTGTCAGCTCAACCGTAACATATCCCATGACCAACAAGCCTGAAGACGTATGGGCCGCTCGCCTGAACAACCTCTTCAAGACTGATTACTGCCTCGATATGCACGTTTACGGAGAGTATCCGGGATATTACATGAGATACCTGCAGGAACAAAATACAGTTCCCGATATGAGGCCAGAAGACAAAGCAATACTGCAGGCGGCAAAAATGGACTTCATTGCGCTGAACTATTACCGCACATTGACGGCACGCGCATTCCCGGAAGATTCGGAGCACCCTAAAGGCTTGCGTCAGGAGGGCATGAATGAAGTAGATTATGACATGTACGGCTACTGGAAGATCGAGAAGAATACCAACCTTACAGCCAGCGAGTATGGAGCACAGATAGACCCTACAGGGCTTAGGATTGTGCTTAATGATTACTGGCAGCGTTACCGTCTCCCACTAATCATCACCGAGAACGGACTCGGAACTGCCGACACACTCACTGAGGACGGGAAGATTCACGACGATTACAGAATTGACTATATCAGGCAGCATATTAAGGCAATAGGGGCGGCGATTGATGACGGCGTAAAGATGATGGGCTATTGTCCGTGGTCCGTCGTGGATCTCCTGAGTTCGCATCAGGGCTTCAGGAAACGTTACGGGCTTGTGTATATCAACCGCAGTGATATGGACTTGAAGGACTTAGCGCGCATACCAAAAGACAGCTTTTACTGGTACAAACACGTAATATCAACAAACGGCGAGGAACTATAACACTTCATGAAACTTGTACACAGACTATACACGGAACGCAAAGACAACAGCAATAACGGCGTGAGAATGCTCAACCGCTATGACATTCAGGGCTTGAATGATGACATGCTTGAAGCGTGCAAATTCTCGGTATTCGCTGACCCATGCACCGATGAAATACTATACTCGCTCCCGGACGGCGCAAGACACATTCTGGCTGTTGAGTATCTTCCCGGGCAGTATGACCAGAGAGCAGATGCCGCAGAACAATGCGCTATGCTTCTGCTTGGGTTCAGGCCGGTAATCAGGACAGCAAGAATATATCTGTTCTATGATGATACGGACATTGACGCGATGAGAAAACAGCTCATCAATCCCGTAGAATCCCGTGAGGCACAGTTAGGCGAATATGACTCGCTCGACATGAATTATTCTGTTCCCGATGATGTGCAGACGGTGAAAGATTATGCGGAGCTTAAAGACCTGGCCATGAGTGATGAAGATTTAGAGTGCTGCAGGAAATATTTTGCGTCTGAAGGAAGAATGCCAACACGAACGGAGATAAAAGTGCTTGATACTTACTGGTCAGATCACTGCAGGCATACGACGTTCTCGACGCACATAGACAGCGCAGAAATTCATGATGAAAGAGTGCTTGAAGCCTTCAGGACGTATCAGGAGATACGCAGTGAGCTGAACTATCCCGACACTAAGCCGGTAACGTTAATGGACATTGCTACGATCGGTGCGAAATATTTACGGGCTAAAGGACTTCTGCCTGACCTCGTGCTGTCAGATGAGAACAACGCATGTACTGTGCGCATAGATATTGACGGCGAAAAGTGGCTGCTGCTCTTCAAGAACGAGACTCACAACCACCCGACAGAGATTGAACCCTTCGGAGGTGCGGCAACATGTATCGGCGGAGCAATCCGGGATCCTCTTTCAGGCCGTGCATATGTCTATCAGGCAATGCGCATAACCGGTGCGGCAGACCCTTCAACACCGACAATGCCGGGCAAACTTCCCCAGCGGGAAATCATCACGAAAGCGGCTCAGGGTTACAGTTCATACGGCAATCAGATAGGAATACCTACAGGGCTTGTTGACGAGATATATCACGACGGCTACAGGGCGAAACGTCTTGAAGTTGGTGCAGTGATCGCGGCAGTTCCTGAACGCAGCGTAATCCGTGAACGTCCGGTTTCAGGTGATTGCGTATTGCTTCTCGGCGGCAGGACGGGCAGGGACGGCATCGGCGGTGCAACTGGGTCATCAGAGACATGCGGGGCAGAAGTCCAGAAGGGTAATGCTCCGGAAGAACGCAAATTACAGCGTCTTTTCCGCAATCCGGAATTTTCGCGGCTCATCAGGAAGTGCAATGATTTCGGTGCTGGCGGTGTCAGTGTTGCAGTGGGCGAACTGGCAGAAGGACTCGATATTGACCTTGACGCTGTGCCCCTGAAGTATGCCGGGCTTGACGGGACTGAAATTGCCGTAAGTGAATCACAGGAACGCATGGCCGTAGTTGTCGCCTCCAGAGATGTTGAGCGGGTGAAGGCTCTTGCGCTCGGTGAGGACGTTGAAGCCACTGTGATTGCTCGTGTGAATGATTCCGGGCGTATGCGCATGACATGGCGGGGAAAAGAAATCGTGAATCTTTCGCGTGAGTTCATCGACAGCAACGGGGCTTCAAGGCATATAGGCGTGAAGGTTACCCCTCCTGTCAGTGAGCTGACATCCTCCCCTAAATTAGGGGGGGCTTTTTGGGGGGGTGTGCTTGCTGACCTGAACATATGCTCAAAGCGCGGGCTTGCAGAAAGGTTTGATTCTACTGTCGGTGCAAGAAGCATATTGATGCCGTTCGGAGGAAAATACCAGAAGACTCCTGCTCAGGCTATGGCGGCGAAAATTGCGGACGGTGATACATGCTCGCTCATGTCATGGGGATTTGACCCGCATATATCCTCGCGTTCTCCGTTTGACGGCGCATATCTGGCAGTCGTCGAGTCCCTGTGCAGGATTGCGGCTTCAGGCGGTGATATGAGTCATTGCTGGCTGACACTGCAGGAGTACTTCGGGAAGCCGGAGCATGTCCCGGAACGCTGGGGTTTGCCGTTCGGTGCATTGCTGGGAGCATTGCAGGCACAAATAGATTTCGGGATTGCGGCAATAGGCGGAAAGGACTCTATGAGCGGCTCATTCCTCACGCATGACGGCACAAACCTTGACGTGCCTCCAACACTAATATCATTCGCGGTATCCGTAACGGACACGGGAAGAATCATATCTCCGGAGTTCAAGCGGGCAGGGGATAACGTAATTATTCTTGAGCCTGAATATGACAGCAGGGGGCTTCCGGAAAAAGATTCGCTGAAGGAAATTTTTGCGCTGGTTGATGAGCTTAATTCGCAGGGGAAAATTTCAGCGTGTGCAGTCCCTTCAACAGGCGGAATAAAAGCTATGCTGTTCAAAATGTGTCTGGGTAATAATCTAGGCTTTGAGTCCACCGGAGATTATGATTTGAATGATGACAGACGCGGAAAATTCATCATAGAAATTGCCGGTGATGTCCCTGAAGGTATGCGCATAATTGGCCGTGTGAGCGAGAAGCCTGAAGTTTTCGGTGTAAGCCTTGAGGACGCAGAGAGACTCTACAATGCCCCGCTGAATGACATATTCCCCACCGAAACAGCAGAGCCGTCATATATCCCTGAAGTTACAGTAAAGCCGGACCTGCCGAAAGCCATTTACGCGCATGAACCCACAGCTGCGCCGCAATTCATCATACCCGTATTTGCCGGTACGAACTGTGAATACGAGACAGCCGCCGCAGTCATACGCTCCGGAGGGGACGCAAAAATATTCGTGGTGAAGACGTTAACGCCCGAACTGATGCAGAGTTCCGCCGAAGATTTTGCGCAGTGCCTCAAAGACTCTCAGGCTCTCGTGTTGCCGGGAGGATTCTCGAACGATCGGGAAAATTCATTGCGATATTCCTGCGCAGTCCTGCGGTGCGTGAGGCTCTTGAAGGGCTGCTGAACCGTGGCGGGCTGGTGTGCGGAATCTGCAACGGCTTTCAGGCACTCGTGAAGACGGGGCTTTTGCCTTACGGGAGGTTTGCCGAACCCGACGAACTCAATGCAACACTGACCTTTAACCGCATAGGCCGTCATCAGTCGCGAATAATTCACGCAAAAATTACCGCGAATAATTCTGCGTGGCTCAGCAAGTATCGTGTCGGTGATGTGTACTCCATGCCAATATCACACGGCGAGGGAAGATTCATGTGCAGTGAGGAGACTTTCAGGCGGCTCATGATGAACGGGCAGATAGCGGCGCAGTATTCGGATATTGATGGCAGGGTGTCGATGATGACGCAGTACAACCCTTCAGGATCATGCTATGCCGTTGAGTGCGTAACCTCTCCGGACGGCAGGATTTTGGGCAGGATGGGACATGCCGAGCGTGTCGGTGTGAATCTCTATAAGAACGTGCCGGGAAATTATGATTTGAATTTTTTTGATGGCGCGTGTGAATATTTCAG
>CAJOES010000029.1 GCA_905233455.1 uncultured Synergistales bacterium | reverse complement strand
GTTTTCTCATGGCCAAGTTTTTTCACAGAAAATATACGAAAAGTTTTTAGGGGGTATGATTACAGTGTTGCCGTTAATATCAGTTATTGTGCCTGTATATAAAGTAGAGGCATATCTTCCAAAAGCAATAGACAGTGTAAGGCATCAAACATATAAAAATCTTGAAATTATTCTTGTTGATGATGGCTCGCCTGATAACTGCGGACATATTTGTGAAGAATATGCTGCTCAGGATCACCGTATTACAGTGTTTCACAAAAAGAACGGAGGATTGTCTGATGCTCGCAACTATGGGATAGAAAGGGCATCAGGACAATTCATATCATTGGTAGATTCTGATGATTATGTTGACAGTGATTATGTTGAATATCTTTACGGACTAGTCAGAAAGTACAATGTCCCTATGTCAATATGCCAGCACCGCGTGCATTACAATAACGGCACTGTAAAGGATCTCAGCATAAATACCTTAAGGGGGGGGGGACTAACTTTTTCATCTCACGTGCTGTTATTCTGATGTGAAGCTCATCATGCTTAGTGTGAACCACCTGATATTTTCCTAGTGTCTCGCAATAAAGTATATCACTGCACGGAATTTTTCTTGCTGTCTTTCCCTGCCTGACGAAAATATATTTTTCTCTTGGACTCATCAGCCGGTCCAGAACCCTGAAGAGCCGTGAAGACTTTACGGGCTTTACGAGGTACTGCACAGCTTCAAGCTCGTATGCTTCAATGGCATGTTCCGTTGATCTTGTCGCAAAAATTATCTCCGCGTCGTATCTGTATCTGCGTATGGTTCTGGCGGCATCAATTCCCGACATTCCCGGCAGAAATATTCCCGTAATGATGAGGTCTGGCCGGTAATCTCCGGATTGAAGGCACTGCAATAACTGTTCGGCATCAGGAAAATATTTCACATTGAGGCTTTCGCGTGCGGTGAGTTCGTAATCATCAAGAAGGTTTTGCATATATGCGGAATCCTGCTGGCTGCTTTCACATAAAGCTATCGAAAACATTTATACCTCCTTTGGCAGTTTGCAAAATATGCCGGAGATTATACCAATTCTGCCGAAAATCTTACGGAGAAAATTTTGTGTGATATTGTTTCATGCGTACAGGAGATGAGAGAACATAGTCCCTGATAACGAGCACTCGCGCCCGGTCAATGCCTGTCTCCTGTACATATATTTTTGCGGGGGAATTCATATGCTGGAAATTTTTTGGTGTCTGGTGCTTGTAGTCATTCTCGTTGGAATAGTTTATTTCGTCGGAAGCATTATTGAAGAAGTAATATCAGACAGCATCAGAAAGATTCGTGAAGGAGACAAGACAGAAGTTTTCCAAGCACGTAGATTCTCGGATAACTTTGTGATGAAGCCAAACAATTACTATATGAAAATAGTAACCTTAACGGGAGAAGTTACAGCCGTAAAGACGGATTCGGGAGGTACTCAGCAGATAGAGCTTGACGGGTCAGTGCTCTGTGAGTTCAGCGAACCGCAGAAGGGCATAATTCCCAGAACGAATATAAAAATTTCCGGCGTATGTCTCGGAAGAATCATAACCGGCTGCAAGATTGAAGCATCATAAACAAAAGGGGTATTCCGTCTGCTTTACCGAAACACCCCTTCGCAAATGATTATCCTGCAAGTCTCACACCTTCACTTCTTGTTGATTCATGTATCTGCCTCAATACTTCAACGGCTACTTCAAGTGCCCTCTTCCCCTCATATCCACCTACAATGGGTTTGCCTTTCTCGCGGACGCATCTCACGAAGTCTGCAAGCTCCAGTTTCAGCGGCTCGCTCTTAGGGAACACCGGAGTCTCACGGATCTCTACCTGTCCTTCAGAGTTATTGACACAGCGGGAAATCTGCACACTCTGCTGTTCGTAGTTGATGGTTACCTGGCGTTCACGCTCTACGATCTCAAGCTGGCGGCATTTCTTCTCTGCACAGCGGCTGACGAGTATATGAGCAAGCACCCCGTTCTCGAATGTAATCTGTGCGTCTGCTATGTCCTCATAATCAGTGAAAACACATGCACCTGTTGCCGCTATTTTGGCGATTGGAGAATTAACGAGGGACATTATAATATCAATGTCATGAATCATAAGATCCAGAACTACCCCAACGTCATTAATTCTGCCGGTGAAGGGACATGTGCGCCTTGAGTCAAGGTATATGGGCTGGCACTGCACTTGTGATATGTAGCGTATTGCACTGTTGAAGCGTTCAATGTGTCCGACCTGAAGCACAAGGTTCTTTTTGTTCGCGATCTCGAGAAGTTCTCCGGCCTCTTCCGGTCTTATGGTTACGGGTTTCTCAACCAGAACGTGAATGCCTGCTTCAAGTGCCGTCTTTGCGATGGCGTAATGCTGGCTTGTCGGCACTACGATTGATATTGCGTCGGGAGATTTGCGCCTTATGAGTTCCTCAAGCGATGAATACGCCGGAACGCCTAAATGCTCGCCGATGAAGTGTGCGCGGTCAATATCGCTGTCTGCTACTCCCACGAGCCTTGCGTCAAGAAGCTCCGTGTATATCCTTGCGTGATGCTGTCCTAAGTGTCCTACTCCTATTACTCCTATTTTCGTTGTCATGATTAAAATCCTTTCCCCCTTGAAAGTCTTTCTGTATATTCTTATCACGTATATGTTAATTTTTGTGGCATAATATCGAAAAAATTTTTTGGGAGGTTACAGCATGAACAAGCAGGAAGTTACAGCAAAGGTAAATGAACTCATAGCTGCCCCGTCAGTGTGCGCTCCGGTAAAGTCTGCGGCGGAAGCATACCTTAAGGCACAGGATAAGGCTTCGGCTGATGCTCTGGTGTCGGCACTTGCGGAGAATGTCAACACGATTGATGAGACTATCGGATTTGCGGAGTCCGATATGGGCAGAAAGATTTTCGGCGAGGATACTGCGGCCGCTATGGCCAAGAAGGGCAGGGAGTTCAAGGCTTCGGGAGAAAAATACTGCTTCTGCCCGGCGTGTCAGGCGGGAAGTGTGATATACGAGAACCGGAAGAGTCTGTAGCGATATATTCATCTCAAAGATAAGATAACATAAAAAGTTTTGGGGTTATACGCCGCAATATATATGTTATATAATTATCAATAAGAAGAGACACCCGCCCGACGAGGCAAAAGCGTGTGTCTTGTAGAAAAAAGTTTGCCTATAAATGGGTTGGTGTCCCATTTAAGGCAAAGGTTAGCAACCTAGAACCCCAACAGGGACAAGATCGCACGGACAACTTTTAGTAATATTTAAAATACTGCCGCATATGAGCCTATCACGGCCATTGTGTGCAGTATCTTTATTATTAGGTCAAGCTGTTTCATGCGCTATCCCCCCTTTCTTGCGTCCGGAGGGACACCCTCAGGCATCTCCAGCCGAACTGTAAGATACCTCGTCTGCCAACAATTTTATCATACGTAATTTTTACGGGTCATTTCTTTTTGCGTTGTAGCTGAATTTGAATTGTGATAACCTTTTTCATTACCTGCAAAAAACTATTACAGGAGGAAAAATGTTTAACGGTATAAAAAAATTATTGGGACTTGACCCTAACGACAGGGCATTAAAGAAATATTCTGCTCTTGTCGAAATCATCAATTCATACACTGAAGACATACACGCGAAAACAGATTCACAGCTTCAGGCACGGATAGAAGAACTCAAAGCACAGGCTAAGGAGTCAGAATCACTCGATGACATTCTGCCGGAAGTCTTCGCCATCGTCCGCGAGGTCAGTGAACGCACTATAGGACTGCGTCATTATGACGTTCAGCTCATCGGAGGCATGGCACTTCATGACGGTAGAATCGCCGAGATGAAGACCGGTGAAGGCAAAACCTTAGTTGCTACCCTTGCTGTTGTGCTGAATGCCTTAAAGGGCGATGGAGTCCATCTCGTTACGGTGAATGATTACCTTGCACGCAGGGACGCAGAATGGATGAAGCCCATCTACAATTTTCTTGGCCTCAGCGTAGGCGTGATATATCCCTACATGCCGCCTGAAGAGAGATATGAAGCATACATGGCAGATATCACATACGGCACAAACTCAGAGTTCGGATTCGATTACCTGCGGGACAACATGGTCATGAATGCCGCCGATATGGTGCAGAGAGGCCATAATTACTGCATCGTTGACGAGGTTGACAGCATACTGATAGATGAAGCACGCACCCCTCTCATCATTTCCGGCCCGAGTGATGACGATTCAGAGCTTTACGTCAAAGCCGACAATGCCGCAAGAATCCTCCGTGAAGGCCCGGATTACGAGAAGGACGAGAAGGAACGCAGCATATCAATGACTGAAGCGGGAATCCAGAAATGCGAGGATTACCTCAAAATGCCGGGACTGTTCTCCGATGCCGCGCATTCTGACCTTGCACACAGGGTAGTTCAGGCACTCAAAGCTCACAGGCTCTACAAGCGTGATACGGATTACGTCGTAAAGGACGGAGAAGTCATCATCGTCGATGAATTCACAGGAAGGCTCATGATCGGCAGGAGGTATTCTGACGGCCTGCACCAAGCAATAGAAGCAAAAGAACGCGTAAAGGTAGGGCGTGAGAGTCAGACCCTCGCAACAATAACACTGCAGAACTACTTCAGAATGTATCACAAACTTGCAGGAATGACGGGAACTGCGGCAACTGAAGCTGAAGAGTTCAAGGAGATTTATGGGCTTCAGGTTGTGAGCATTCCCACACATGAACCCATGATACGCACGGATAATCCAGACGTGATTTACGCTACGGAACGCGAAAAGTATTCTGCTGTTGCTGATGAGGTAGAAGAACGCCACAAAAACGGCCAGCCCGTATTAGTCGGTACAACTTCAATCGAGAACTCCGAAAGAGTCAGCAAGCTCCTCAAAGCCAGAAAGATTCAGCACAACGTACTCAACGCAAAATATCACGAGAAGGAAGCAGAGATTGTTGCACAGGCAGGACGCGAGGGAGCTGTTACCGTCGCCACAAACATGGCCGGGCGCGGAACTGATATTATGCTCGGCGGAAACCCTCCGGACAGCGCGGAACATGACCGCGTTGTTGCCGCAGGAGGACTCGCAATCATAGGCACGGAAAGGCACGAATCACGGCGCATCGATAATCAGCTCAGGGGACGTTCAGGCCGTCAGGGTGATCCCGGCACTTCAAGATTCTATCTGTCGCTTGAGGATAACCTTTTGCGGCTTTTCGGTTCTGACAGGATTCAGCCGCTCATGGGCAAGTTAGGCATGACTGACGGCGAAGCTATAGAGTCTCCCATGCTGAGCAGGATTATAGAGAGTTCGCAGAAGAAAGTTGAAGAGATGCACTTTGACATCAGAAAACAGCTTTTAGCTTACGATAACGTCATGAATCAGCAGAGGGAAGCTGTTTACTCCGAAAGAAGCGAAATACTCACTACACCGGATGAAGAAATGCCCTTATACGGCTGGGATGTGATTCACGGCGTGGTAAATGATACGCTCGATAAGTATTTCCCGGACGAACACGGCCAAGAACCTGACCCGGCAAGAGCAGCATCAAGGCTTAAAGCACTTTTCGGCGCAGGAGCGGAAGGCAGGATTGCAGGTGTCGATAACCGCATGGACATGGAGGGCATGAGGGAAGAGATTCTTGACGGCGTAAAGGCGCGGTATGACGCAAAGGTTACGGAGCTTAACGCCAGCACGGACGGCAATGCGGCAGGAGTAATCATACGGCACATACTATTGAACACTCTCGACTCTTCATGGCGCGAACACCTTTTAGGCATGGATGAGTTACGGCGCGGAATAGGCTTGCGCGCAATAGGCCAGAAAGATCCGCTGATTGAGTATCAGTTCGAGTCCTACAATCTGTTCACGGAAATGATGGACAGGGTAAAGGACACTTTCAGCGAACAGGTGTTCAGGGTAAGGCTTCTCAGCGAACGTGCAAGACCTGAACGCAGGATGACTATGGAGAAGCAGGAATTTCACACCAACGCACCGGCATCACCGCAGACTCCAATCAAGAAAGGCGCAAAGATAGGGCGCAATGATCCCTGTCCGTGCGGATCAGGGAAGAAATATAAATACTGTCATGGAAGGGGGCTGTGATATTTGAGGAGAGTATATATTTTTTCGGTTTTTCTCGTGCTCCTGCTGGCAAATACTGTCAGTGCTGATGACCTGGTAGACAGTTCTGCCCTGAAAATGCGCCGTATAGATGAAATGAACATGTCCGGAATACTCCCTGCCTATGCCGTCAAAACCCTGAAATCAGAACGTGCGGAAGCTCCGGAGTATAACCTTCAGCGCATGAAGCTCATGAACCCGGACTTTACCGCATATCCTGACGCAGCCGGCATAATCTGGCTGAAACATACAGTGATCTCGCGTTCGGATGACGGAGGCATGGAGGCTGTGAGGCTGTATATCATTCTTGGCCGTATGGGGCTGGACAGCAAGTGGCTCAAGTGGAATATTCCCATACCTGCACGGGGCAACGCAGAGGTGCTTGAAGCGAGCGTGTATGACTTCAGCAGCCTGGCTAAGATAAGCACCGTATCACCGCATGAGGATACGCAGGCCGCCGTAAAGACTCTGGATTTTCAGGGACTTCCGGATACGTTCATACTTGCTGTTGCGTGGCGCGAGGAACTGCCGGAACAGATCAGCATTGAGGGGCTTTGCTGGTTTCAGGAGGAGCTTAGAGTGTGGGAATCTATCGTTGAAGTGTATTCGCCGCAAAAATTAGCCTACACTACATTTCCTGAACGCAGAGTGCCGGAAGTTCAAGAGCTTACCGGAGAGACTGAATATGTGTGGCGCAGGATAAACCTTGAACCTTACGCATCTTCGGGAGAACTCGCAAGGATACAGAGAGCAGGAGTCGTTTTTGGTGCAAGGCAGGGCACTTCCGGAGTCGTAACCGTGCTGAAAGAGGCAGTAAACTACGGCAGTATCCCTCCGGACAGCCGGGCAGTGTCGGGCTTCAGGAAGTCTAAAGCAGAAGGCGTTTCAGGTCTTATTGCATGGCTCAAGAAACAGCCGGAGATTGAGCTTGCCGAAGGGACTTCAAGGCGTGTACCGTCATCGGGCGCGTGGACGAAAAGGGAGAAGATACTGATTGCTCGTTCATGGCTGGCATCACAGAAGGCTGAAGCTGTTACATGCTGGCAGATACCGTTTGAACCGGACGACAAAACCCCGCTGTGTGCGAGCATGTTTTACGCTCCGGTGCTGGAGTTTCAGGAGACGTTCTACGACATGACTGACCCGAAACTGATTGCGGGCGCAAAAATATTCTCGCTGAGTCCTGACGGCAAAAAGCTGGTCTCGCGCCGTATACCTTCATTGAAACCGTCGGATAATAGGCTAAGTGCGGTAATGGATCTGCGGTTAAATGAGCAGGGATTGCTGAACGGAAGCGTAAAGGTCAGCCTTCGCGGTGCATGGGAAGCTATGCTGCTGGGAAATAACCCTTCAGACGGTGTTGCAATGGGGGCTGTGCTGTCCATGTTCCCGGGACTGACGAACTATAAGAACGTGAAATACAGGAAACTTAAAGACAGCGCGGAAGTTTCGTTTGCTGTCGACAACAAGCCGGGCATTGCTGGTGAAGGCACAAGGATTCTAGCTATCCTGCCTTTCTTTGAGCCTGTTGCACTGCGCAGGTTAGGGACGTATGAAGCTCCCATAGAAGTTGCTTTCCCCTTCGTGATTGACCAGAATATTACGCTTGGATTCCCTAAGACGGCATCAGAGGCAGTAGTTCAGGGCAATGTGAACAAAGGCTTGGAGAAAATCAACTTCAGCAGCAGTTACCGTAACAGGCGGCACAGGCTTATCGCGGACTCGCGGATTGAAGTCAACATGCCCAGCATAAGTGCGGGCAACATGTCATTACTCAAGCGCAACCTTGAACAATGGCGCATATTTTCGGCAAAGCATATACCAGTAAGATAGAGGGAAGGAATTTATCATGAATGGATACAACAGGGCAGTGCAGAAACTTGATGATGCCCTGAATGATGCAGTAAAGGCACTGGGTGTTGATGACATCGGCGCAAAATTTGAACGTCCCAAGCATGAAGGGCACGGAGACCGGGCGGCAAATGCGGCTATGAGGCTTGCGCGTCCCCTGAAGTCTAACCCGAAGGCCATAGCGCAGAAGATTTCTGACGGGCTGAATATTCCGGAGTACGTGAACAGGACAGAAATTGCAGGAGCGGGATTCCTGAATGTGTTTCTGTCGGGAAAGTTCTACGCTGATGCAGTCGCTGACATTCTCGCACAGGGGAACAGTTACGGTGCTGTTGACATGGGGCACGGAAGGCGCGTACAGGTTGAGTTCGTGAGCGCAAATCCTACAGGGCCGCTTCATATCGGACACGGAAGAGGGGCGGCAGTCGGTGATGTCGTTGCACGGGTGCTGAAGTTCACCGGCTGGGACGTTCAGCGGGAATATTACGTGAATGATTCCGGACTGCAGATAGATACGCTCGGCAGGTCAACACAGGCAAGATACCTTGAGCTTCTCGGACTTCCGCATAATTTCCCGGAGAACGGCTACAAGGGAAGATATATCTATGATCTTGCACAGGAGATCATTGACGCTGAAGGGAAAAAGTTTGCGGACATGCCCGAAAATGACAGCCTAGAATACTTCAAGAAATATGCTGCAGGAAAGATCATGAACGGCATAAAGGCAGACCTCGAAACTTTCCGCGTGAGTTTCGACAAGTTTTTCCCGGAAGGATACCTGCACCAGAACGGACTGGTTCAGGCGGCAATGAATGAACTGAAGGCTAACGGCTACGCATACGAACAGGACGGTGCTTTATGGTTCAGGACTGAGGACACCATAGGCGACGACAAAGACAGGGTATTAGTGAGGGCTAACGGCATACCGACATATTTCGCTTCGGACATTGCATATCACAGGGACAAGTTCATTACGCGGGGATTTGAGCGGGTTATAGATGTCTGGGGAGCTGATCATCACGGCTACATTGCGCGGGTAAAGGCGGCAATAAAGGCTATGGGCAAGAATCCTGATGATTTCATCGTGCTGTTGATTCAGCTGGTGAATCTTCTCCGTGCAGGCGAGATCGTAACCATGTCGACACGTGCAGGAGAGTTCATTACCTTGCGTGATGTCCTTGATGAGGCGGGAGTTGACGCAACAAGATTCTTCTTCCTGATGAGGCGTTCTGACAGCCAGCTTGATTTTGATCTAGATCTGGCCAAGAAGCAGGGCAATGAAAACCCGGTGTATTACGTTCAGTACGCACACGCAAGAATCTCCGGGATACTCAGGGAATACGCAAAGAGAGGCGGAAGCATTGAGGCTCTTGCACCTGAAATCCCCGCAGAGATATTTGACGGCAAAGAGGCGCGGGAACTTGCGGACGTTCTTGCATCATATCCGCAGGAGGTCATGACGGCATCAGAAGACCTTGCACCGCAGATACTCACAGCATACGTGCTGAACCTTGCCGGAGTCTTTCACTCGTTCTACAACACGAACAGGATAATCGACGAGCCTGACGCTAGAATTTCTGCCGGACGCATAAACCTTGTACGTGCAGTGAAGACAGTCATTGCTTCATGTCTGGGGCTTCTCGGTGTCAATGCTCCCGAAAGAATGTAGCTTATGCCCTCCCTTAAGCGGATAATATTAATCGTTCTGGCTGTCGTAGGGCTGGCTATCACTCTGAGCTATTACAGGTTTGAGCTTGAACGGATTGCGCAGATACGCGAGGCAATAACAAAGAGTGAGGCAATACTGAAGGAGAAACGGGACGCTGTACGGGACTACAAGGAAAAGGTTGCGTTCTACAAGACGCAGGAAGGTGCGGCGCATTTGGCGCGGGAACAGTATAACCTTGTGGAGAACGGCGAACGGGTGATACTCCTGAAGAGTCCGGACAGTGAACCGGAATATTAGCGCATAATGATTCCCCTTTCATGCTTAGGACATGAAGGGGGATATTTCTTATACGTGCTGATTGTTCACCGAACCCCCAGCATACTCAAGCATTCCATCACAAAGCCTGAACGAGAAATTTTCCTTGTCCACAATTCCAAGCATCGAATCGCTGTCATATAGCTTCATCAGCATTTCCGCAGCTTCCTCCGCACTATGGAACTTTCTGAAAGCCTTTGCGCAATCGTATGTTCCCGTATCGTTGGCTCTTGCCCCGAAGCCTGTACGTGTTGCAGCTGGTGCGAAGACTTTTGCACGCATACATGCCCCTGACTCCCATAGTTCACGCGCAAGCCCTTCGGTGAACGCACTCACGAAAAACTTTGCGGCATAGTGCGTTACGGCATTCGGCACGATTATATAGCCTCCTGCTGATGATACGTTGGTGAGCTGTCTGCTTGGGATGTCCCTGAAGTCCCGCACGAACATAACTGCCGCAATGTCAAGCCTGAGCATTTCCGCAGTCTTCCTCATGTCCTGCACTGCAACGCTGCCGTAATGCCCGAACCCTGTATTGTTGATGAGCGATTCGGGTTCATGCTGCTTTGCTGTATCATAGAACCTGTATATGTCCTCATTGAGTTATAGGTCAGCACCGACAGTTACCACATCAATCTAGGTATATTCTCTCAGTATTTCCGCCTTCAGTGCTTCCAGCCTGGCTTCAGGCCGTGCAGTGAGTATCAGGCTGCAGCCCCTGCCTGCGAATGCCTTTGCTGTCTCATAGCCTATGCCGGAAATTGCTCCGGTTATTGCAATGTACTTCATTGCTTTATATCCTCCCAAACAAAAATTTTTGCATGAAGTTTAGAATAAGGGAGACTGTTTGCTGTGAGTTATTCTATCGGCGAATTTTCGAGGATTACGGGGCTGGGCATTCATACACTGCGCTACTATGGACATAAAGGGCTAATCATGCCGGAACGAAGGGAGAAGGTAGCATAAAGGAGAGACTCGGAATGCTTATGCGTCATGATGAGTTTCTTGACGGACAGATAAAAAGATTGCAGGAGCATAAATTGAACCTGTCGGAAAAAATCAAACTGTACAAAACTAATCTTGATAAAAATAGTTGCATATGATATTCTTTGCGGCGATTTCAGGAAGGAAGGGAGAGAGTTATAGCTTGAAGCTGTCATCAACGGCACGTTACGGACTAAAAGCAATGTCGGATCTGTGCACTTATTCGCATAATGAGCCTGTATCAGTCAGTGATATAGCCTCGCGTCAGAATATCCCCGTGAATTACCTTGAGCAGCTGTTCGGAAAACTGCGCCGGGGCGGACTGCTTGAGAGCGTAAGGGGTGCACAGGGAGGCTACAAGCTGGCACGTGATGCGGGGGAAATATCCATTGCCGACATTCTGCGGGCACTGGGCGAACCGGTAATATTCGGGTCATGCCAGACGGACAGGGGTTGCGAGAATGCTCCGCTGTGTCCTACGTTCAGGCTGTGGCGCAAGGTCAAAGGCTCGGTTGATGAGATACTTGAGACTACTACGCTTCAGGAGATAGCGGACGAAAATATTTCCCTTCTTGAGCAGTTTGAATCTGACCCGGAACGCGAAGAGGTCAGGCAGAAGGCAATGAGACTGAAGGAGGCATAATCATAGATGTTCGTATACATGGATCACACTGCAACAACACCAACAAGCCCGGAAGTGATGAAGGCAATGATGCCTTATTTCGGCGAGGTGTTCGGCAACCCGTCAAGCGTGTATTCATTTTCGCGCAAGAGCAGGACGGCAATCGAGAAGGCACGCAAGCAGGTGGCTGATGCGCTCAACGCAGACCCGTCGGAAATATACTTTACGGGATCAGGCACAGAGGCGGACAACTGGGCACTGAAGGGAACGCTGGAGAAGGCAAAGAGCAAGGGCAAAAACCATCTCATCACTACCAGCATTGAGCACCACGCAATACTTCATTCCGCAGAGTTCCTTGAAGGATATGAAGGCGTTGACGTAACATATCTTCCTGTAGACAGTGAGGGCAAGGTCAGTGTTGAGGACGTGAAGAATGCAATCACCGACAAAACTGCATTAGTGTCTGTTATGTTCGCGAATAATGAAGTCGGGACTATTGAGCCTGTTGCAGAGATCGGAGCATTATGCAGGGAACTGAAGATACCGTTCCACACCGACGCAGTGCAGGCTGCCGCGCATCTTGATATTGACGTGAAGGCAATGAATATAGACATGCTCTCAATGTCGGCGCACAAAATGTACGGGCCTAAAGGTGTAGGAGCATTATACCTGCGCAAAGGAATCTTCCCGGTGAACTTCATTCACGGCGGTGCACAGGAGAGGAAGCACAGAGCAAGCACGGAAAATATTGCGGGCATTGTCGGTTTCGGTGAGGCAATGGAGATACTGAAGGGCAGACTGAAGGAGGATAAGGCGGTAAACTCTGCACGCAGGGACAGGCTTATTGCGGGCATTATGGAGAGGATACCGCACGCAAAGCTGAACGGCGCGACAGGTGAGGACAGGCTCCCCAACAATGTAAACTTCAGTTTTATCGGCGTTGAAGGAGAGACATTGCTGCTTGACCTTGATGCTAAGGGCATAAGCGCATCAACTGGCAGTGCATGTTCGTCGGAGAGTCTTGACCCCTCGCACGTACTGCTTGCACTGGGGCTGAAGCATGAGATGGCTCACGGGTCATTGAGGTTCACTATCGGCAGGCTGACGACAGATGAACATATAGATTACCTGCTTGAAGTTCTGCCGGAGATCGTCGCAAAGAGGCGGGCAATGTCGCCGTTATGGGAAGATTATCTTAAATCGATAGGAGAGTAAGAATCATGGCATTAGATTACAGTCAGAAGGTAATGGATCATTTCATCAATCCCCGTAATGTAGGAGAGATTGAGAATGCTGACGGGATAGGCGAGGCAGGAAACCCTAAATGCGGGGACATAATGAAGATATACCTGAAGGTCAATCCCGACACGAAAATTATTGACGATGTGAAGTTCAAGACGTTCGGCTGTGCAAGTGCAATAGCATCTTCAAGCATGGCTACGGAGATGATCAAAGGCCGTTCGGTTGAGGATGCTTGGAATCTCACTAACAGCGCAGTTGCAGAGGCTCTTGACGGACTTCCGCCGATAAAGATGCACTGTTCAGTATTGGCGGAGGAGGCTATACACGAGGCACTGAATGATTACCGGGCAAAACACGGAATGGAGATCATACCGATAGGACATCACGAGGACTAAAGATTAATCCCTCTCCTGAAACAAGGGGAGGGAATTTTTTGTGTATTTACGGCTGTGTATTTGTATTTTGATGAGAGTTTCCCGCTTAGGTCTTCTCTGTCTTCCTGATATATTTGACCTGCGAAGAAAGATGTTATTGCCATCTCAATGCTTAACGGTTCTGAACACCTGTATTTCAGAAAATAAAACAGCATTTCCTTAAAAGTATCCATACCTTTTTTGCGGCATAAATATATATTGTCATCTTCCTGCTTCTGTTCGTCTTTGTTCAGAAAATCCATGATATACGAGAAGACAAAACGCTCATTAGCATATATCAGCTTTTCATCAACATCACGAAGCTGTATAGGTTTGCGCTTCAAAAGCCAGTAAGACGTATACGAGACAACTTTTATGCTGTTCACGTGTTCTACATTATGCAGGGCTTTAAGGCGTTTTATGTCGGCAAAGTAATCGACAACAGCCGAAGCCAGAAGGGACGGATTAACATACAACTTGTCCCCGTATCCAGAGCCTGCAATGTAATCATTCATATCTGTCAGCAGAGCCTCATAACGGGAATGAAATTTTTGTGATATTTCCTCTCTGCCGTCAATGCTTTCAAGTGAGAAAAACTCTGAAGCTATATTATTCATAATTTCCTTCAATAGAGTTTATATATTTGAGATTTGAAGGAGTCAATGATTTTTTGTAGCATCTCTGCTGAACATGATCCTTGTAGTTCTCGCCCTTGTTTGTCTGGACATGCACAGAAAAATATGAAGCCCCTACAAGCACGGATGCAGCATCAGCCATCTTACTCGGTGAAGAATTTTTGCCGTTTCTGAAAACAGACAGTGCACGGTCAATTTCTGCCGCAGAAATTCTGTTTTCAGAACCATGCAACTTTTTAAACGCAAGCCTTATCATTAATACAGCGACAATAAAAGAATAAACACATACGATTGATGCCAGAACCCTAAATATCATGTAAATCATCACCTTCTATTTTTTATTTTTGAATAAATAACCTGCAACAATTATTACTGCCATTGATATTGATATTGATATATTTACAGTTTCCATTGCGCAGTCCCTCTTTGATATACCGGCATATTCGGCATAAGCGGAGAAGGAATAAAGCATAGCTGCAATTACTAGGTAAAATATCAAAAGCCTGTGTATAAATTTTTGTTTTTGCCATTCATCTGATAACAAAATAGAAAGAACTGTAGACATACATAATAACGCAATATCGCAGCTTCCTGTAAGAGTTTGAATACTTCTGAGCACATCGCCGTCTGCTATATATATAAAAAGTATAGGTGCAAGCATTGCCGCAATAGCCAGCATGAAGCCCCATATCCAATCATTTCTGTCGTTATGTATGTTTTGTTTCGTATGCTGCGATGTATTTGTCTGTTCACGTCCTACCCTGTTTATGATGAAATATTTATTCATTTTCGGCCTCTGAATCTAGATGTATTACAATTATACAGAATTTATTGAAATGAATGAACTAAATATGTTACCGCTAAGAGATCCGCACTGCCTGAAGGGCTGATGTTCCGTGCAATGAACTCATCATCGAGTCTCCTCAAAGCATCAAGCCCTTCACCGCCTGCAATAATATTTTCCGCAATCGTCATAACCTCCCGTGCAGTCTTCAGGTCATGCCGTGATATTATGTTCGTGTCGTAATTCACCGCCATAATGTGAACCAGAGCCATAACGAGTGCGTCATTCATGCTCAGTCCTTCCGCAAGATATTTCCTCAGAGCCGGGAGTCCCGCATCACGCACACAGGGATAGCCCGCTTCAGCCTCGCCCCTGATCCCCGCAATCCCGTGCTGAATGTATGCCCGTTCGCCTTTCGTGGGGTTGGGTTTCTCGCGTACTCCCGCAAAATCCCTTCCGCATAATCCCGCGCATATCTCGCCGCAGAGATTCAGAACGCGTTCAGCCGTCAGTGTCTCATTCTTCCCGGCCAAGTACCCAGCCGCCGCACTCACCACACCGAGCGAGAATATTTCGCCTTTATGCGTGTTTATGCCTTCAGTTGCCGCGAACATGTCAGCTTCTGCCCTTATGCCGATTTCGCGCAATGCCGGGAATATATCTGCAGTATGTGTGTGTGTGATGCCGCCGGTATATCCTGACTCTGCAAACTCCTCAAAGCATGAACGCAGACTAGCCGCACTCCTCAGGAAAGTGAAGAAGCACATATCTCTATGTGCTCCTGAATTATTCCGGTCAACAAGTCCGGGTTTGGGGGTTGCTGACACTTCAACAAGCATTGCCTCAAGTGCCAGCGTCCCGATTGTTTTACTCGTCATCATCGTCGTCTTCGTATTCGTCGTCGTAATTCCTGCCGTGTCTATTCCTCCACCAGAGACGAACGCGCCACACTACTTTATATGCCGCAGGAATCGACAGCATAGCCAGCATTCCGCCCGCTATAAGCCCTCCGATTGCGACAACTGCTATAGGCCGCTTCATCTCTGATCCTCTGCCTGTCGACAGCAACGGGAGCAATGACACCACCGACGTAACTACTGCCATCAGCAATGACTTGAACCTCGTATGACATGCTTCTTCTACTGCCTCGAACGGGTGAGTCCCTTGAAGCCTCAGAACTTCCGCATAATCTACAACGACAATAGCGTTATTCACGACCATTCCGACAAGCATTATCATTCCGATTAATGCAAATATCGAGATATTCACGCCGGATATGAGCATTGCAGGCACAACGCCTATAGCCGCCATAGGAACTGTGGCAAGAATGATGATTGAATATACCCAGCTCTCAAGGATTGCGGCAACAACAAGATACGTTACTACGATAGCAATAACCAGCGTCCGTATCAGTTCCGCAAAGTTCTCGCCCATGTCCTCCTGTTCTCCGCCGAAGTTTATCGTTACGCCGTCAGGAAGGTTTATGCTGTTCACTACCTCGCGCATTCTTGCATTGCCCTCGCCTGAAGTGATGTAGCGAACTCCTCCCGTAACTACAACAGCCCTCTGACGTTCAACCCTCTGAATCTCCGTAGGTGCGTCCCCCCATGAGATGTCAGCCATCTCGTCCAGAGGCACAAGACCGTAACCAGTCATTATGGGCAGTTCATGTGCAGTGAATATGTCGCTTGCCTTTTCGCGTGAGATTCTCGCCATAATGTCATACTCATAGCCGCCCTGACGGAATTTACCCGCAGTCCTGCCTATAAGATAGCCTCTTACGATACCGGCAAGATCCGAGATATTCAGCCCTAACGGCGCGAGTCTCCAGCGTATCGGCTTGACTTCAAGCTCCGGCTTCCCCATCTCCATCCCTATTGTCAGGTCGCGGACACCGGGAACGTTCCTGCCTTTTGCTTTTATCTCCTCTGCAATCCCGTAAAGCACGTCAAGGTCTTCACCCTTTATCTGTATTTCTATTGCGTTTCCGAAACCTGAACGTGTAGCGGCTATTGCTATCTGTACTCCCGGAAGGTTATTCAGCCAAGGACGTATTTTGTCTGCAAGATCCTCTGTTGACGGCCTGTCAGGGTCATCTGTCATGTAGAGTGCTATTTGTGCCTCGCTGATTGAGTTGCTCCTCATTGAGCTTGCTATAGTTGATACTACGTTGCGTATATATTTTTTCTCCGGCAGTTTGTTTATGTAGTCCTCAACCTTATAGACTAAATCTGCCGTCCTGTGTATTGATGAATTGTTGTCGAGCGTTAATGTGATTCTGACTGTTCCGTCGTCCATTGTAGGCGTGAACTGCGTACCGATGAAACTTCCGAGCTTCAGTGAACCGTATGTAGCAAGCACCGTGAATATTATCGTGAGGAACGGGAAACGCATTACAAAATGAAGAATGATGAAGAACAGATCCCTGAAGCCGTCAAATATCCAGTTCCACCAGCCGGTTAATATTTTCCCGATTAACGGCAGTTCTGCGGTGTTGCCTTTCTGTTTCTTGATTCTTGCGGCAAGGCACGGGGTAACAGCCATAGTAACCCACAATGAGAAGCATGTAGCATATACGATCGTAACAGCGTAAGGCTTGAGGAACTGACCCGCTATAGTTGACATCAATGCAACAGGCATGAACACTCCCAAGTTAGTCAGGACTCCGGCAAGAACTGACACGGAAATTTCTACCGTTCCTTCTTCTGCGGCGGCAAAAGGCTCATACCCCATATCACGATAACGGTATATATTCTGTATGATTAATATAGCGTTCATGACAAGAGTACCCATAGACAGAGCAAGGCCAAGAGTACTCATCAGGTTTAACGTGTAGCCGTGAATCTGAAGCGGGACGAACGTAGCAGCAAAAGCAACGGGCATTGAGAAAGCAACAATGAATGTAGCCGAGAACCTGCCCAGGAAAAGATATATGACAAGTGCCGTCAATGTTATTCCGATCGCTGTATCACGGATAATGTTCTTGACTGCCGACTCAACGAATCCCGTATCATCATATGTATATTCGTACTCAAAGTCGGGATAATCCCGCATTGTGCGTGTCATCAGCCGTTTGATGAGCCTTCCTGCCTCCACAACGTCAGCATTTGAACGCGGGCTGATACGAAGCTGAACTACGGGTTTTCCGTCCGCACGGGCCATACTGCGCTGGTCTTCCTCACCGTCAACGACTTCACCGAGCATAGAGAGTCTTACGGGCTGGCCGTTAGGTGTCGGTATCAGTATATCTTCAAGCTGTTCGACCTCGTTGAACTCACCCATAAGGCGCAGTGATACTTCATCCTGCCTCTGCGTGATGTATCCTGAAGGTGTAGTCTGGTTGTTGGCGGCTATGACGTTGCACACCTGCATATAGTTTATGCCGTAATCGCTCAGTGCCGCAGGATCAAGGTTTACGTGTATTTCCCTGTCGCGTCCTCCCGTAACGTCAACGCGTCCGACTCCTTCAACGCGTGCAACAACAGGCTGAATCCTGTCCTCTATCATCTTCTTTGCGGTTTTCTCCGGAAGTGATGAGCTGAACGACACGATAAGGAACGGCTGTGCTGATATGTCGAATTTGCTCGAAACAGGCTCGTCGGCATCGTCCGGAAGGTCGGGAATTTTTGCCTTGACCTTGTTGTTCACGTCAACAAGCGCGAGGTCGGGGTTAGTCCCTGATTCCATTTCTACAGCAACCATCGAGATGCCTTCTATTGAATATGTCGTTATTGATTTCAGGTTCTCAAGGTCGGCTAATGCGTCCTCCAACGGCTTGCTGATGAGCTGTTCTATTTCGTTCGGGCCTGCTCCGGTGTATATGGTGCGGACAAGAACGAAAGGAAGCTCAACATCAGGATAGAGTGTTACGCCTAACGTGAAATAGCTTGAGATGCCTAACAGAATCCAGATAACAACAGAACACCCGGTAAACACCGGGTGCGTAATGCAAAACTTTATAAAACCTCTCATGAATTATTTACCCCTCGTTTGAATCGTCCTGATTCTGTGTCCCTGCAACCTCAACATTACGTACAATTTCTGCACCGTCATAAAGCACCCTGTTTCCGCTCGTGATGAGTGCATCGCCCGGCTTAAGCCCTGACGTTACAACTACCCTGCCTTCCCTGCCTTCACCTGTAGTTATTGCCGTGAGTTTGGCCCTGTTCCCGTTCGCAACATAAACTGACTGCGTAGTGCCGCGGTAGATGACTACATTTGACGGGATAACTACAACATTCTGCTGACTGCTGACCCTGAAGCGTCCTTCCACGTATGTGCCGGGAAGTATTCCGGAGTTCTCCGGGAGTCCGACAACAACGGGATAAAGTCCTGAGCCGCTCTGTGCTTCGGGGCTTATGCGCTTTACCCTGCCCGTGTGCTTTTTGCCGTCAACATAAATTTCAACTGTTGTGCTGGTGTTTATCTTCTGAACATCTTTCTTCGACACCATCAATTCGGCTTCCATTTCTTTGGGATCAACGATTGAGAGCAGAACTGCTCCTGCCTCTGCGATTTCTCCCGGCTCAACGTTGCGTGCCGACACTATGCCGTTAATGCTGGCCTTGAGACTCGTGCGCTGTAATGATGACTGCGTTGACCTCAATGCGGCCTCTGCGGACTTCACGCGGGAATATGCCGCATCTACCTCACTCTTTGAGATTCCTCCCTTAGCGTTGAGTTCCTTCAACCTGTTGTAGTTCAGCACCGCCTCATCATATGTCGTCTGCCCTGACTGAACCTGTGCCCCTCTTGCAGCAGCCTGAAGAGTTATGACCGTCTGTCCTGCCTTTACGGGGCTTCCCACGTCAACATTTACCGTCCTGACTATCTCGCGCTCATATGTCGTAATGTTCTGGGTATGCGCACTCTTGGCCTGCCCGTAATAGCTTCTCCATGTCTCCCAGCTTGAAGTCGAGAGAGTCTGAGTCTCTACAGGATATGTTGTTACTGTCTCTGTCTCCAGTGAACGAAGGTTCGCCGCTGCCTGTGCAAGTTTTGCGCGTACCTGTGTCGATACCATGAAGCCGACACCGATTAACAGCAAGACCCATAATAAGATTCTGATACGTGTAATAAATTTGAGCATTAAGTTGACCGCCTCCGTTAAAATTTTGAGTAATTATAACATTG
>CAJOES010000028.1 GCA_905233455.1 uncultured Synergistales bacterium | reverse complement strand
GGTTATGAGTGGCTTGAAGCCCTGAAAAATGCCTTGAATTCATGAACCGTTGCACCTGTATATCAGCAGAATTCCGGACAGTCTTAGAGGCTGCCCGGTAATTTTTGTTCCTAAAGTTCAAATCTTCTGCCCGGTTTCTTGTCGAGATACTCAAGCAATAACGGACTCAGTATCTTTATGTACGTCCCCTTCATGCCCAAGCTCCGGCTCTCAATCAGCCCGGCACTCTCCAATTTACGCAGCGCATTCACAATAACGCTTCTGGTAACTCCTACCCTGTCAGCAACCCTTGACGCAATCGCAACACCTTCCGGCCCGTTAAGCTCCGCAATAATATGCTTCATGCTCTCCAGCTCCGAATACGACAGCGCGCGCATTGCCATCTGAACACTGAGTCTGCTTCTGGCTGTCTCCTCAAGGACTTTGGCGCGTTCATTCAGTATCTCAATACCTGCCAGCATTCCGAGATATTCAGCAAGCAGAACGTCATCTATGGTGAATGGAGTATGAAGCCTCACGAGCATAATTGTTCCGAGACGTTCGGCACTTGCACCGATTATCGGCACATACATTAAGTGTTTTTCCGGCCTTTCTCCCGGATAGGCATCATCGAACAGGAACGCATCCTCATCATGAACTTCCGAATCCCTGCACCTGTTCATTCTCATCACGAACTCTTCAGGCATAACACCATCCTTGAAGCTGTCTGAAAGTGCCTGCGATTTGTATTCGGGCAGCCAGTTGTAGCCGAGCAGTCTTCCCGACTTGCTGACTATGTACACATTAGCCGTAGAGAATTCCGACAGAAGCCGGGACAGGTTGGAGTAGTCGAGAGGCTCGCCGCTCCTTTTCGCCTGAACTGCACGCCCTACAAGCCTTGTCTTCTCTAACAGATTGTTCATGCGTTCATCATTATCTGACTGCGCAAAAAAATCATTCATTGCTGTTCACCCCTTACAGCAGGTAACGCCTGATGTCCCGGTTCTCTACAAGACCGCTGAGTTTGTCCTTCACCATCTCCGCCGTAATTTCTATCTTCTCGTCGTCCATGTCGGAAACGTTAAAGCTGATTTCTTCAAGCAGCTGCTCCATCATGGTATGAAGTCTTCTTGCTCCAATGTCTTCCATCTCGGAATTCATTTTGTGGGCAAGCCGGGCAATCTCTGCTGTTGCCTCGTCAGTGAATGATAATTCCGTGCCTTCCGTTGAGATTAATGCTTCATACTGGCGTATCAGGCTGTTTTCTGGTTCTGTGAGTATCTGCTGCAGGTGCTCGGAACTCAGCGGTTCAAGCTCAACGCGAATCGGGAATCGTCCCTGCAGTTCAGGTATCAGGTCAGAAGGCTTTACCCCGCTGAATGCTCCTGCGGCAATGAACAGTATATGATCCGTCTTGACCGGGCCGTAACGTGTCTGCACTACAGATCCTTCAACTATAGGCAGCAAATCACGCTGTACGCCTTCCCTGCTTACGTCCGGGCCGTGAGAACTTCCGCCTTTCACGACAACCTTGTCTATCTCGTCAAGAAACACAATGCCGTCTTCCTGCGCCATGTCAAGAGCCTCTTTAGCCATAGCTTCAGCATCAATCATCTTCTCCGCTTCTTCCTGCTGAAGGACTCGCAATGCTTCTTTGACCTTCATGTGGCGTTTGCGTGTCTTCTTGGGCATCATTCCGCCAAGCATCTCGGTAATATTTATCCCAAGCACGTCCATTCCGGGAGTCCCGAATATGGGTATTGCCGCACCTGTGTCGTTGATCTCTATCTCTATGTCCCTGTTGTCGAGCTTTCCGGCCTTCAGCATCTCGTGAAGTTTTGCGCGTGTCCGGTTATGCTCCTCCGTCTGTTCCGGCTCTGGTTCAGGCTCAGGAGGTTCGGGAAGTTCATCGGTGTCCTTGTTGGTGAAGGCTTTCATGAAGTCCGGCATGGAGAATTTACGCTCAGGCCTCGGCAGCAAGGCATCAAGCAGCCTGTGTTCTGCACGTTCAAGCGCGGGCTTCTGGACTTCCTCAAGCATTCGGCGGCGCACCATTGAGGCGGCAAATTCCGTCAAATCCCGTATGATAGTCTCTACGTCCCTTCCGACATACCCTACTTCAGTGAATTTTGTCGCTTCAACCTTGACGAACGGGGCATTTGAGAGCGTCGCCAACCTTCTGGCAATTTCAGTTTTACCGACTCCTGTAGGCCCTACCATCAAAATATTTTTGGGCATTATCTCGTGCGCAATCTCCGGAGGCAGTGCCCTTCTGCGTATCCTGTTGCGGAGTGCTATTGCTACAGCGCGTTTTGCCTTGTCCTGCCCCACTATATAGCGGTTAAGGTGCTCTATGATTTTTGCCGGTGTAAGTTCCGATGTGATTTTCGTAGTCATTATTCGCCTAATACCTCAACTATTATGTGATTGTTCGTGTATATGCAGATCTCCGACGCAAGCTCTATTGACCGTCTCGCAATCTCCTCTGCGCTCATGTCCGTAGCCTCACGCAGTGCCCTTCCTGCAGCAAGCGCATAACCTGACCCTGACCCGATAGACGCAACGTCCCCTTCAGGCTCAAGCACATCCCCCGCCCCGCTAAGCAGTAACGTCATTTCCGTATTGGCCGCAAGCATCATAGCCTCAAGCCTGCGCAACGCCTTATCGAGTCGCCATTCACGCACGAGCTTCACCGCACCCTTCATGAGGTCGCCCTTCTCCTGCTCTAGGCATGTCTCGAATTTCTCCAGCAGAGTCATGGCATCTGCAGTTGAGCCGGCGAATCCAGTGAGAATTTTACCGCCCAATAATGTGCGTACCTTCCGTGCTCCGGACTTGATGACCTGTGAGCCTAAAGTAACTTGGCCGTCTCCTGCCATTGCTACCTGGGAGCCTTTGCGCACACAGACTATAGTTGTTCCGTTAAACAGTGTGATTCATTCCCTTCATTCAATCATGATTACAAATTTTCATAATATTATCGCATTTGTATGTATTTTTGAAATATATTGATTAAGCTAAAATTTTCTGCGTAATAAGCTGTGAAATTTATTCTTTAAGCAGACAGGACGGACAATAAAAGCAATACAAGAGAGGAGATTAATGCACCGGAATACTTATAGCACAAATACAACCGTTACCGCTAAGCATGACAGCACAGCCGGAGACTATACATACTCACTCGCAATTACAGCATCACACGCACAAGAGCAACATTACAACCCTAAGCATAACGCTACTGCCAGAAGCGCACATGTCCCCATCACCAGAAGCCACACATACCCACTACACTCACTACAACAAGTGCGCAAGCAACAGCATCACATGCACAAGCGCAAACATCACGGCACATACAGCACCGCACATACCTCAATCACACTTGAATAACGCATCATCATCAAACCTGATATAATGAAAACCAATCAGCACACATCAAAGCAGGGAAGAAACTTTTTCAACTACATTTTCAACTACAAAAAAGTTAAAATCATTCAGCACTTACCGATATTCACAGATATAATTCCAGAAACAGAATCATAATTTTTCAGGAGGACTCATTTTATGACAGAGAAAAAACGCCCTGACCCTGCCGTCATTTATCCGCTTCCGAACTATGAGAACATGATTTACGTCAAGCCCGCGATCAAGAACCCTAATATCATTGTCGGGGACTTCACATATTTTGCGGGCAAAGATTTTGAGGCTCACGTCCTGCATCATTACGGCTTCAACGGCGACAAACTCATAATCGGCAAGTTCTGCCAGATTGCTTCAGGTGTCAGCTTCATCATGAACGGCGCAAACCATCAAATGTCCTGCGCATCAACATATCCATTCTACATATTCGGCACATGGGACGAGGATACCCCTGCACAGTCAGATATGCCGCTGAAGGGTGATACAGTTATCGGCAATGACGTATGGATCGGACAGAACGCAACGATACTTCCGGGAGTCCGTATCGGGGACGGCGCGATTATCGGCATGAACAGCACGGTCGGAAGCGACATAGAACCATACACCATAGCTGCAGGAAACCCGGCAAGAGTCATACGGAGACGCTTTGATGATGAGCTTACTGCATTAATGCTCAGGCTTAAATGGTGGGATCTGGACACAGAAAATATCAATGCACTTATCCCGCTGCTTACATGCAATGATTTGGAGAAAGTGAAGCGCGAGATAAAAACATATCTTGGGATAATATAATTGTCATATAAAAATTTTTACGGGAGGTTTCTATCATGAAAATACTGAAATATTTACTGTTATCACTCTTCTGCTGTTCGGCGGCTTTTGCGTCTGAAAGCGCAGAAGGTGAAGCTCTTGTTGCGTTCCGTGCACCGGAAGGCGTTGAAGTTACTGAAGCAAGTGTGGCGAGCGGGGATGTCCGGGCATACATTGACGGCATTGCGGCTTCAGTTCAGGCGGAAGTAATCACCACTTACGGCACGTTGTCGGCCTCAACCGGCGGTAAGATTCTTGCGCTGGTACGTTCCGACACCAAGACCACAAAGGAACTCATACGCGACCTTAAAGCACACCCTGATGTTCTTTCAGCATCGCCGAATCACAAGGTGCGCATTATGCCTGTCAAAAAGAAAATGCACCATCACATAATGAATACGCACACAGGAGGGACGGTGCAATAAATGTTCAGGAAGCTGACAGCATTATTTGTCTTTGCGCTGATGTCAGCCGCACTGCCTGTATATGCTGCAAGGACTTCATCAGGTGATGTTATCGTTGTCCTGAAGAATCAGTCCGGCATGAGCATTCGTTCAGACGGAGGCACAAAGAATCTTTCAGGCGTAAAGGCATTCACGAAATCCGCAAACGTCAGACTCATGCAGACATATGATTCACTGTCCGAATCAGGCGGAAATGTATTCATGCTCGTGCATTCCGACACATTATCCGGAAATGACCTGCTGGAGAAAATACGCTCAATGCCCGGAGTCGTCGGTGCTTCACTGAACCGCAGGGTTTATCCTATGGCTTCACGAGAACCGGACGACCCGGAATATTACAGGTTATGGGGAATGCAGGCTGTTCACGCTCCGGAAGTATGGGACAGTTTCACCGGCACGGATGATGTCTACGCTGTTGTGATTGATACAGGCATAGACTATGAGCACGAAGACCTGAAGGATAACGTGTCGCTTGAGTACAGCAGGAATTTCGCAGGGTACGGAAGCAGGAGCTATGATGCAGGGGATATATACGACAATGACGATCACGGGACTCACTGCGCGGGAATAATCGCGGCTCAGGGAGATAACGGAAA
Source organism: uncultured Synergistales bacterium (assembly GCA_905233455.1). Lineage (GTDB taxonomy): Bacteria > Synergistota > Synergistia > Synergistales > Aminobacteriaceae > JAFUXM01. The sequence continues at coordinate 17,835 of CAJOES010000028.1, read as the reverse complement.
AGGTATTGCGGGCATCAGCTGGAGGGCTAAAATCATAGCACTAAAGGTTTTCACTGAAGATGGAAGTGCCAGAAATTCAGACATTATTGCGGCTGTTGATTATGTCGTGAAGCTGATGAATGACAACCCTGCAATGAAGATTGCTTCGGTCAATATGTCTTTGGGAGGCTATGATTCATATACTCCGGCACAGATGAGATACAATAGAGATCCTGAATGGCTTGCACTGAAGACTCTAAGCGACAAAAACCGCACCGTTATATGTGTTGCCGCAGGGAATGAGGGGCTTGAAACCGGAGCACCTTCACCTGAAGATGATTACGAACTGGAAGAATACGACAAGGGAGATTATATTTACCCTGCTTCTTTCGTCGGTATAGACAACATGATAACAGTTGCAGCAGCAAAGCCGGATCTGACACAGGCAGAATGGAGCAATTACAGCAGCAAATATGTAGATATTGCCGCACCCGGAGCAGGTATATTCAGCTCAATACGCACTGACACAATAGAGGATACCGGCTATGATTACCGGGCGAGAACTCTGGCATATGGCAGCATGAGCGGCACGTCAATGGCGACTCCATTCGTTGCAGGAACGGCGGCACTGCTGAAATCCATATATCCCAATGCAACGGCCTCACAGATCAAGGCGGCAATTCTCGGCGGTGCTGACGGCAATTATCTTCGCGGCGAGACTTCAAGACACGGACTCCTCAACGTAAAGGGGGCTGCTGACTTTCTCGCGGCCAATAATGCTCCGGAAATTTCACGCGTTAATGTCCCTGAGGCAACAATAGGACAGCCATATAACCTTGAGCTTTATGCTTCAGGAGGACAGCCAATAGCATGGAGCATTGACGGTGAACTGCCTGACGGTATGGCTTTCAGCGGGGGGAAAATCACAGGAACGCCAAGATACGCAGGGGAAAAATCTTTTGCCGTTACTGCTCAGAACTCTTACGGCACGGACTCCGTATACCTCACTCTAACGGTGAATCCTGCCGAAGCCCCGAAGATCACAACAAGAAAACTGGAGAATGCCGCAGTAAACCAGACGTATTACGCAACATTTGACGCAGAAGGAAGCTGGCCTATAACGTGGAATATCACAGGCAGCAGGCTTCCTGAAAATATATACTTCGATAACGCTTCCGGCTATCTTCAATTGCTATCATCTGCAGCTGCAAGCTACACTTTCACCGTAACAGCAGAGAATTCTTCAGGAAAGGACAGCAGAAATTTTACGCTTAATATAACCGACACCAGAGGGCAGGCGCCTATAATCACGACAGATTCGCTTATGGAAGGGACATTAGGCAGAAGATACGGAGCAGATACGGCAGATTCAATCATGCTTACAGTAATGGGAATGCCTGGAGGGGATATTATCACTGCAAACGGGGACGAACCTGTATCATGGAACATAGCAGAAGGTGATCTGCCTGAGGGGCTTTTTCTGGATACTTCCTACGGGATAATATACGGCGTTCCAGAAGAGTCCGGTGATTTTACTTTTACTGCTGAGGCATACAATGCTTTCGGCATGAACAAAAAAACTTTCACGATAAGCATAAAGGATAAAGCTCCTGAATTTCTCGGACAGGAATTGTCTGCGGTTATGTACAGGGGCGTTTATGACACACGCAGAATCATAACTTCAGGCACTGCTCCAATGTCATTCCGCACTGAAGGCGATTCTCTCCCTCAAGGGCTTGCGGAGGGTTACAGCGACTGCACATATAGAATCTACGGAAGGCCGGAGGAGGCCGGGACATTCAGCTTCACTCTGTATGCCGAAAATTCTTCCGGGACTGCAGGCACTGATGTCAAGATTGAAGTTATTGAACCTGCAACAATCACCACATACTACCTGCCTGATGCCGTAAAAGGGACTCCCTACAGTTACAGCATAAATACTCTGGGAGGCGCAAACGCATCTTTCAGCAGGGTAAGCGGTGATATTCCGCCTAGTATGGCAATAACGCAGGCAGGGGTAATCACTGGCACACCTTCAAGCGGCGGCAGGTTCAAGTTCAGGGTACGGGCTTCAACGGAACGTGATTCAAGCGAGAGGGATTTTACGCTGAATGTGATTGCACCTCCGGAGATACTCACTTCAAGCCTTTCTGACGGCAGAACCGGAGAAACATACAGCACAGCACTTCAGGCTGAAGGGGACTCTGTGTCATGGGCACTCACCGGCGGGAGTCTTCCGGGAGGCCTTGCGCTGTCATCGAACGGATATATATACGGCACTCCAGGCACTGCAGGCACGTATGATTTCACCGTATCGGCCATTAACGGCGCAGGGAATGACACGAGAGCATTCACCGTAAACATATCATCTTCAGGCAGTGAGAACAGCGGACAGGGCACGGGCACAATAACCCTTCTTCCAGCAAACGCAATCACTGCAACACGTGCGCGCAACAACGACATATCAGCTTTAAGCCCCGCAGTAATCAGGACGGTATCAACTGATACGAGCATGATTGCCGCGGTTCTCGACGAGTTCACAGCACTGTCTGCAGGTACATACCTGTTCGGGAGCATAGATATTTTCCCGGAAGTCCCGGCAGGATTGAGGCTGGTATGGCATCCGTTCCCTTCGGACAGTTCCGGCGTGTCTGTATCGGCTTCGGACAGTGATGCGGTATTCCTGGACACATCGGGCAGCGAGATATATGCAGTTCCGGAAAATCACACTGTAAGCGTTATGGCTCATATTGATGCTGGCGTAACGTATGCTCCCGTGATCGCGGCAGAGAAAGGCGGCGGCAATAAAGATTCTGCCTCTGGAGACTCAGACGATGGCGGCGGAGGCTGTAATATCTCATACGGTGCGGCAGTTATGGCGGCGTTAATGCTCATGAAGAAAAGGCGATAACTTGACAGAATGAACAAAGGCTTGTAGAATGCTTAACCGTTGAATGAAGCCGGTGTAGCTCAGTCGGTAGAGCAGCTGACTTGTAATCAGCAGGTCGGAGGTTCGAATCCCCTTGCCGGCTCCAGTAAGTTGAAAGTTTAATATTTGGTGGAATGGCCGAGTGGTCAATGGCAACAGACTGTAAATCTGTCGACGGGAGTCTACCATGGTTCAAATCCATGTTCCACCACCATATAAGCCGATTTAGCTCAGCCGGCAGAGCACATCCATGGTAAGGATGGGGTCTTCGGTTCAAATCCGAAAATCGGCTCCATACAGAAAATTACAGCTTCGGGATTAAGTAATTCCGGAGCTTTTATTTTTGACCCTTCATATTGATTAGTCTATAATTCAGAATGTAAAAAAATCTTTTCATTGATAGTGAGCGTATGTCATGAACAAAAATTTATATTTAGTTTTTGCAGGAGTGCTTATAGCTGTATGCCTGGCATTATGCGCGGGCGTATGGTGGACTACAGGAGAACTCAGAACCTACCGTGAGGAATATGAAGCATTAGAGAGCGACAGGAACAATTCAAATGAACTTATGGCACAGCTCAGGCTGCGCAACAACAGCCTCAACCAGATAAACAGGCTCAACATAGAGAATGCCACTGCGGCTTCGGATTTCGTTGAATTTTTCTCTCAGGTCAGGCAGGCCGCAGACAGCTACAAGGTGAATATAGTATCAATGACTCAGGGAAGCTCAGAGAATATATTACAGCTTCAGCTTCAGGGCAATTACTATTCACTTGCGCATGTTTTCGCGAAATGGAGAACGATGCCGTTTGCGTCGCGCATGACATCACTGAAGATACGCAGGGATTCAACATCACCTGAATCTCTGGTTGAAGCAGACGTAATTATTGAGGCTATGAGGTCAGACGGATGATAAAAGAACAATTCATATACTTCAAGGAAATACTTACGGGAGTCCAGACGGACAGCACAGCAAAAATCATCAGGGCATTATGCTTCCTCGTCCTTTTGGGCGGCACGGCATGGTCTGTTTCGAGCTACCTGAATGCGTCAAGGCTCTCTGATACGTCAATAGAGATGAATATACCTTCCCGCGCAATGACCTCAAACCGTCAGGAGCTGGACAAAGTCTTATCCCTTGCACAGAGCGTCAACAGCATGAGGACAGGAGGAGAGAGACTCGCCAGCCAGATGACTAACATGAACAAGAAGCTGTTCAACACTGATGCTTTAGTCATACCCGGTATAGATACGGAACAGGCATTGATACCGGGATTTGAACCGGAAGTATCGGAGGATCTCCCGCCGGAGGTCAAGGTCAAGGCCGTAATGATGGTGGGGAAAAACGCTGTTGCTGTGGTGAGCGTAGGAGACAGGCGCAAATATCAGGGGCTTATTGTGCGCAACGGCTATGAACTTCCGGATAAGGCAGGAAAGATCATCAGCATTAAGCCGCAAGGTATTACGGTTAAAGTTAAGGACGAGGAAATATACTACGAAGTTGCAAGCAAAGATGAAGGAGAAGACAGCTATATAGACATAAGAACAAGGGACGGCAGGCCGATTATATGAATCAAGTAGTATAATATAAACTACCTATAAAAAATTCAGAAAAAAGTGAAGTGAAAATCAGTTATGATACGTAGACCCTGCTTATTTTTAGTGATAATGTCTGTACTGCTTTCGTTTGCTTGGCCGTCTTACGGAGGTGTGAAAAAACCTAAATACACCGGCTCTTTGCTGACGGGATGCAGTTTGTACCAGATAGGCGCGGAAGAGTTTGTGCTGAAGCTGAACGGAAAGAAATTGCCTGAACCCAGAACTGAATTCAATGAAGACTCCATGTATCTTATTCTTGATCACACTATGGCTTCTCAGCCGGAAGAGATTAATGCTTCAGTGGCATATGTTATTGATGCCTCCCCTCTGCTGTACTCATTCACCGTAGAAAACGTCTCAAATGATAAAGTATCAATCAGGATGCAGGCCAATGCAGAGCTTGAACTTCAGTCTGTAACTCATACGTCAGCAGGCTGGGGAATAAGAATTATGGCAGTCAGTGAGGCGATCAGGGAAGAAGCAATAGCCTCTGTATTTGCCTCAAAGCAGAAACCTTCCGTAACATATCCCGATAACGTCCTGCCTTTTGCTGTGGACACAAGAATTACCGTAGAACTTCGGGATGCGGAACTAAAAGACGTATTGAGGCTTCTCATGTCCCAAGCCGGGCAGAATATTATACTTGACCCTTCTTTCCCGGCTGATGTATTAGTTACACTGAGCCTTTTTGATGTACGTATAGATGATGTCATCAACCATCTTATGCGGACATATGATATAGCCTGTTATGACTCCGGACAGAACACGACGATATTCGGAACACGGGAAGGGCTGTATAAGCTGTCTGGAGGAAAAATAGTAAAGTCATTCAATATTTCGTATGCTGACATAGCACAGGCGGTTACTATGCTGCGGAATCTTACAGCGATTCAGGAGAGCGAGCTTATTACCGATACGAGGACAAGAACGCTTTACGTGAACACCAATCCGGCCAAGATGATTGAGATTGAGGATCTCATCAGCAAGATAGACGTTCCGTCAAAACAGATCATGATACGTGCAAGCATATTCGAGTTCAGCGAAAGGGCCTCAAAGCAGGTATCAACCGCGCTTAACATGGCATATGACGAGTGGCAGATAGACGCAGGAGGCACAGGAGGAATTAGAGTAGACTACGCACAGGACAGGACGGTTGCAGGGACAAGAAACCCGAGAACTGCACGTACCCTGCAGTCTGTGCTGGAGGCACTTGAAGAGGAGGAGAAAGGCAGGATCATAGCGAATCCTTCGGTGATAGCAGTAGACGGGCAGGCGGCAACGATAGAACTTACGCAGACATACACATATTCAGTCGTTAGGGACGATGCCGGCAACGCAATATCACAGCAGGAGGATGTAGGGCCTACGCTGACATTCACGCCGAGAATAGAGCGCGACGGGTATGTTTACCTTGAACTGAGCCTTAGCACCGGTGATGTTCTTTCGACGGGGACGAGCGGTGCACCGATAACTTCAGACAGAAGCGTAACTACAAGGGTTCGCGTAAGAAACGGAATGCCTTTTGTTGTCGGCGGACTTTTTCAGGACAACAAGACGAGATCAAAAGCAAAGATACCTGTATTGGGAGATATTCCGCTTCTCGGCCAGCTTTTCAGGAGCAGCCAGAATTCAAGCCAGAGAAACCAAGTTGTAATGATAGTAACGCCTTATATACTTGACAGCAAATAATGCACGGCAATAACTGATTCAATATCCTCTGTTTAGGTCAGGGGATATTTTTTTGTGCATTTTTTCAGGCGTTCGTATTATACTAACGGCTAAAATCATAAATTTTCTGGTAATATCTGCATATGAAAATTTTTTTGCAGGAGGAAATCAAATCATGTACGAAATCGTGTTAATACGCCACGGCGAGTCAGCATGGAACAAGGAAAACAGGTTCACGGGCTGGACGGATGTACCGCTTTCGGATAAGGGAGTTGAAGAGGCGCGTTCGGCAGGAAGGCTCTTAAAGGCAGAGGGCTATGCGTTCGATTATGCGTTCACGTCTGTGCTGAAGAGGGCAATAAAGACTCTCTGGCTTGTGCTTGAAGAGATGGACAGAATGTGGATACCGATCCAGCATTCATGGAAGCTCAACGAGAGGCATTACGGTGCATTGCAGGGGCTCAACAAGGCGGACACTGCGGCGAAATTCGGTGATGCACAGGTCAAGATATGGCGCAGGAGCTATGACATTCAGCCTCCGGTACTCACGAAAGATGACGAGCGTTATCCCGGGCATGATCCGAGATATACGGGGCTTACTGAGGCGGAGCTGCCTTTAACGGAATGCCTTGCGGATACTGTTGCGCGTGTTGTGCCGTTCTGGAAGGAAGCTATTGTGCCCTGCATCAAGGCCGGGAAGAAGATCATCATTGCGGCACACGGAAATTCACTGCGTGCACTGGTGAAGTATCTCGACAACGTTTCGGACAAGGACATTCTTGAACTCAACATACCGACGGGAGTACCGCTGGTGTATGAGCTGAACGACGACCTTACGCCGAAATCACACAGATATTTGGGTGATGCTGAGGCTATCGCTAAGGCGCAGGCGGCAGTTGCATCACAGGGCAAAGCGAAATAACTTGAGGAGGACAGAATATTTTGCATTTATCTGACAGAATACAGGCGTTAAAGATCTCGCCAATACGCAGGCTCATTCCTTACGCTGACGAGGCAAAAGCCAAGGGCAAGAAGGTATATCATCTCAACATAGGCCAGCCTGACATAAAGACACCTGATGAATACTTTGAGGCGATCAGGAACTTTCACCCAAGCACCGTAGCATACCAGCCTTCACAGGGAATACCGGAACTGCGGGAGGCAATAAGCGGCTACTACAAGGCAATGAACGTGGACTATGAACCGAATGAAGTATACGTTACGTGCGGAGGCAGTGAGGCTCTGCAGTTCGCGGTAATGATCATGTGCGATCCGGGCGACGAGATACTTGTGCCACAGCCCTTTTACGCCAACTACAACACGTTTGCACGGCTCGCGCTGGCTAATCTCGTTCCCATTCCCACGAAGGCGGAGACTGGATTCCATCTTCCTCCGGAGAACGTCATAGAGGGACTCATCAACAGCAAGACCCGCGCTTTCTGGGTATCACACCCCTGCAACCCTACAGGGGCATCATACACGCCCGACGAAATCGGAATGCTTGTGCGTCTGGCCAAGAAACATGACCTGTACATTATTGCTGATGAAGTCTACAGGGAGTTCATCTATGAGGCGGGAGAGTTCATGAGCTTCGGTGAGGCTAAAGACGCTCTTGACCGTGTGATTATGGTTGATTCGGTGTCAAAGAGATTCAGTGCGTGCGGTGCAAGGATAGGGTGCATTGCCATGAAGAACAAGGAATTTCTCGCGCAGGTGATGAAACTCTGTCAGGGGCGTTTGAGCGTGTCGGCAGTTGAACAGGTTGGTGCGGCGGCACTCTACAGGACACCCAAGAGCTACCTGCAGGAAGTCAACAGGGAATACAAGATGCGCCGTGATGTGCTCTACCAGGGCCTGCAGAAGATTGACGGCGTTATGTGCCATGAACCTAAGGGAGCATTCTATACGATGGTGAAACTTCCTGTAGATGATTCCGAGAAGTTCATTATATGGATGCTTCAGAATTTCGACATTAACGGCGAGACCACTATGGCCGCACCGGGAAGCGGATTCTATGCACAGCCGGGGCTTGGCCTCGATGAAGTGAGAATGGCGTATGTTCTCAAGAAAGAGGACTTAGAGAAGGCATTAAACATTCTCAAACAGGCATTGGCGGCATATCCCGGAAGGCTTGAAGCGATAAAGGCATAAACGAAAAAATTAACCCGGTCTGATGCTTTTCAGGCCGGGTAATTTATGTACAAAGGAGGTTGACATAATTGCAAAAACCTGCATATAATGTTCGCAGTTCGCAGTTCGCAGTTCGCAGTTCGCAGTTCGCAGTTCGCAGTTCGCAGTTCGCAGTAGCTTAGTTTGTCCGTACATACCACATTTGAAAACGCGGTCATCAAAGAGGTGGCTGTGATGTTTCTAAAATCAGCTGTTAAGTCATTCATAAAGAATCCCTTCAGGTTTACTTCCAGAATATGTCGATTGTTCAAGAACATGACTGTTTATAACCGTATCAATGCGCGGCCTGAATTTCACGCCTTTATGAGCAACTTGTATCCTTGCATTTACGATTGGGATGCTCCTGCAGGATCTTTGGGTTATTATTTCTGGCAGGATTTGTGGGCGGCAAAGAAAATATTTCAGGTACACCCGTATGAACACTATGATATAGGCTCGCGTGTTGATGGGTTCATAGCTCATGTTCTGCCTTTCATGCCCGTAACTATGATAGATATTCGTCCGCTCCCGGATAAAGTTGAGGGGCTGAACTTCATACAGTCCGATGCGACTAACCTTGAGAATATACCCGACAATTCAATAATATCTTTGTCATCTTTATGTGCTCCTGAACATTTCGGTCTTGGCCGTTACGGGGATCCTATAGACCCGGAAGCATGTTTCAAGGCTATGCGTTCAATGCAGAGAGTTCTGAAGAATGGAGGGCATTTGTATATCGCTGTTCCTGTAGGTGAAAATAACGGTGTTGCATTCAATGCGCACAGGATATTCAAGCCTGAATTAATCATAGAGACTCTGAATGAATTAACTCTTGCAGATTTTTCCGTTGTAGGGACTCCGGCGGGAAGAAGTTACGGCTGCTTTGAACATATTACGCTAAAGGAATTTCATGAACTAGACTTTGGCATGAATTACGGCGGCGGTGTTGACGGTTTGTTTGAGTTCGTAAAAGAGTAAAAAATTTCCCCCCGTCTAAAGCAGGCAGGGGGAATTGTTATATCTACAGTCCTGCGGCAGCTCCCGGCCCCAACGGAATCCCAGCCAGATACCACACGACTAACAGCACCGTGAACCCTGCAAGATAGAACAGCGAGTACGGCATAGCCATAGATATTACCGTGCCGATTCCGACTTCAGTATCATCGCTGGGCTTGTACTGCTCCAGCAAGCCAATCATCACGGGCAGATAGTACGATAACGGCGATATTATGTTTGTCGTGCTGTCTCCTATCCTGTACGCTACCTGAGTCAGTGCAGGAGAGAATCCCACGCCAGCGAACATCGGGACGAAAATCGGAGCAAGTATCAGCCACTTGGCCGAACCGCTTATCATGAACATATTGAGGAACGCTACAAGAATGATGAACAGCACCAATAACGGAATGCCGCCCAGATTCATGCTCTTGAGGAAGTCCGCACCTGCAACGGAAAGTATCGTGTCGAAATGGCTCATCCTGAACAGCTCGACGAACAATGAAGCCGGCAGAACTACAACCATGAAGCCCGTACTGCCTACAAGCCCCTTTTGCATGAGTTTCGGCACGTCCTCGCCTTTGCGTATCACTCCCGCGCCGATGCCGTATGCAATCCCTATCACGAAGAACAGCCCGAACAGTAACGGCATAACGCTGCTCAATAACGGTGAACGCGGCAATAATGCACCGTCTGCAGGGTTGCGGAACAATGATCCTTCAGGGTACGTGAACCACACGATCAGCGCAATATACGCGATTAACGCAATCAGCGCGCAGAACAGCCCGCGGTTCTCTTCGGGAGTAACGGCATGTTTGCGGAGTTCTTCCTCATCGTGTCCGGTGTCAGTGTCGCCGAGCATCTTCACTATATATCTTTCAGTAACATACACCGTCAGGAAGGTCAATACAAACGTACCTGCAATCATGAAGTACCAGTTGATGAGAGGATGTGCCGGAGTTCCTTCGGGGATATACGGCACTCCCTCAATGGCAGTTGCAGTTATCCCGGACAGCAGCGCATCAGTTCCGGCGATGAAGAAATTTGCGGTGAACCCTCCGCACCCTGCAGCGTACCCGGCAGCCACGCCGATCCACGGATTACGGCCAAGTGCCTTGAAGACTGCCGCGGCAATTACGGGCGTGAAGATTATTCCTGCGTCCGAAGCGAGGTTTGCATTTATGCCTACCACCGCAATAACTGCTGTAACCAGAACACGCGGTGCGCCGAGTATCGTCTTGCGCATCAGTGCAGAGATCATTCCGGTCTGCTCAACTAACCCAATGCCAAGCATCATGGTTAGGATCAAGCCTAACGGTGCAAAATTCATGTACGTCTTCACGAAATTTGCGAAGAACGTGCGAAGGGATTCATACGACAGAAGATTCACTACAGCTACGGTCTGTTCAGTTATCTTGCCTGCCTTGCTGACCATGTAGCTGACTTCCTTTCCCTGAAGCCAGTATGACAGCAGGAACAAGATTGCAGACAGCACAACGAACAGCCAGAAAGGATGAGGAAATTTGTTGCCGATGACCTCAATGGCATAAATGAACTTCTCGAATGCCGAGCGTTTTTGTGTTTTTTCGGGGGTTGTCATGAAAATATTACCTCCTCATAAAATTTTAAGAAAAGTATAATTTATCCCCGCCATAAAAATCTACAGTGTTTTTCTCGCCTGTTCCGTTATTTTCCCATCCTTTACCGTGAATATAAGGTCAAAATCATGCGTGATAGAAATATGATGCGTTATGTGTATACATGTTGTGTCAGTCATGCTTCTGAATATTTCCATGATCCTGTTTTCTGCACTGCTGTCAAGGCTGCCTGTTATCTCATCGGTTATCAGTATCTTAGGCCTCGCAATCAAAGCACGTGCCGCGTTTATCATTGCACACTCGCCGGATGAAAGATTTGCGCCGTTCCCGTCAAGCATGGTATCAAGGCCGTTGGGGAATTTATCAGCCAGCTTTTTGGTGAAGCACCTGCCTATTGCATCAAGTATAGTTTCATCGCTTGCATCAGTATTGTTCATCGCTAGATTGCCGCGTAAAGTATCACGGAATATGTATGAATTCTGCGATATGTAAAGCACCTGTCTGCGCAAAGCTGAAAGTTCGTATTTTTCCAGACTGATGCCTCCGATCTTTATGCTTCCTTCTTCCGGTGAATGAAGCCGTATAAGCAGTTTCCCTATTGTTGATTTGCCGCTCCCGTTTTCTCCGATTATGGCGGTGTGAGTTTTTGCAGGTATGGTGAAAGAAATATCATCTAAAATTTTTTCTCCGTATGCGTACCGGAAAGACAAATTTTTCACTTCTATGCTTGCTTCGGTAATGTTTGTTTCTGTGCCGGAATAATCTTCTTTCGTTCCCTCGAAAATATCATCGAGACGTTCTGCGGCGATTAATGCTGAATGCAGCATCGGCTGTAACCCCGTAAGGCTTCTTACCGGCATGGAAAAATAATTGAACACAAAATAAAACGTAATGACATCACTTACAGTTATAATTCCTCTTGCATGAAGCAATGCCCCGAACGCAAGCAGCAGTATTGTGCCTCCCGCGTCAATTCCGCTCGTTATTATTGCCTGAACATTTGCGAGAAATTCACGGCGGAAAGATTTATCCGTGTAGACTGCAAATAATTTCCCGGCTTTCCTAGTGCGTGAATGTCCCAAAGTGAAGCCCTTTACCGCTTCAGAACTGTCTATGCTTTCTTTCACATAATCTATTGCGTTTGAATCGGCTTCCATAATCTCATAATTAATATTCCTCATCGGTTTCCTGAAATACATAACGGCTATAACATACAGGCATGATACAAAAATCGCTGATATGAACATGCTTGCATTAATGAAAAACAATACAGAGCCGCCAAGCACAATATAAAGGAAGTCCAGGAAAAATATCAGTATGATATTGGACAAGGCATCGCTTATGAAAGAAGTATCATTCATTCTCTGCAGAATTTCCCCGGCATTGTATGAGTCTGTAAAACTTTCAGGCATCATGATCAGTGAGGCATAATAGTCCTGCATGATATTAAAGTTCATTTTGCGGGACATGTGCAGAAGCGTGCGGGTTCGCAGCAGTTCAAGGAATCCCTGAAGGAAATACGACAGTAATATTACTGTTACTGCCGTCTGAAGGTGCGAAAATATGTGCTCAAACGGACTCGATACTGTCTCAATGAATTTTTCTATGCCGGTGTGAATGTGATGCTCTTCCTCGTGAGCTTCATCTTGAACTTCTTCTATGATTTCTGCATTACTGTCGAGAGTGATAATATCTCCGATCACATAACCGAATAAGACAGCAATACCGAGGCTCATAAATGCCAGCAGGACAGAAAGAAATAATATGCGGGCAAATTCTCCTTTGTGCTTCTTCAGCATGTTGATATACCGCGGGGAAATTATATTTTTTGCGGGGACGGGCACAAATTTTTCTGTCCTCGCGAAGGTGATTATCTGCCCCAAATATTGTTTGGCGAAATCTTCCCAGCTTATGCGCTTAACTTCTGAGGCAGGATCTCCAACGGTTAGTTTATCATCGTCAGCCGCGAATACAGCCACGAAATGTGCAAAACCTTCACTGCTTACGACTCTTGCTATGAATGGTGCAGCTGCTTCATGCTGTTTCAGAGCCTCCCGGAGTTCCGAAATATCTCCCTTCATTGCTTCGGCTTGAAGGTTATGGAGTCCTGCACTTTGTATGATTCCGTATATGCTTGCTCCTTCGGAAGTGATTTTCATTTCCTCCCGTATCTTATAAAGCGGAATGTATGCTCCGTAGAAACGCAAAATCATAGAGAGAGATGCCGCCCCGCAGTCTTTTTCATCGTGCTGCTTAACGTGTAGCTTGTTGTATCTCATGTTTCATTATCACCATCATTATGCTGTCATAAAAACAGGAGAGAGGATACGCAATATCCTACTCCCCTACGTTAAACTACATAATTCAGCCTGAGCCTATTCTTTGACCTTTACAACCTTAGGCCCACAAAGTCCCTTATTCAATTCGGGAAGATGATTGGATGTACAATGAACTCTCCAGCCAAACTTACTATCCGACAAATAGCCGCACTGGGTGCACTTGTATTTCTTGACTTTGCGTCCACCCATGAGAGTGCGCTGTTCGGTTTCTGCCATCTTAAGCATATAATTCACCACCTTTTAATAAGTTTTGTTTATTATAATTAAGTAAGTGAAACTATAATTAAGTAAGTGAAACTAACTAAAAATCTTTCCAAAAAGTCAGAAATCTTTACGACGGCTTATTCAGAAAACCAGCAGCACACTGCACTAAATATTCAATGCCGTACCTGAAGCATTCTTCATCGGGACAAAATTTAGTGTTGTGAAGTTTGGGCATGTCCTTAACGCTTATGTTCGCAGGACGGCATCCAAGCCACGCCATTACTGCAGGACGTTCCCGCGCAAAGAACGCAAAATCTTCCGCACCGAGTTCCGGCTGTTCCGCAATCATCACGGCATCATCACCAAGCCTTGACCTTACGGCATCACACGCAAGCTCCGTCAATGAGTCATCATTCACCATAGGGGGATAACCTTTAACGTACTCAACATCACATGACGCACCGAGAGCTTCAGCTATTCCCCTTGCAGTGCGCGTAATCAGCTCCGGCATCATGTCCTGAACTTCCGCCCTTAGTGTCCGCACAGTCCCTTCAAGCCTCACAGTGTCCGGAATGACGTTATAGCGATATCCTCCATGAATCGTCCCGATCGTGATCACTGCGGCATCAAGCGGGGAGACTGAGCGCGAGATTATGCCCTGCAAGCCGGTTATGACGTGTGCGGCGGCAACTATGGCATCAATACCCTGATCCGGCCTTGACCCGTGAGCCGTCTGGCCGTGAACCGTCAGAAATATCCTGTCCGAAGCTCCCATCAATGCACCTGAACGCATTACGATTTTTCCCGTCTCGTATACCGGCCACACATGAAGCGCGAACAGACCGTCAACATTGGGATTATCGAGAACGCCGTCACGAATCATTCCGGGTGCTCCTCCTGTGGGATTGAGTTCTTCGGCAGGCTGGAAGATGAATTTGACGTTTCCGCGTAATTCCTCCCTCATGTCCGATAGAACGCACGCAGCACCCAGAAGCATGGCTGTATGCGTATCGTGTCCGCAGGCGTGCATGACTCCTTCTGTCTGTGATGCGTAAGGCAGTCCGGTCTCCTCCTTCAGCGGCAGAGCGTCCATGTCCGCACGTAACCCTGCAGTTCTGCCCGCATCTTTGCCGCGCAGTAACCCTACTACACCGAAACCTCCTACATTCCGGGAGACTTCAAGGCCGAGTTCCTCAAGGACATTCGCGACAAGGTCAGCTGTTCTCTCTTCATGCTGGCTGAGTTCAGGGTGCGCGTGAATATCCCTGCGCCACTCTATGACTTTCTGCAAATATTTTTCTGCATACAAGTTCAATCACTCCTTCAAGGCATAAAAATAAATCCCCCTGCCGTAAAAGACAAGGGGAAAATATCAGCCTTTATGAGTTATGCACAGAATGTTTCTGCCACGCGTTCAAGTTCATCGCGTATATTTATGTGCTGGGGACATGCAGACTCACACGCACCGCACTTGATGCACTCTGAAGCCGTCTTGTGCCCCTGCCCGGCGACATCCCAGTCATGACGGCCCTTAGCCAGCTTGTAGTTGCCGTAAAGCGTGTACATGTTCAGAGCACCGAATGAACCGGAAATGCCTATATCCATAGGGCAGACTTTTGCGCAGTAGTTGCAGGTTGTGCACGGGACAACAGGAATTCTCGCAAGCTCCTCACTGGCCGCCGCAATAACTTTCTTCTGTTCAGGTGTAAGGCGGCTAAAGTCCTTCATGCAGGATATATTGTCCCTCATCTGCTCAAGGTTCGACATTCCGGAAAGGACTGTAATCACTCCATCAAGGTCTGCCGCGAATCTCAACGCCCATGATGCACACGATAATTCCGGGTCTGCGTCCTTGAAGATTTTTGCGACGCTGTCAGGAGGCGTGGCTAGGTTTCCGCCCTTCACCGGCTCCATGATTATTACAGGCTTTCCGTGTTTCCGTGCAACCTCGTAACATGCCCTTGACTGTATTGCACTGCTCTCCCAGTCCGCATAATTTATCTGGAGCTGTACGAACTCCGCTTCAGGGTGTTTAGTGAGTATGTCCTCTAATTCTTCCGGGCCTGCATGGAACGAGAAGCCTAAATGCTTAATCTTGCCTTTTTCCTTTTCGCCCAAAAAGTAATTCCACAGGTCAAAATCCTCAAATACTTTTGTGCGTGTATTGCCTAAGTTGTGCAGAAGGTAGAAATCGAAATATCCTGCTCCCGTGTCATGCAGTGAAGATGTGTACTGCCCTAATGCGTCATCACGGGTCTTGCACTCGATCCATGCCGCATTTTTTGTGGCAAGCTGGAATTTCTCCCTGGGGTAACGCTCAACCAGTGCCTGCCGTACAGCCTCCTCGCTTCCGTCATAAGCCCAAGCAGTATCGAAATACGTGAACCCTGCAGCAAGGAACTCATCAACCATTTGCTTTACCTGTTCAATGTCAATAACGTCATCCTTGCCTGCAATTCTCGGAAGACGCATTAACCCGAAACCGAGCTTCTTTATATTATCGCCTAACATAAGTCTTGTACCTCCCTCAAAAGATAAGGCTATAATATCACGCTAACCCCTGCTTTAATCAACGTCTCGTGCGTCTGTTCTCCTCGTCAGGATACAGCCCGAATTTAGACAGCCCTGCAATCCCCTGCTCCAGTCTCGACACAGCAAGCGGCATAAGCTCAACAATAACGTGATTGTCATGAAGCCTTATTGCTCCTACTTCGCTGCGTTCAACGTTCAATGCCCTGCACATTGCGTTCAATACGTGCCCTACGTCCTGAAGCCGGCTGCTGCGGAAATGCCTGAATGATCCTTTAGGCTTGCTTTCCTTTTTGGGCTTGGCCGGAAGCCGTGAAGGTTTCTTCGTCCTTCTGGCCTGTTCGCGCTGTAATTCACGGTCTAAGCTGTAGCCCTTGTTCCTTGCTCCCAATACGGCAAGAAGTTTCGCGATAATCACTTTGGGTTCTGCACGCGTGATGAGGTCATTTGCCCACGCTACGCACTCGCCGTAATCCGCATCAATGGGAGCAGCAAATATCTCCTGTTCCGCAGAGTCCCGCCATGCACTGCGTATCTTGTTGATGTCCGGTATGTCCTGCCATTCCGTCTTTATGTCCGTGCCTCTGAGCATCTCCCGGAATCTCCCTACTTCCGGAGGCGACAGCAGCACGATATTCACGCCCTCATGTCCTGCCCTGCCAGTCCTGCCGCTTCTGTGTATGAATGTCTCCCTGTCATCAGGAAGGCCAAGCTGTATGACGTGGCTTACTCCCTCAATGTCAAGCCCTCTTGCTGCAACGTTCGTAGCCACCAAACACGGAACAGATCCGGACTTGAATGAAGCTAATGTTGCGTTGCGTTCGTCCTGTGTCATGTCTCCTTGCAATGCCGCCGCACTGAAGCTGTGATCCTGCAGTCTTTGCGCAATCTCTATCGACTCCATTTTCGTGTGGCAGAACACCAGAGACCTTGAAGGGTGTTCCCATAACAGTATATCTACAAGCCCCTCAAAGCGTTTTTTCGACGGTATCATATACACGCGGTGAAGTATGTCCTCATGCTGTCCGCCTTCCTCATCTACTGCAAGCGTTATCGGGTCATTGAGATACTGCCCGGCAAGCTCCCGGACTTCTTCGGGCATTGTTGCAGAGAAAAGCCACCGCCGTCCTGCAGGCAATGCGTTCAGTATGTCTTCAAGCTCCTCACGGAATCCCATATCGAGCATTAAGTCGCCTTCATCGAGAACTACCGCCATAATTCCGTCAGTCTCAAGAGTCCCGCGCTTTATGTGGTCGCGTACACGTCCGGGAGTTCCTGCGATTATTGCCGCACCGTGCTTCAGTGTCCGTAATTGGGGGACTATATCCATTCCTCCGACAAGTGATGCTGCGTTGAGCTTCAGGAACTTTCCGAGATATTCGGCCTCCGCTGCTGTCTGCTGGGCTAATTCCCGTGTCGGTGCAAGTATCAGAATTTGCGGCGTGCGTTCTCCTATGGCTAGTTCCTGCATTAACGGCAGAAGGAAGGCTAATGTTTTCCCTGAACCTGTTTTTGCCCTCACGATTAAATCACTGTTCCAGTCAGTGGATAATACCCTGTCCTGAACTTCCATAGGGGAATCGAATCCGTGTTTATCGAGTGCAAGAAGAAGTTCTTTGCGCAGTCCGTATGAATTAAAGTCGTTCAAATATTTTTGTCTCCTCAAAAAAAATCAGGAAGCATAAATTTGCAACTTCCTTGATGAATATTATTGCACACTTTCAGGAGACAACAAGGCTTATAGTATAATGTCCCATATTGCAAGAAAGGACTTGACATAATCATTATGGCTGTGTACAGAGTACAGCAAAATTTTTTCTCTAAAATC
>CAJOES010000027.1 GCA_905233455.1 uncultured Synergistales bacterium | reverse complement strand
AATATATCCATTAAAATTTTCGTGTCCATGCAGATTAATAAGCTTGATCACGAACATACTAAATCACCTCAGTTACAACTTGACAAACGGAATAGGCTGATAGATATTAACACTGAAGTAATCTCCAGCATCAACAGCGGGCATGTCCCGTTTCAGGAATCAGGAGCAAAAGAGATACTTGCTGAAGTCCTGGCAGATAAATCCCTTCTGGCCTCAAATGATATGAATCTGGTACGTGATTCTGACGCTGTAATATTCGTTACCGGCACACCCGTAGACGAACACCTGAACCCAAAGATTCACGATGTCCTGAATGTCATAAAGCTCTACCTTCCCTATATGAACCCCAAACAGTTAATTATCCTGCGCAGTACGATTTTCCCCGGAGTCTTCAGAGTCATAGAGAATATGCTCGCAAAGACTTTCGGGGATAAATTCATGCTGGCTTTCTGTCCTGAACGCATAGTGCAGGGAAAAGGCGTGGAGGAAATATTTACGCTCCCTCAGCTTGTATCCGCAAATTCTCCGGAAGCATTCGAGGCCGCATCAGAACTCTTCAGCAGCATAGCCCCGAAGATCATTCCCCTTGAGCCTGAAGAAGCAGAACTGGCCAAGCTCCTCACTAACTCATGGCGTTATCTTGAGTTCGCGATCGCAAATCAGTTCTACATGATGGTTGAAGAGAAGGGTTATGATTTCTATAAGATACTTTCCGCGCTGTCTGAGGATTACCCGAGAGCAAAATATTTCGCTAAAGCAGGTTTTGCTGCCGGGCCGTGCCTCTTCAAGGACACAATGCAGTTATCTGCGTTCTACAATAACAAATTCTTTCTCGGTCAGGCCGGAATGCTGGTGAATGAGGGACTGCCTGATTTCGTCGTGAGTCAGCTCGTGAGCAAGATGGGAAGCCTGAAGGATAAGAAGATTGCGATTCTGGGAATGGCCTTCAAGCCCAACAATGACGATACCCGCGAAAGCCTTTCATTCAAGGTCAGGAAAAACCTTGAGTTCAGGATGGCGGAAGTTCTGATACATGACCCTTACCTGAACACTGCACCGCTTGATGAAGTTCTTGCGCAGGCTGACGGCGTGATATTAGGAGTTCCGCACAATGAATATCTCAATCTCAAAATTAATGTCCCGTTCGTGGACTGCTGGAATGTCTGGAGGAATGATTAAGCCATGAAGATTTTAGTTACTGGTTCGGCAGGATTCATCTGCGGCTATCTGATTGAAGACCTGCTCGCAAGAGGCCATGAAGTTATAGGAATCGACAACTTCTCTAAGTACGGCAAAGTCGAAAAGTCATACGACAATCACCCGCACTACAGATTTGTTGAGGGCGATGCAAAGAATACGGAACTGATGAAGGAGCTTGCATCGGACTGCGATCAGATTCTGGCTGCGGCTGCAATGATAGGGGGAATATCATACTTCCACCATTACGCATATGACCTGTTAGCCGAGAACGACAGGATAACAGCCTCAACATTTGATGCGGCAATACACGCATACCAGCACGGACACCTGCAGAAGATTAACGTGCTCAGCTCAAGCATGGTATTCGAGAGCACAGACACATTCCCCAGCAAGGAAGGAGAACAGCGTCTTTGCCCTCCTCCCCAGAGCACATATGGATTCCAGAAGCTGGCATGTGAGTATTACGCTCAAGGTGCATTCGAGCAGTACGGCCTGCCTTATACTGTAATTCGTCCGTTCAACTGCGTCGGGACTGGCGAGAGGCGCGCGCTTTGCGACAGCGATATATTATCCGGAAACGTGAAGCTGGCGATGAGTCATGTTGTTCCTGACCTCGTGCAGAAAGTCCTGAAGGGGCAGAATCCTCTGCATATTCTTGGGCAGGGAAACCAGATACGGCACTACACTTACGGCGGGGATCTTGCGCGGGGAATCAGAATGTGCATTGAGGACAGCAACGCGGTCAATCAGGATTTCAACCTGTCAACACCGGTATCAACGAGCGTGCTTGAGCTTGCAGAAGCTATATGGCGCAAAATTCACGGCGATTCACTGCCTTTCAGGTATGTATCTGATATTCCCTTCAGGTATGACGTTCAGAAGCGCGTGCCTTCAGTGGAGAAGGCCGAAATACTCTTAGGCTTCAAGGCAGAGACTACGCTTGATGAAATCCTTGATGAAGTTATCCCATGGATACGCGAACAGATAAAGCTCGGCGGGATATGATTCCCCTGCTTACGATCGTAATTCCCGTCTACAATGAGGGCGAGAACATCAGGACGGCAATTACGGAGATATGCGCGAAAGTCAAACATGATTTCGTGATTATGGTGGTGTATGACTTCGACGGGGATAACACTTTGCCGGTTGTCCGAGAACTTCAGGAGACTCACGGGAACATACGGCTAATGCGGAACAAGTACGGGCGCGGTGCACTGAATGCCATAAAGACAGGACTGGAAGAGGCAGAAACAAAATATGTTGTCGTAACTATGGCTGACCTGTCAGACCCTCCGGAAGTCATGAATGCGATGATTGATGCGGCGGAACGGGAGAATGCTGCGGTTGTGTGTGCCTCACGCTACATGAAGGGCGGGCATCAGATAGGCGGACCGGTCATAAAGGGCTTGATGTCGAGGACGGCAGGGCTGACTCTCTGCTGGTTCGCTGGAGTCCCGACACATGACGCAACCAACAGCTTCAAGCTGTACCGCAAAACATTTCTCGACAGCGTGAAGATAGAGAGCACCGGAGGTTTTGAGCTTGGCCTTGAGCTTGTCGTGAAGGCATACAGAATGGGGCTGAAGATATGCGAAGTTCCTACTACATGGCGGGACAGGGAGGCAGGAAAATCGCGCTTTAAGATTCTTGCGTGGCTTCCGTCATATCTCAAATGGTATTTCGCAGCATATAAGGCGAGGTTCTCATGGAAGCATTGAGAGAATTTACGCGGACAAAATCATTTTTCGTATGTATATTTGTTGCCAGCTTTCTTGTGATGTTCCAGAGAAATCCGGAAGTGCTGAAACATGCAACTTTCTGGGCAGAAGACGGAAGAATCTTTTACGCGCAGTTCCATAATTACGGGCTGAAAAGTTTTCTTTATTCCTATGCGGGCTATCTTCATTTTGCTCCTCGTCTTGCAATGCTTGTTTCTTTGCCGTTCGGGATAATCAATGCTCCTCTTGTAGTGAATCTTTTTGCACTCATAATGAGGGCTTTTCCTGCACTGTTCCTTTTTTCTGAAAGATTCAGCTTTGTTGGTATGCCGTATAAATTTTTTCTTTGGGCGTATTACCTTCTTGCCCCGAATATCGGCGAGACTCTTGGCAACACCACTAATATTCAGTGGCATCTTGCGCTGTGGCTTCTCATGGTCTTGGCTGCAGATCCTCCTTCATCTGTCGCATGGAAAATTCATGACTTGTTCGTCCTTATACTTTCCGGACTGAGCGGGCCGTTCGTAATATTTCTTGTACCGTCAATATTGAGTAAAAATACCTACAGGGGGGGGTGGTATTACAAGATTATGCTGCTGGCACTCTCTGCGATACAGCTTTCACTTGTATTATCTACTGCCCAAGAAGTTACACATGCAACAAATCTCAGCTGGGATTTTGTTTTGTGGAACATGAAAGTTTTTGACGCAAGAGTCCTGTGTGAAACATTCATGCCATCATATATATTTAATCACACGCTGGCAAAAATTTTTCTGAACAGTAATGCTTTGAGCGTATTGCTTTTCTCTGCTTCAGTCTTGCTGCCTTCGTATTATTTCTTTCTGGGTTTAAAGCATTTCAGGTTATGTGCGGTTTTTGGAGCTTTAATTTTTGGTTCTTCTCTTTACAGGGTATGGCTTTCAGGATTCCATGACGGATTTATTTACGGCGGCGGTGAACGGTATTTCTATATTCCCAACATGCTTGTATTTGTATTTGTCCTGTTAATCGTGAAACGTTTTCTTGATGTCAGGCCGCACATGAAGACAAAAATATATGCGTCATTGGCTGTGCTGCTGGTACTTATTGCCGGGACTTCCTTTACTCTTCCTGCGTGGTCTGGGAATTTGAGATACAGAGATAGCATAAAGGAGCTGTACTATCCTGCGCAATCAGGGGATATTGTAAAAATTCCTATTGCTCCGGAAGGGTGGAGCATGACACTGACAAAAAAGGAGTGATTGATTTTTATGGAACTGGACAAACTTTATTCTGGACGCTTCAGTTCTGACACATGGAACAAGCGAAATAATCTCTGGAAGATTTTATGCAAAGAATTCTTCAGCCGTTACGTGAAGCCTGATGATGATATTCTTGACTTGGCGGCAGGATACTGTGATTTCATCAACAACATATATTCCGGAGGCAAGGGCAGACGCATAGCGGTTGATCTGAACCCTGATGTTAAGCATCACGCAAAAAGTTATGTTGAAGTGCACAACTGCAGAGCGCAGAAGCTGGACTTCCTGAATGATTCGAGCATTGATGCTGTGTTCGTGAGCAACTTCTTCGAGCATGTACGCGACAAGGAAGAAATACTTGCGATACTCCGTGAATGTTTGCGTGTGCTCAGAGCCGGGGGAAAGCTGATGATACTTCAGCCTAACATCAAGTACCTGCCCGGAGAGTATTGGGACTTTTTCGACCACTATACGCCGCTTACGGAAAAGAGCATGTGTGAGGCACTAAGTATTATTGCATGTGTTTTCATGCAAAACAGGTCATAAAAAGATTCCTTCCCTACACTACGAAGAGCCGCCTTCCCCAGTTCGGATGGATGATAAAGCTGTACTGCCATTGCCCGTTAGCATGGCATATTCTGGGAAAACAAATGTTCATTGTCGCCGAGAAACAACGAAAAGGAGCGTAACATATTGAGGAAAACAGCAAAATATATTTTTCTGACTGCCCTGCCTTTAGGCACGCTTGTTGCATTAATAGCATATTATGCCGTTGATGTTCCATTTTGGGACGAGTTCGGTGCTGTAGGTATCCTGCTGAAGAAATTTTATGCGGGTACATTAACTTTTGCGGACTTCTTCGCACAGCACAACGAGCACAGAATCATTCCGGGAAAAATTATTATGTTCCTGAATGCTGCATTCAACGGCTGGAATATTTGTCTTGAAATTGCCGTTAATGTATTGTTTGCTGTCGGTACTTCTATAGTAGTTTTCATATCCATTGAAGATATGCACAAACTTGACGGCATCAAGAAAAGCATTCTGTATTTCACGTCTGCATGGCTGATATTCTCTTTCACTCAGAATGAAAACTGGACATGGGGTTTTCAGATGCAGATATTGATGTGCGTATTCTTTGCTGTTCTGTCTCTCAGGCTTCTTGCTGATGATGCTGTATTCAGTGCGATGATACCGGCAGTGCTGGCTACATTCTCTTTCGGAAGCGGAATGATGGTATGGCCTGCGGGAATGGTTGTGTTGCTTTTGCGGTGCTTGACGGCAGAACGCAGGTTAAAGAAGGCTAAAATATTTTTCTGGCTTGCGGCTTCAGTTGCTGTTATATGCCTGTATTTCTATAACTACAGGTACATTACGGGCGGACTGACTTTCACTGAAAAATTCAAGTTTCTTCTGACGCATATATATCTTCCTGTCATTCTCTTTCTGGAATATATTGGTTCACCTGTATCAGCTTCAAGAAAGAGCATTGCGCTGGCAGCAAGTATAATAGGCTTTAGCATTCAGGTATTATGTTTATGGAATTATCGCAGATGGGACAAAAATAAATGCTTCTGGATAGGTCTTGATATTTTCGTGATGCTTTGTTCAGCAGTTACGGCTTTCGGGAGATCCGGTGGCTTGTCAGCTGCTATGGCTACCCGGTATATTTCATTCGGTATGCTCTTCTGGATTGCGACTATATCATTATCCGCCATTTCACTGGATGAAAAATTCAACCTTTCGTGGAAGCATTACGTTTTACCGGCTCTTATCATACTTTCATTGTCATTATCTGAAGAAGCCCTTAAAGGTGCAAGGGAAAGGAACAAAGGCTTGAGCATCTTCAAGGCTCAGATTTCTGAAGGAATTTTCGACGAAGAAATTTTCACGCGTTATATATATCCTGATAAGAGTTTTGCTCTGTTTCTCGGCATGTTCAAAGAACATAATCTGCGCAATTTCCAGAATGCTCCAGGGAATATAGAGTTCAATGGCTTCAGGCCGTGCAGATTCGTTTCCGAAGACATCACAGACAGCGATGAAGTTATCGTGAATATTCTCAAATTTGCGCAGTCATCTGACGGAAGATGGCTGAACATTGCCGGTAATGTATCAGGACGCGGTTCGGATAAACTTTATCTTGTATCAGAGGTGATATTACACAATGATACAGATGCTTTCATTACATGGCTTCCTGAAGAAGAAGCACATACGGGCACGAAACCGGTCAAATATGAAAATCCGTTGAATATGCACAAAGAAAATTCATTTGCCGGCGAAAAACTTTACTGCGATGGACTGCCTGAAGGAATTTATCATATTGTCCTTAAATTCACCGACAGGAAAACAGGAAGGATTTATTATCACAGTCTTGCAGAAACAATCAGGAGCATAAAAACACATGAATAACAAAGGAAAATTTTTGAGGGTTTCTTACCTTTTGTTGGTTATAGCAATATTTTTCAAGTTTCATTCCAATGCTTTCCGTTCAGGTCTCGATGCGTCTTGGGTCGATGCCATTAACATGCTCGTTCATGAAGGCATATTATGGGGCAAAAGCATAATATTCACATACGGGCCTTTAGGTTTTCTGCTTCTGCCTGTACCTGTGGGGAATAATTCTCTGTACTCCCTGCTTTTCTGGACGGCACTCACACTTCTGGCGGCAGGTACGTTCGCATATATCCTGTTCCGCAAACGCACATTCAGCAATAATATCTTTCTGTCATTCCTGCTCCTTTATGCTGGAACGTTCTCTTTAGGCTATATGCTTCCGGAATATGCCCTGTCATGTCTCGTATTAATATTGCTGTCTCTTTGCTGGCATGATGATGCATTGATACCTTTTATGATTGCTGTAGTAATATGCGTAATATCCTTATTCATGAAGTTCAACGGAGGGCTGCTGAACTTTCTGACTGTTATTATGTTTGCCGGGCTTGCTGTATTGTCGCAAAAGAAATACCGGAAGTTATACTTTGCAGCAGTGTGCTTGATCCCTGTCATATTCTGTATGGGCTTCCTGTCTTATAATCCAAGCATACAGGAGCTTATATTTTACGTAAGGGGAGCTTTGGAAATATCATCTGGATATAACTCTGCAATGAGCGTTGAAATTTACAAAACCTCAATATACGTATTACTGACAGCTATTGCGGCTGTGCTGGGGGTTGTACTGTATGTTTTCTCGTTCTTCAGGGTAAGGCATTCTATGAAGTATGCAATGATATTCGCAGTTCCTGTGTTCATGTCTCTGAAACACGGACTGCTCGTCAGGCACTGGGTATTTTTCATGCCGATGCTTTACGTGTATGCTTCGATTTACGTACTGTTCATGGAAGATGAATTAAAAGTAAATTTCAGGATGAAAAAATTTCTTGAGATTTCTTTGTGCGTATTCTTCTGTTCCACGTTCATGCTGTCTTTTGTCAGAATACACAACACTGATAACTATATACTGAATAATAATTTCACAAGGCGGTTTATTACGAATCCGGCTGTCAGTCTCATAAATAACATAAAATCTTTATCAGGCTTCAACACATTTTTAGACAACAGAGCCGTTAAACTGAGTGATGATTTCAAGCAGTATATCTCAAACGATACAGCAACATCATATCCGTGGGAAATGTCTGCGGCACTGGATATTCCGAACTATGTCAATATGCCGGTAATACAAGCATACTCATCATATACGCCGTGGCTTGACAGACAGAACGCAGACTTTTTCGGTGATGATACCCGTGCACCGCGCTTTATTATATTTAGCATGGATACTATTGACGAACGTTTTGCGCTGATAGAGTCTCCTGCATCGTGGCTTGAGATATTCAAGAATTACAAAATTGCAATGAGACTGGATAAAAATTTTCTGCTGAAACGTGCTGACATAAGTCAAATTACGCAATGGGGGGGGGGACTAATTACTCGTGAATTCCCAAGTGATGAAACAGTGATTATCCCTGATGCTGATTACTGCCTGATGAGGCTTGAGCTTCCTTTGAGTCTTCTGGGTCATCTGGCGGAAATATTTTACTGCATTCCCCGTCTGAATATGAGGGTTGAATTTCAGGACGGAAGGGTGATAACCAAAAGAGTTATTGCCGGAGTTCTCAGCAATGAAACTATGATTAGTCCTCTGCCTGAAGATGAAGATTCCTTTGAGGCAGTCATGGCGGGAGATTCTAAGGCAGGCAAAGTGAAATCTATTCGCCTTGAAGGTCCGGGACTGAAGTACTATGCACCTGAAATGAAAATTACCTTTATGGAAATGATCCCCCTGAGCTAGCCTCAAGGGGATTGTTATTTTTCTTTTATCTTTATGCACTCAGTGAAAGCAGATTCCTGTATATCGGGTACGGCCATATATCGCTTGCGCAGATCAGTTCCGCCGCATCACACTTCCACCGTATAGCCTCCATCAATGGCAGTATCTCGCCGGTGAGGAGGTCAGAACGTTCACGGGCATTCATAGCAGACAGGCGGCCTTTAAGCTCATAGAGATTCCTGGCATCAAGCAATAACGCATTCTTGGCCTGCCCCAAGCCGCTGATGTAATCCCGCCACGGAGCATTGTCGCCGAAGTCCACGCCGTCAAAAGCACTCAAAGCATCTTTCTCCAGTATAAGCTGCCGTGATATTGCCGGCAAAACTCCCTCATACAGCATGTCATACAGCACTGCCGCTTCAACTTCAAGCCCTGTAGCAAACGCATTCATTCTCACCTCGTGAAGGTTCTCCAGCTCATTGTTGCGGTAGACTCCTAAACCGTCAAGCATTGCCTTGTTCTCCGGCTTCAGCAAAAGATCTATCCTGGCCTGTATGCTTTCCGCCTCAATCAGCCCGCGCCTCTTTGCCTCCTCCTGCCATTCCGAGCTGTAAGCATCTCCCTCAAACAGGATACTGCTGCCCTTCCTGAATGCCTCCCTTGCTGCCTCAAGCGCGCAGTCTATAGGGTCTCGTCCGTCCGCACAGAGATCCTCTATCATGTGCGTAACTTCCTCAATTCCCCATGCCCATATTGATGCGAACATAGTAACGGGAAGTGCTATGCTCTGTGAGCTTCCCGGTGCTCTGAACTCGAATTTGTCGCCGGTGAATGCTACAGGTGAAGTCCTGTTGCGGTCAGAATCATACGGTACTATATCCGGCAGTTTGTTGAGACCTAAAGACATAGGGCCGTGTTCGGGGAGCGATACGTCAGAACTGTCGAGACGGTGAATCAGGTCAGTTAATGCGCTTCCGAGATATACGCTGATGATTGAAGGCGGTGCTTCATGCCCTCCTAGCCTGAATAGATTTCCGTATGTTGCAACGCTGGCCTGAAGGAGGCTGTGAAAGCGTGATACTCCCAATACGACAGAAGACAGGAACGCAAGGAAGATTATATTGCGGCGGTGAGAGTTCGACGGCTTCAGGAGGTTTCTTCCCTCACTGTCAACTAATGACATGTTCGTATGCTTTCCGCTTCCGTTCATTCCGCTGAAGGGCTTTTCGTGGAACAATAACCGTAATTCATGCTGGCGTGCAAGTTTCCTCATGGTCTCCATAAGTATTTGGTTCTGATCGCAGGCTCTGTTTGCGTCGCTGAAGAGGTGTGCAAACTCAAACTGACACCGCGCAACCTCATTGTGCCGTGCAAGTATGCTGATTCCAACACGGGCCATATCGCGTTCAACGTCCTCCATGTAGCGCAGGACTCTCGGCGGGATTGCACCGAAGTAATGATGGTCTAATTTCTGATCCTTTGCAGGCTGTGCACCGATTAATGTACGTCCGCAATATCTTATGTCCGGCCTGAGCTGTGCACGGGGACGGTCAAGCAAAAAGAATTCCTGTTCAGCACCGACAGTCATTTTGACTCCGCGTACTCCTCTCTGCCCAAGAAGGCGCAGTAACTTCAATGCGCGGCTCTCCACTGCTTCAAGACTCCGCAGCAACGGTGTCTTCAGGTCTAACGGAGTCCCGTCGAACGACAGAAATACGCTAGGAATGCAGAGTGTTCCCCCTTTAGGGCTGGGTACGATGAATGCGGGGCTGGATATGTCCCATGCGCTGTAGCCTCTGGCCTCAAACGTTGAGCGGGTTCCGGCACTGGGGAAACTTGATGCGTCAGGTTCTCCCTGCACGAGATGATGACCCCTGAACACCTCCATAGGCGAACCGTCATCTCCCGACAATATGAATGACTGGTGCTTCTCCGCACTAAGTTCGCTCATAGGCTGAAACCAATGCGCCCAGTGGGTAGCTCCGTGTTTCATTGCCCAGTCTTTCATTGCACCGGCTACTATATCTGCTGTCTGCGGCGAGAGTCTCTGCCGTCCTTCCATCGAAGATATTACCTGCTCATATATGTCGCTGTTCAGGCTGTCCTTCATTGCCCTGCTGTCAAACACAAGAGAACCGTATATATCTTTCACGCTCTTATAGTCCATTATGCAGCACTCCTATTCTGTGTAAGCAAAATTTTCATGAATTTTTCTGCTTAATTTTATATTTCTTCTGCATACATGTCAATTTGTATGTGTGCAAGCGCAAAAAAAAATTCCCCCTCGCGCAAGGGGGAAAGTGTTTAGCAAAAATCTTATGCAAGAAACTCTTTAGCGACAAATATAATGCTCAGTGCCACCATAAGCCATGATACATCCTTAAACTTCCCGGTCAGTATCTTTATGACAACGTAAGACACTATTGCGAACTCAATACCTACAGCGATTGAATACGCAAGAGGCATCATGAAGAAGCCAAGCAGTGAGGGTATAAGCTCCGTCCAGTCATCATAGTTGACATCACGCAGGGACATCATCATATATATTCCTACGATCACAAGAGCCGGTGCAGTTGCATAGCCCGGAACGATTCCTACTATGGGCGTGAAGAATATTGCAGCCACAAAAAGCAGTGCCGTTACGATTGATGCAAGCCCTGTGCGTCCTCCCTGCGCAACACCTGAAGAACTCTCTACGTATGATGTTACAGTTGAAGTTCCCATTGCCGCGCCTGCCATCGTCGCAAGAGCATCGGACAGCAATGCTCCTTTTGCACGCGGTAAATTCCCGTTCTCGTCGAGCAGTCCGGATCTGTTGCAGACACCTACAAGAGTCCCTAATGTGTCGAAGAAGTCAACGAAGAAGAATGTGAACACGATAATCCAGAAATCCATAGAGTTTATGAGGGAGAAATCGAACTTGCATAACAGCGGCGTGATTGAGGGAGGCGTTGATACGAACTTTTCAGGGATCGGCGTTAATCCCAATGCGGCACTAACTGCAGTGATCGCGATTATTCCTATCAGAAGCGCGCCCTTGACGTTAAGCGCAGTAAGCACGGCCATGATGAACAGGCCAAGCAATGACATCATCATAGGTACATTGTTGCGCAGAGAACCAAGCCCCAATAACGTAGCCTGATTGTCCACGACTATTCCCGCGCTCTGAAGCCCGATGAACGCAACGAACAATCCTATTCCTGCAGATATGCCTATCTTGAGTGATTTCGGGATCGCATTCATCACGGCTTCACGGATGCTGAACAGCGTAAGGACGGCGAATATTGCACCCTCAATGAACACTGCCGCAAGTGCCATCTGCCATGTTACCGGCTGGCCGTTAATCTTCATGCCCAGCACTACGGTGAAGGCGAAAAACGCATTGAGGCCCATTCCCGGCGCAAGTGCAATGGGGTAATCTGCCATTACAGCCATAAGGAACGTACCCAGCGCAGACGCAAGGCAGGTTACTACTACAAGGGCATTGAAGTCCATTCCTGTCTGGCTGAGGATATTCGGGTTCACGAAGATGATATAGCTCATCGTGATAAAGGTAGTGATTCCCGCGAGTATTTCTGTTGTTACAGTGCTTCCGGTCTCGCGTATTCTGAACATTTTTATCAGCTCCATATAAAATAGAATGAGCCTGTATTATCTCACAAATATTTTTTCAGCGTTGCACGTACTGCACCATTACCTGCGCACAGTTCATGATAATAGCCTTCAACCTTTGCGCCTAAACCTGCCTCATAGAGATCCACGCCGAAAATGTTTTTGTTGCTGAGTATGGACTTCAGGCCGTCCGGAGTGCGTAATTCCTCCTGCAGTGCCGTCAGCATCGGGTCAGGGCTTGGCGTAAATGCGCTGCCGTCATCATCAGTACCGCCGAGATACCTGAGCCACCCGGCAAGAGTCAGGGGTATTGCTACAAGCGAACTTATATCGAGGGACTTATCGGCACAATAGCTCTTGAGTGTCTCGCCGAACCTCACCGTAATTTTCTGGCTTGTGTCCGTTGCGATTCTCTGGGGGGTGTCGGGCATAAATGCGTTGGGCAGCCTCTCTCCTACAACTTCATCAATGAACTTTTTCGGGTCAAGTATTCCGGGATTGGTTACGACCGGGAGTCCTTCCTTGTAGCCGATAAGCTCAACTAACTTCTTCAGCTCCGGGTCATTCATCTCGTCGGCAATCTTCGTATACCCCAGCATACAGCCGTAAACAGCAAGCGCGGTATGAAGTGGATTAAGGCATGTTGTAACCTTCATGCGTTCTGTTTTGTTGACTGTATCGCGGTCAGTCATGTAGACTCCTGCGGCTTCAAGTTCAGGCCGTCCGTTAGGGAAGCTGTCTTCAATCACCAGATACTGCGGTGCTTCAGCGTTCACGAAAGGAGCTATGTATGTATGCTTGTCGGTGATTATGGGGCTGATGTCCTCAACGCCGAGTGCCTTTAGCTTGTCTTCTACTACTTCAGCGGGTCTCGGAGTAATCTTGTCGATCATGCTCCACGGGAAAGAAACCTGCTTTTCATCACTGATCCACGAGAAAAATTCTTTGTCGGCGAAACCGTTACTGACCCAAGCCCGCGCAACTTCTAGAACTGAAGCCCTGAGCTTTTCGCCGTTATGCGAGCAGTTATCCATAGACACAACAGCTATTGGCGTGGCCTCTGCCCTGAAGCGTTCCAGAAGCAATGATGCCGTGATGCTCATTGCGTGTTTCGGACTGTCCGGGCCTGAAGCCATATCCTGAACGACTGACGGCAGGAATTCGCCCTTCATGTCCCGCAGAGCATAGCCTTTCTCCGTGATGGTGTAGCTGAACATCTGCAGCGACGGGTTGACTGCTATAGCTTTGAGCTTCTGCCATTCTTCAGTGTCGGAACTGTCTGCGCGAATGCCCTGCGATATTGACGCGATAATATTCATGTCAACACTGCCAGATGCCCGTAATGTTGCCATAAGCGTTAGGCTGTCGTGAGGCTCGTAGATCTTCCGTATAATATCGTAATCGAAAGTTTCTGCGGCAATGATTCCAGATTGTGCTTTGCCTGCCTCAAGAAGTTTTTGCTGAAGTCCGGCAATGAATCCCCTGAATATGTTTCCTGCCCCGAAGTGAAGCCATACGGGAGCTTTTGCAGTGCGTGCCCTCATTGCGTCAATGCCGAATGCAGGAAGGGTTATGTTTGCCTTCTGCCACGATGATTTGTCCTGAAGTCCCTGAAGTGTGAGTTGCATAACTAAATCAATCTCCTTTCATAGAGTGTAAAATAAATTCTACCAACAATAACAGAGAGGACAAAATCAATTTGAATGAAATATACATATTTAACGTTGCAAAGCTCGCCGTGAAGTCAATCATCAATACAGCCTCAGCATATCCCAAGCCCGGACTGATTACGCCGCTGGACAATGACGCATTAGACGGGACGGACTGGCCTTGCTTCGTTGACGGTGCTATGAGCCTGTTTCAGTGCTACGTGAACTGCGCATCAGCCGGAGGGGACACACAGAGTCTTAGCCCTGAAGACGCGTTGACGGTACTGCACTCGCCTGCACAGATAGGCATCAATGACGTTTTGCGCTCAACGAGGGGCAGACTCTCGCTTAAAGGTTATGTGTTCGCTCTTGGCCTGCTCAGTGCGGCGGCGGGAAAACTGATTGCGCAGAGGAGGATTCTGACACCAGCAGCTCTGGCACTCACTGCATCAGCATATGTGTCGGGAATATGCGCAAGGGAACTCTACACGCTTGACCCGGAAGGACGCAGAGTCTTCACTCCCGGCGAGAAAGCATATATCTCTTACGGCATAGAGGGAATCAGAGGCGAGGCAGAGCACGGCTTCAGGCTGGCGTTAAGGGCGGCGGAGCTTTTCCGGAAACTTACTGCAACACAGGGGCAGATGACCTTCCGGGAAAAATGTATTCATATGCTGATTGATATTATGTCGGTGAATGATGATACCTGTCTTGCATCTCACGGCGGGATCTCTGAACTTATGCGCGTGCAGGAAGAGGCAGGAGAGATACTGAAGCTCGGAGGAATGATTACGGCTGAAGGCACAGAGGCAGTGTTTGCGGTGGATAAGAATATTCGTTCACGCGGTGCATCTCCAAGAGGAAGCGCGGTTATAGTTTCTGCGGCATTGTTCATTCTGGAATTATGCAATATGAAACTGACACGTTCAGGCTACGATGAATAGTGTTATAATTACCAACGATACCATAAAAATTTTTCCATAATAAAATAAATGAAAGGGGCAAATTAAACAGAATGTCAACAATCGGTTATTACGACCCTGAAAACTTCAAGAAAGTCTATCATGCCCAGCCGCGTACTACCATTGAAACGCTCTTCTACGGCAACAACATTCAGCACGTGAAAGACCTTCACGAAGCATACAACCTCGCAAAGAACTCGCCCGGCACTATTGAGCTTACTGGAATGCCCGTCTACAAGCCTGAAGAGCAGGGACTCCCTATGGGTGCAAACGTCCTTCTGTTCAATGACGGCGGAATCTTCGGACGCACGGCAGCAGCAAGGCGCATTGTAGGTTATCCTGATGTTAAGGTTGCGGATTACTGCAAGATTATACGCGAGGCAGTATTCAACATGCGTTACAGGAAACTCTATCAGGCTGATGCTTATGTAGGGCTTGATGAGGACTTCATGACTTCCGCACACTGCATAGTCCCGGAAGGATACGAGAACAACCTCTATAACTGGATGATCAACTTCCAGTATGCGAACGAGGCCTACAAGCCGCGCTATGAGAAGTCCCGCAGGATTTCAGATCATGACGGCGATATATTCTTCGTTGCAGATCCCGACTGGCCGCACGGAGATGCTAAACTGAAGGAACAGTTCCCGCTCGGTATAGCATTCTTCTCACCTGAAGAGAACTGCGCAATAGTACTCGGACTGCGTTACTTCGGCGAAATGAAGAAGGGCACATTAACCCTTGCATGGGGAATTGCGGCACGTAACGGCTATGCTTCATGTCATGGCGGACTCAAACGCTACACCCTCAAGGATGGAAGCGGCAAGAAGTTTGTTGTAGCTGCATTCGGGCTTTCTGGTTCAGGCAAATCCACCATCACGCACGCAAAGCACGACGGCAAATATGATGTCATGGTGCTTCATGATGATGCTTTCGTGGTCAACGTCAAGGACAAATACGCGATCGCACTTGAGCCGACATATTTCGACAAGGTAGCAGATTACCCGATAGGATGCCCGGACAACAAATATATTCTTACGCTTCAGAACTGCGGTGCAATCAAGACAGCAGACGGAAAACTTATCGCCGTAACTGAGGACGTGCGCAACGGCAACGGAAGAGCCATCAAGTCCCGTTTATGGTCTCCGAACAGAGTCGACAGAATCGACGAGCCTCTCAATGCTATATTCTGGCTCATGAGAGACCCGACACTCCCGCCTGTGCTGAAACTTGAAGGCCCGTCCCTTGCGTCAGTACTCGGTGCAACCCTCGCAACAAAGAGAACATCAGCAGAGAACCTTGCACCCGGCGTTGACCCTGATGCGTTAGTGTGCGAACCTTATGCTAACCCGTTCAGGACATACCCGCTCGGAATGGACTACGAGAGATTCAAGCAGCTCATTTCCGACGGAGTAGACTGCTACATACTGAACACCGGCAGTTTCATGGGCAAGCCTGTAGGCAAGGAAAATACGCTTATGGTGATTGAGCGCATTGTTGAAGGCACGGCCAAGTGGGAACCGTTCGGAAACCTGTCGGGCATTAAGACTATGCCTATACCGGGCTTTGATGCGGACCTCAAGAACGAGGAATACCGCACACAGCTCAAGAAGCGTTTTATCGACCGCCTGAACTTCATCAAGTCGCGTGATACTGAAAGAGGCGGAATAGACAAGCTCCCTGCAGATGCGCATGAGGCAGTAGAGAAACTCATTGCTGAAATCGGATAGGCTGTAGGTATTCTATATAGATGGCGGCATTCTGGAATTTCCGGGATGCCGTTTTTATTTT
Source organism: uncultured Synergistales bacterium (assembly GCA_905233455.1). Taxonomy (GTDB): domain Bacteria; phylum Synergistota; class Synergistia; order Synergistales; family Aminobacteriaceae; genus JAFUXM01. The sequence continues at coordinate 14,373 of CAJOES010000027.1, read as the reverse complement.
GTGCCGTAAAGCAAAAACCCCCTTCGTTTTTGTCCGGAGAGGGTTTCATTTGTGTTGTGTGCGTATTAACGTTTCCTGAACTTCAGAAGGCCCGCACACGCAAGCATTAAGGCCGGTATGCCTGAATTACAGCCTGAATCATCACTATCACTGCTGCTGCTGTCAGTCTCGTTATCGTTATCGTTGTCGTTATCACCGGTGCTGCCGTCATTGTTGTTGCTGCCGTCAGTGCCGTTATTGGTGTTCGTGGTATCACCGCTGCCGGTGCTGTCATTAGTGCTGTCGTTCCCGTCCGCAGTGTCATTGCCGGTGTTATTGCTGTCCGTGCCGGTGCTGTCATCGGTGTTGTTATTGCTGTTGTTATTGCCGCCTGTGCCGGGAGCTGTTATCTTCGTGTTGTTGACTCCGGATTCGCCTTCCCTGTTGCCTATGGGTTTATCGGCATTAGCATATTTGTTGTCCGCAATGTTGTTTATTTGGTTGCCGTCGCCGATAAAGCCTAGAACACCGCCCTTGTACTGCGCATCAGAGAGAGCTGCATACGACGTACACCCGGAAATCTTTCCTCGCAACATGTAGCCTGCAATGCCTCCTGCAAGAGTGTTAGAGCCTCCAGAAGCAGCTATGCTTGTTCCGCTTAATACGGTGCAGTTTTCAATAGCAGATAGCGCAGATGACGAGGAATACATGTTGCCGATAATCCCGCCGATATTGCTTGATGCCCTGAATGTCCCGCTTACAGTACAGTTCTTTATTGTGCCCTGACTTATATAGCCGACAATCCCGCCAACGTTGTCTATTGTGGTTCGTATACTTCCGGTGAACGTGCAGCTGTCTATTATTCCTGAGCCTAGATACCTGATGATCCCGCCTAAATAACTGTATGATGTAGTTGCTACAGTGCCTTTAACCTTGAGCTTCTGTATTGCAGGGTTCTCTGCGTGTGCTGGCACTGAGACCTCATAGAATAATGCCGGCATATCACTGACTCCGGTGTAATCTATCGTGTGATTCTGCCCGTCAAGATAACCGTTGAATCTGCTGCTTGCCCATCTGGGTTTTGCAGTTAGGGTAATATCTGCATTCAGCTTGTAGAATTTCCCGTCTCCTGCATACTGTGCAAGTGCTTCCATGTCCTCAAATGAATTGATTATATATGCGTTATCCCAGTCGAGCCCGTCTTTGCCGTTGTATATGTAGCTTGTAGCTCCTGCAGTTCCGCAGAGAAGTGTAACCGCCAGTAATGCCGCAAAAAGTTTCTTTATCATGATATTGATTCCTCCTCGATAAACACAAAAAATATTTCTCTAACACCTCAGCTTCAGGTGCAGTTATTCGCGCTCAAAAAATTTTTGTTTTACGGGGGATAATCATTGCGGCAAGTTCTGGCAAAAGGAAAGATACGTAAATTACCTAATAGGGGGGGGGGTATTAATACTTAGCTTCATGATTCTTACGGCCTCCTTTCTGTGCGTGATATGTTCCTGTAAATATTATCACAGTCATTCGGAATAATTTTACTCGTATTGCTTGCAGCCTGGCAGTAATATTTCCCTCCGCTATCATCAATCTGTTATTTTATTGCTGTTATCATCATCCACGATTTAGTTTCATGGTGCACAGTCCTGACCTCAGAGAACCCCGAAGCCCTCATAGCCTCTTCAATCTCTCCTGCCGTGTAATCCTTCATGCCCTCGATTATTGCCTCAAACTTTTTCCCGGCAGGGTCAAGCCCGTCCATCTCATTCACCACGATGAATGTTCCTCCTGTGCGCAGGACTCTCCGGACTTCACGGAAACATTCAGGCAGTCCCGGCCAGAAATATACGGTCTCGAATGCCGACACGAGGTCAAAACTATCTGCGCCGAACTCCAGCGCAGCAGCATTGCCTTCAAGCACAGAGCATCTGCCCGCCTCAATCATTGCGCGGTTATACTCTCTTGCTTTCTTCACGGACAGCGGGGAGTAATCTATTGCCGTAACTTTTGCGTCAGGGTATCTCTTCAGGAATTCTCCCGCGTTTCTTCCTCCTCCGCAGCCAATGTCGAGCACATCACGGGGAGCATTAATATTAAGCATGGACATTCCCCAATCAGCCATAGAAGCATGGCCGGAGTTCATGCCCATTAACATAATCTTTCCCAAGAATCCTTCAGGCTTTCTTGTCTGGTTGAAAAATTTTCTCAGAAGTCCCAAAAATATTCACGCCTTTCATGATTGTGTTTGTATTATAAAACATAAAGTTTGTTTGCTGAAATAATTTAATGCTGGTATAATCGCAAAAAATTTATTTCAGGAGATTTTTTGTTGATGAATATTACGGTTCGCTTTGATTACAGCATGATGATGTGTAAGTGTTATTCTTCGTGCTGTCCGTTGAAGTGAAGCTGCTGCTACTTTGAACATAACCGGCGGGGAGTACGTATAGACAGACGGCTTCCCGCTATTTTTGTAGAAAGGAAAAATATTATTGATAGAGCTTGAACACATAGTAAAGAATTTCACCGGCGGCATTCATGCAGTAAATGATGTCTCACTCACCATAAACGACGGGGACATTTACGGCATTATCGGCTTTTCCGGTGCAGGCAAATCTACGCTCGTCCGGTGCATAAACCTCTTAGAGCGTCCCGACTCCGGACATGTCCGCATTGACGGCGTAGAGATGACGGAACTGAAGCCGAAGGAACTCTACAGGGCACGGACGAAGATCGGCATGATCTTTCAGCAGTTCAACCTCATGCCCTCCCGCACAGTCATGCAGAACGTAGCTTACCCCCTGCGCAGCATGACTGCCGAGCAGAAGCGCGCCAAAGTCCGCGAACTTCTTGCACTGGTGGATATTCCCGACAAGGAGAACGCTTACCCGTCGGAACTATCCGGAGGACAGAAACAGAGAGTAGCTATAGCCAGGGCACTCGCAAATGACCCGACGATATTATTATGCGATGAAGCCACGAGCGCATTAGACCCGCAGACTACGGGAGCAATATTGCAGCTCTTGAAGGATTTGAACCGGAAACTTGGCCTTACTATAGTAGTAATCACGCATGAAATGGAAGTAGTGAAAAATATCTGCCTCAAAGCCGCTGTCATGGACGCAGGAAGAATCATAGAGACCGGCGACGTGTTCACGATATTTTCACAGCCCCAGCACCAGGTTACGCGCAACTTTGTCCGCACAACTTCAAACCTGTCGAAGATTGAGACGCTGATACGCGACGATTCACCTATGGTCAGGCTGAAGAAGGGTGAAGTTATGGCGCGGTTAGTCTACATTCATGCGGACGTGTCAGAACCCCTAATATCCTACGCATCAAGGGCATTCGACATTGAGATAAATATTATCCTTGCTGATGTTGAAGTCGTTGCAGGAGTCATGGTCGGCGGGACTGTCGTAATCTTCAACGGCGAACGGGACCGCATAAATCAGGCAATAGAATATTACCTGAGCAAAAATATCAACGTGGAGGTGATACGCGATGCAGGAACTGATGCCTAACCTAATGCGCAGACTGCCGGAATTCTGGAAGGCTTGCGGTGATACATTGCTGATGGAAGCATGGGCAGGAGCAATAGTGTTTGTGTTCGGGCTGGTATTCGGGATAATCCTTACGGTAACGAAGCCCGGCGGGATCATGCAGAACCGCCCGGTGTATCAGGTGCTCGACAAGATCATTAACCTTTTCCGGTCAATCCCCTTCATCATATTACTGACCGCGTTAATGCCTCTATCCCGCGCCATAATGGGAACAGCAATATATGTACGCGGTGTAATCGTTCCGTTAGTGTTCGGTGCAACGCCGTTCTTCTCCCGTCAGGTTGAGAGCGCATTAGCCCAGACGGACAAGGGACTGATTGAGGCCGCGCTGTCCATGGGTTCAAGCCCGTTTGAGGTGATATTCCGTGTATACCTGCGCGAGAGCCTAGCCCCGATAATCCGTGCAGTAACGATAACGATAATCAGCCTTCTTGGCCTTACTGCTATGGCCGGTGCCGTCGGTGCGGGAGGACTGGGAGATTTCGCGATACGTTACGGGCATGACCGTAATATGCAGGACATAACATGGGTAGTAGTTATAGTTCTGGTTATAGGCGTGAGTATAGTGCAGTGGCTCGGGGAGGATTTTGCCCGCCGGAACACGCATTAAAGTATAGAAAGGAAGTATATAGCAATGAAGAAATTATTAGCGTTAGTGTTAGTGCTGGCATTTGCAGTTAGCGCATCAGCCGCCCAGACCGTAAGGCTTGGAGTTACAGGAAGTGTTTACGATGAGATGTGGGAGCCGGCCAAGAAACTTTTAGCCGAACAGGGAATCAACCTTGAAGTGATACAGTTCACCGATTACGTTACCCCGAACCGTGCGCTTGCAGACGGAGATATTGACCTTAACGGCTTTCAGCACCAGATATATTTTGCGGACGAACTCGAATCACGCGGATACAAACTCAGCAACATAGCAAACACGTTTGTAGTTCCGTTAAATCTCTACTCAATCAAGATTAAGACTCTTGACGAGATAAAGGACGGAGACGTTATAGCAATCCCCAATGACCCGACTAACGGCGGACGCGCAATAAAGGTTCTGGCAACTTCAGGGCTGATCACTCTGCGTGATGGTGCAGGCTTCAACCCCACGAAAGAAGACATTGCGAGCTACAGCAAGAAGATTACGATTCAGGAGCTTGCTGCGAACACGATACCTTCAGCACTTCCGGACATAGCTGCAGGAGTCATCAACGACACATACGCACTGGATTACGGCTTGAAGGCAAGTGATGCAGTCTTTGCGGATCAGGCACGCGAGCATGAATACTGGAATCTTATTGCGGCACGTACTGCAGACCTTGAAGACCCGGCAAAACTTGCGCTGTATGATGCAGTGGTGAAGGCATACCAGAGCAAAGAGACACACGCGCTTCTTGAAGTGCTCTACAGCGGATTCTTCAGGCCGGTAGGATGGGATGAAGATCTGCTTGCTCCCTTCAGGAAGTAAAAACAGGCAGAAAATATCAGCTCCTCAGTCTTAAAGGCTGGGGAGTTTTTTATTTGGTCAATGGTATAATTACAGAAAAAGAAATAAGCAGGTGAATTCATGCTCCGCAGATTGATGCTTTTATTCCTCACAGTATTCATATTCATAGAATGGGGTCCGCTTTCTGAAGAACGGCACAAATACGGGATAGCTTCCGGAGATCCTTTTGTGCGCGAGATAGCTTTAACGTTTGATGACGGGCCGAGAGAACACGGTGTGCAGGAGATAATAGAAGCGTTAGGACAATATGACGTTAAGGGAACGTTCTTTGTTGTCGGTAAGTTTGCCCAGCGTTACGGGCAGATAACGCTTGCACTGAACAGGGCAGGGCACGAGATAGAGAACCATACATACACTCACCCTAAGCTGTACAGGTTATGGGTAGAGAAGATTATGCGCGAGGCTGAACGGTGCGATGAAGTATTAGAGGCACTGAACATACGCAAGACGAGATTCCTGCGTCCGCCGGGAGGAGGCTTCAACATGAACATATTCAATGCACTGCGCAGAATGAATTTGCGCTTGGGACTCTGGAGCATAAACACGGCAGACTATACCGGGCGGCCTGTTGATGAGATAGTCCGGCTGACTCTCGGAATGGCTAGACCTGGGGCAGTGGTATTGATGCACTCCGGAGTACCCAACACGGTGAAGGCACTTCCTGAGATCATAGAGAAGCTCAAAGCAAGGGGATATGAATTTGTTACGTTAAATGATTTATGGAACGGCGGCAGAATTTGACCGATAATAAGTAATAAAGAAAAAATCCCATCTTAGAGAAGGAATAAAAGCATGATAATCAATCACAATCTGACTTCTTTATCTGCAATGAACGCTTCTAGGCTTACGGACAATATGCGCCAGAAGTCCATACAGCCTCTTACAACGGGACTGCGCATAAATTCTGCGGCTGATGATGCTTCCGGGCTTGCCATAAGCGAACGTATGCGCTCACAGATAGCGGGCTATACTATGGCAATACGCAACGTTCAGGACGGAATATCGCTGCTTCAGACGGCTGAAGGTGCATTGGGCGAGGCTGATGCGGTGCTCCAGAGAATGCGCGAGCTTACGGTGCAGGCTGGGAACGATACATACACATTGCAGGACAGGGCGCACATACAGGAGGAGATTGACGGCCTCAAGAACAAGCTGAATGTTATAGCTGAAGGTACGGAGTTCAACACGAAGAAACTTCTTGACGGCACTTCGGGGCTTCTGTGGTCAAGCGATGACGACAAACTGCGCGCAATAATTCACGGCGGAGCTTTCTCGCTGGACAAGCCTGAAGGAAATTACAGGATAGATATACGCTCAACACCCGGAAAGAATCAGGTATACGCAAGCGGTAAATTCAAGGTATTCACGATGACACCGGAAACTACAACTGACGAGGAAGGCAACGAGACTTACACGGAAAATGTACACGTAAACACGCTTAGGGAAATGCCGCAGTTCTACACCGGCAATGAAGCGTTCATCGTGGAAGTTCCGCAGTCAATGGCAGTGATTCAGGGCGACGGGGCAACAGCAAGCATAATGCTTTACGGCGAGGATACTCTGTATGATGTTGCAGGCAGGCTCAATGACGCAATATCTGAAACATTAGGACAGGGAAGATACACGGAAAGTTCCGACAAGTTCTGCATGGTATCAGACGGTGAACTGAACCCGGTATACGGTGATGACGGGAGCATTACGGGCTATGAACTAAGCGCGGGGCTGATAGTTCAGAGCGTTCTGCCTGGCAGGGACGGGGAGCTGTATTTTGCCGGAAATGATGAGGTGATACAGGCACTCGGCCTTACTGTGATTCAGGCATCTGCGGAGAGCGAATACAACATTTCGGTATATGACGCGCATTCCGGCGAGGCTGTTGCAACAGACATAAAGATTACCGGCAATATACTTCATGAAGTCATTGCGGCTAATGTTGACGTTCAGTTTGATCCTATGGCGGGGACTTCTGCGGCATGGAATGAGTCTGAAGGCAAATATGCTTTGTCGGGCTCTGATATGTATTCCGGCGTGCTGCATCTGGAGAACTCCGGGATAATCTTCCAGGTAGGCACGAATCAGGCAGAGAATTTTGCTGTGCAGCTGGGCGATGTATCTACTATAGGGCTTTATGTTGACGGTGTCAGCGTTATGACTAGGGAGCTTGCATCACGTTCAATCGGTATCATAGATGAAGCAATAGATACTGTCGTCAAGAACAGAACGCAGATCTCATCATATGCCAGCGCGCTTGAACATTCAGCGGCTAATCTTTCTATTTCGGGTGCAAACCTCACGAGTTCACGCGGAAGACTCACCGATGCGGACGAGGCAAAATCTACAATGAGGTTCATAGAGTTCCAGATATTGAGCCATGCACAAAATACGGTTTTAGCACAGGCCAACCAGCAGCCTGAAGCAGTATACAGCCTCATCAACAGAAACGAGTAGATATGGGGCGGCGGAAGAAGCCAGTATCTGAAAGCTGAAAGCCTCCGGAAATACACAGAACTTCCTCCGCAAAGATAATCATACACCCATTTAACAGCTTAATTGACAGCAATTATCTTTCATGTAAGAATTACACACGATAATCATTAAACGAAAGGATTGACAGGATTGAGACAAAATCAGTATAATGGCTCGTGGCTCGTGGCTCGTGGCTCGTTCGTATTCTGTCTTCTTACAATTTACCTAATCAAGTAACCAGCAGGTGCAGTAATCCTTATAATATAATAAATATGTACTTGAATGTTCATGTTTTGTTCTGCATGGACGTTTTTTGTGTTTCTGGTGAGTAATATCATGAAAAATATACTCTCCAGAATAAAGCGTAAAGTAAAAAAAATCATTCTTTACTGCATGAATATACGGTACTATGTTTTTGAGCGTTCAAACCTTTACAGAAAAATGAAGCAAGACACCAGATTTAATATCACTGATTTCTGGCTGACACGGTTACTTTCTGTTCCTATAAAAAATTATGAAGTAATCAGCATAAAACTTGGAGATATAAAACGCGAGTGGCAAGGCGAAATCATATCACTTGATAAAACACCTGTGTACGCATATGTTAAAAATGGTGATGAGGAAGGTTATAGAGACTATGTAAGACAGCATATTCCGGCCAATACAGACAAGAACATTGCAGAAGATATTATAGAAAATGATCTTGCTAGGTTCAAAGGCACAATAGAATCGGTGATGAATAACGGTTATGATGTTCAAAGGTGTGCTGTAATTCTCAACGGAGATAATGTCATTTTAGACGGTGTGCACAGGAGCTGTATTGCATTCAGTCAATTTGGTGCTGAACATGAAATTTCTGTATTAAGAGTTTGTTACAAATAAGCCGTAATTGACAACAAAATAAAATCAAGGCTATAATAATCCGTCAACTTTTCACAACACACATAGACGTGGCCGAGTGGTCGAAGGCGGTTGACTCGAAATCAACTGAGCGGCTTGCCGTTCCTAGAGTTCGAATCTCTACGTCTCCGCCATTTTTATATTTTATGTATAACGAAGGCAGGTAAATTCATGAAAATTCTCGTAATCAATTGCGGAAGTTCCTCCTTGAAGTACCAGTTGTTTGACATGAAAGACGAATCAGTATCGGCAAAAGGTTTAGTTGACCGCATCGGCATAGACGGCTCCAACATAACCCACCGCAAGACCGGAGCAGACCCCTTCAAGATAGAGACCCCGATAGCAGACCACAAAGTTGCAATGAAGCTCGTGCTTGAAGCCCTCCTCGATAAGGATCACGGCGTGTTGAAATCACTCGACGAGATCGGAGCGGCAGGACACCGCATAGTTTCCGGCGGAGACCTCTACAAGGAGTCAGTTCTTGTTGACGATAAGGTCATGGACGGACTGCGCCAGTGTATCCCTCTTGCACCCCTGCATAATCCCGGGCACATAATGGGCATCGAGGCAATACAGCACGCCCTGCCGAAACTGCCGAACGTTGTAGTGTTCGATACAGCGTTTCATCAGACCATGCCGGATTATGCTTACATGTACGGACTTCCTTGGGAGTTCTATGAGACTCACAGGGTAAGACGCTACGGAGCACACGGAACGAGCCATCATTTTGTTGCGCTCAGGACCGCAGAACTTCTCGGTAAGCCTTTAAGCGACCTGAAGATGATTACCTGCCACTTAGGGAACGGAAGCTCAATCAGTGCCGTAAAGAACGGGAAGTGCATTGATACTTCAATGGGACTTACGCCTCTTGCCGGTGTCCTCATGGGAACGAGAACGGGCGATATGGATCCTGCATGTGTGCCTTTCGTGCAGAACATAACGAAATACACTGCCGACGAGATGAACAACTTCATGAACAAGAAGAGCGGGCTTTTGGGGATTTCCGGTGTCAGCAGCGATCTGCGTGATGTTGAGGCCGCCGCAGAGAAGGGCAATGACCGTGCAAGACTCGCTATTGACATGCTCGAATACGGCATAGCGAAGTATATCGGTGCATACACTGTAGCTATGGGCGGTCTTGATGTCATCGTGTTCACGGCAGGAATAGGCGAGAACTCCGGCGAAACCCGTTCAGGCGTGTGCAGGAAGCTCGAATTTATGGGTGTGAAGATAGACGCGGAAAAGAACAAGATACGCGGCAAAGAGGAAACAATCAGCACTCCGGACTCAAAGGTTACTGTTATGGTAGTTCCTACGAATGAGGAATTAATGATAGCCCGCGAGACTAAGAGAATAACAGAAAATTAACTTGCAGAATAAATTATTTCACGAGGAATACAAGGCTTTAATCACTCTTCCCCCGCGCAATGACACGGAGACGGAAATATATGAAGAATACAGCTTCAAATCCGGTGAATTGCTGTTCGGGGGACAGCAGTATATTTTCCCTGAAGGCTTTAACGCTCAGGTGTCGGCAAGATGGCTCGATGATGAGCTGCTGAACGTAAATATTTCTGTCAGTGCAGTGGTTGAAGCGGAATGTGCCCGGTGTCTAAGGCCGGTGAGTCTTGAAATATCGGGTGAATTAATGTATCTTTATTATTCGCATGATGCCGGAGTTCCCGAAGATGACGAATATATGCCGGTGGAAGTTGATTATTTAGGTCGGGTTCTTGATGTTATGCCGCAGATTGAGGAGAGCATATACACGCTTATTCCCACAAAAGTATTATGCCGTGAGGACTGCAAGGGGTTATGCCCTGTCTGCGGAAAAGATCTGAATGAAGGAGCTTGCACCTGCGATAACGATAATACAGATCCGAGGCTTGAGGCACTGCGCAATTTTGTAGTAGAGTAACTAGGGGGATATAAAGAACATGGCAACACCTAAAAGAAAAGTATCTCATGCGAGAACGTCCCAGAGAAAAGCACACTGGCTCGGAGCATTGAGTGTCCCGGAGACTATGAGCTGCCCGCATTGCGGTGAAGTAGTACTGGCGCATCATGCCTGCCCTTCATGCGGATATTACCGTAACAGGCAGGTAGTGAAGGTTAAGACCGAAGAGGCGGCCAGTTAAATTCAGGACAATGAAAAAGTATAAGGCCGGAGGTATGTTATTTTGCATGTCTCCGGCTTTATGGTAGAGATGGTTGAAATATCATGAGTGAAGAAAAATTTTATTTCCAGTCCGAAGCCGCTGAACTCTTAAAGATGATGATTAGTTCAGTGTATTCGAACAAGGATATATTTTTGCGTGAGTTAATATCAAATGCTTCTGATGCTCTCGATAAAAGGCGCATAGAATGCCTGAAAGATACTGAGTTAGCAGAGAACACAGACCCTAAAATAATAATCACTGCCGACACGGACAAAAAAACGCTTTCAGTCAGCGATAACGGGATCGGCATGAACAAAGACGAGCTGGTGAAGTATCTAGGGACAATCGCGAAATCCGGCACAAAAGAATTCCTGAAGGCGGCCAAGAATGACAGCACGCATAATGAGCTTATAGGGCAGTTCGGCGTTGGGTTCTACTCTGTGTTTATGGTTGCAGACAAGGTTGAAGTTTTGTCGCGCAGGCTTGGGACTGCTGAAACTTACCGGTTCACTTCGGACGGTGAAGGATCATACACCATTGCAGACGCAGAACAGCGGGACGAATGCGGGACAACTGTAACGCTTTACCTGCGTCAGAATGATGACTCTGACGCAAAGAATTATTCTGATGAGTGGACTATAAGAGGAATTATCGAAAAGTATTCTGATTTTATATCCTGGCCGATTGTCTTCAAGGACAAAACAATAAACACCCAAAAAGCAATATGGCAGAGGCCGGACAGCGAAATAACTGAAGACGAGTATAAAGAGTTCTACAAGCACCTGACTCATGACTGGAAAGAGCCGCTTATGCACATAAAGATTAACGCGGAAGGCTCAACTAACTTCAAGGGCTTGCTGTTCATACCGTCTGAAGCACCGTTTGACCTGTTCATGAATCCTGAATCCGGAGGTATCAGCCTCTATATCAACCGTGTATTCATCATGAATGACTGCAAAGACCTGATTGCGCAGTATATGCGTTTTGTTCGCGGGGTTGTGGACAGTGAAGACCTGCCGCTGAATATTTCGCGTGAAATATTGCAGGACGAGCCTATAATAAGGGTTATACGCAGGAGCACACAGAGGAAGATATTTGCGGAACTCAAGAAGCTGCTAGCAGATGACAGGGAAAAATATATCAGGTTCTGGACGGCATTCGGAAGAGTCTTCAAGGAAGGCATAATACAGGATCGCGAACACGCAAAAAATATACTTGAGCTTGCATTGTTCCGGACTACAGCAAATGATGAGTGGACAACGCTTGCAGAGTACGAATCGCGCATGAAGCCGGGACAGGAAGGAATATACTGCCTGGCGGGACGTGATAATCTTTCTGCGCTGAAAGCATCGCCTAAACTTGAGCCGTTCATGAGCAAGGGATATGAAGTGCTGTTGATGACAGATCCCGTCGATGAGGTGATATTAGCGCAAGCCAGCTTCATTTTGCCTGCAGAAGCAAAGAAATTCCTGAACGTTGCAAGTGATGATGTTACGCCGTATACGGATGACGAGAAGAAAGAGAATGACGAGAAAGCAAAAGCACTTGAGGCAGACTTTGAGCCATTGAAGAAGATTGCGCTTGAAGTTTTCCCGGAGAAGCTGGAGACAGTCAGGCCGTCATTCACGCTCGGAAATTCTCCCGCATGTTTGAGGGACACTTTAGGGGGCGTATCACTCCAGATAGAGAACATGATGCGGGCGGCAGGACAGTTTGTGCCTGAACAGAAGCGTATACTTGAGCTTAATGCAGAACACCCCGTAATACAGAAACTAATCACAATGGCGAAGGATAATGACGGAAAGGTTAAGGATATGGTGAAAGTGTTGTATGACCAGTCATTGATACTTGAAGGGGCATCACCGGAAAATCCTGCTGAGTTCGTGAAGCTCATCGACGATTTGATGACGCTTGCTCTGGTGGACTAAATGCCGTTCCTGCGAGCCGCACTGATCAAGCGCAAAATTCAGGCTGAACCAGAGCCTGAAATACTGCCTGTTATTGCTGATGCTGAAACTATACAACAACCTGAAACACCTGCTGAGCCTGAAGAGATTCCGGCTGCTGCTGAGGATATTCACGTACCTGAAGATATTTCTGACGATGATAATGTTCCGGAAGTTCAGGAGGAAGAAGAACCAGAGCAGGAAGCAGAACCCGAACCAGCCGGAAAGCCAGAACCAGAACAAGAACCGCAATCAGAACCAGAACCGCAATCAGAACCAGAACTGACACCAGAGCCGGAGTCGGAACAGGAGCAAGAGCCTGTAGCAGAACCGGAGGCTGAGCCGGTACAGGAAGAAGCACTGGAGTCAGAGCCAGACCCCGAACCAGTGCAGGAAGAGCCGGAAGCGGAGATCGTCCCGGAGTCAGAGTCTGAACCCGAAATCACTGAACCGGATACCGCCGAAGAACCACAGCATGAGCAAGAACCAGAACCTATACCGGCAGAACCGGAAGAACCAGAAGAATCAGCGGAACAGGAGACTGCTGAAGCTGAACTGCCTACACCAGAACCAGAACCAGAGCCGGAACAGCCCAGACGGAACAAGGATTACAGCGGGGCAAACCTGCAGTATGACTTTACGTCGGGTGAAAGGTATGTTGATACTGTCTCAACTAAAACAGAGTTCGACAAAATGCTTGATGAGCTTTCTGCTATCAGCGGGGATCTCCTGTCGCATGAAGTAGAGAAATTTGCTGTGAAGTTCACCGGAAAATTTCAGGGCGATAATGACAAGGCTGAAGCTGACGCGAAAAAGTATGAAGCATTCTTGGGCGGGTATATCACCAACGCGGCAATGATACTCTACGATAACGGCTACAGGGATGCGGCCATAAAGAGACTGGATCAGGCTAAAACTATTCTTGAGGCGCGCAAGAAGCTCGAAGATGAGACTGAAGCAATCAAGACGCGTGTTGAAGAAGATGATGATGCTGTAGATCTGTCTGATCTTTTAGGCCTGTTCGGTGATTGAGCATGAATATATTTCTGTAACAGCTCCCTGTTGTTTGCGGGGGGCTGTTTTTTTGTGCCTGTTCTCAAAGAATTTAGTATATAATTTCCTCACCGCATACATATACTAATAAAATTTAAGGGAGGCATAACCCAATCATGACAGCTATACCGAAAATAGCACGCATGGACGTTTACCCAGTAGCAGGACATGACTGCATGGAGCTGAACCTGTCCGGAGCACACGCACCGTTCTTCACGCGCAACATAGTGATTCTTGAGGACACTTCAGGCAATATCGGCTGTGGTGAAGTTCCCGGAGGCCAGAAGATAACGAAGGCACTTGAGGACATCAAGCACCTTGTTGTAGGGACACGCATAGCGGACTACAAGAACACGCTGAACCAGATACGCAAATGGCTTGACGCTAACATTAAGGACGACGTTAGAGGCTTGCAGACGTTTGACCTGCGCACGGGCGTGCATGTCGTTACTGCAGTTGAAGCTCCGTTATTGGATCTCATGGGGAAATTCCTTGACGTTCCTGCGGCGGCACTTATGGGCGACGGAATACAGCGCGAACGTGTACGCTTCTTGAGTTATCTGTTCTATATCGGCGACAGGAAGAAGACAGACCTGCCATACGAGAGCGAAGAAGATTCCCCGTGCGACTGGTACAGGCTGAGGCATGAAGAGGCACTGACTCCGGAAAAGATAGTAGCACTGGCCAAAGCTACGCACGAGAAATACGGCTTTGAGGACTTCAAGCTCAAGGGCGGAGTGCTGAAACCTCGTGAGGAGCTTAAAGCAGTTCAGGCAATCAAAAAGGCTTTCCCGAATGCACGTGTTGACCTT
>CAJOES010000026.1 GCA_905233455.1 uncultured Synergistales bacterium | reverse complement strand
GAATGAGCATGATGATGCCGTTACTGCTATTGCCTTGTCGCCTAAAACGTCATGAGCAGCCCGCAGCAATAATGTGCTGTCCACGCCTCCAGAGAATGCTGCTGCAACACTGCCTAATGATGATATGTAGTCTTTGAGTATGGTGTATTTTTCCTGAACTGATGACATGAATATTATTCCTCCCTGCAAATGTGTACAAAAAAGCCCTGTAGCGCATACAGGACTTAATGATTTTACGAATTATAACAGAGAATGCAAACCTATCATAACTAAAGCCGAGATTGTTTATGCCGTCATCAAATTTATTTTTGCTTGTTAAACCTTGCATAAAACTGTAAAATTTGCTCATCTCCCTAAATTTCGGGATAAGGATTAACAAATTCAGCACCCCTCTTTTTTTGGGAATATAAATCTAAAGCATCTACATATACACATAGAAAGGATAAAAGAATAATTATGCAGTTTGTTTTGGCACTAGTGTTCTTCATGCTGGGTTCAGGCTTGGCCTATGCCGGGCTTAAAGTATGGGACAATTCCCGCATCAACGGCACGAAGACCCAGATCAGCAACATGCTGAAGGAAGCCGAAGATAATGCGGAGAAAGTCAGGCAGTCCAAAGTAGCAGAAGCACGGGAAGAAGTGAACAGACTCCGGCAGGAAGCGCAGAAAGACATCAAAGACCGCCGCAATGAGATTCAGCGCACGGAAAGAAAGTTAGAGCAGAAAGAAGACAACCTCGACAAGAAGATTGACAGGGTAACGCGCAAGGAAGACGAGTTGCGCTCAAAGAATGAGGAACTGGAGAAACGCCGCAATGCCCTTGAGGAGACAATACAGCAGCAGGAAGTAAAACTGCAGGAAATAGCCGAGATGACCAGAGATGAAGCCCAAGATATGTTACTGCGCAAGACGGAAGCAGACGCAAAACACATGTTAGGGCTGAAGCTCAAGGACTTAGAGGAACGTACCCAGATGGAAGCAAACCGCCGGGCACGCGATATTATTCTCGGCGCAATGCAGAGGTGTGCTGTTGAAAGTGCAGGAGAGAGCAGCATTAGTGTTGTCCCCCTGCCGTCAGAAGAAATGAAGGGAAGAATCATCGGACGCGAGGGAAGGAATATACGCGCATTCGAGAGCCTTACAGGTGTAGATCTCATCATAGATGACACGCCGGAAGCCGTAACACTCTCCAGCTTTGACCCCATACGCAGGGAAATAGCACGGCGCGCAATGGAACGCCTCGTAACTGACGGACGGATTCACCCGGCAAGGATCGAGGAGCTTATCGAGAGAGCCGCACGGGATATCGACGAGGAAATGATCACCGAAGGCGAGAACGCAATACTTGAGATGGGCATAAAGAACATGAATAACGAGCTTGTACGGACTATAGGCCAGCTCAAATTCAGGTTCAGTTACGGGCAGAACGTCTTAGCCCACAGCATAGAGGTTGCGCAGATCGCAGGGATTATCGCGGCAGAACTCGGAGTCGATGAGGAGACTGCACGGCGCGGAGGATTACTGCACGACATCGGCAAGGCTATAGACCATCAGATTGAAGGCCCTCATGCGGCAATAGGTGCTGAACTCGCCAAAAGACTCGGTGAACGTCCGGAGATCGTGAGCTGTATTGCCTGTCATCATGACATGCTTGAAGTCAACTCCGTGTATGAAGTCATTGTTGCTGTTGCTGATGCCATCAGTGCGGCAAGACCGGGCGCAAGGCGTGAGAGCATTGACGCATACATTAAGCGTTTGGAGAAACTTGAAGAGATTGCGCAGGAATTTGACGGAGTAAACCGTGCATATGCAATACAGGCCGGGCGTGAAATCCGCGTAATACTCAATGCGGGCAAGACAGATGACGGGGCTGTGCACAAACTCGCTTTCGACATTGCGAAGAAGATTGAAGGCGAGCTGAAATATCCCGGGCAGATCAAAGTTAATGTCTCAAGAGAAACACGGGCTACGGAGTTCGCAAAATGATTCGCATATTATTTTCCGGTGATGTCGCATGGAGTACAGGCAGAAAGGCTCTTGCGTATGCACTGCCTACACTGAAGCAGGAGTACGGCGGATTTGATTTCATCATCATCAACTGTGAGAACGCAGCTCACGGAAAGGGAATGACCGACAAAATTTTTGCCGAGTTCATATCTCTCGGAGTGGACGCAATGACTTCCGGCAATCACATATGGGACAAACCAGCATTCTTCCCGACACTTGACGCGGAAGACCGGGTGTTCCGTCCCGCAAATTATGCCCCGTCATGCCCGGGCAGAGGTTACGGAATCATTGAACGCAGGGGAAAGAGACTCGGAATACTCAGCCTTCAGGGACAAGCATTCATGCCCCCGATAGACTCACCGTTCCCGTGTGCTGATACTGCCGTTGATGATATGAAGGCTCAATACGGGGAAAAACTGCCGGTATTCGTGGACTTCCACGCTGAAGCCACGTCGGAGAAACAGGCATTGGCGCACTATCTTGACGGGAGAGTCAGCGCGGTAATAGGGACACATACCCACGTTCAGACTGCGGACGAACAGATTTTACCGGGCGGTACGGCGTTCATGTGTGATGCAGGGATGACCGGGTCGCATGGAGGCATTATCGGCGTTACGTATGAGAGCGTGAAGAATAAGTTTCTGACGGGGCTTCCGGTGAAGTTTGAGCCTTGCACGGATGAGGCCGCGTTTAATGGTGCTGTGATTGAGATTGATGAAGTCTCAGGACTGGCATTGAACATCAGGAGGGTACAGCTTGCAGTAGAAATTAATTGAAGGCGTTTAAGGGGTGCTGTAAGAATTCTTCCTTCTCTGTATTTATACAGGGAGGGATTTTTTTAGCAATGATATTATAATTACAGCTTCAAAAATTCTTTATGGAAAGGAAATTTTTTTATGCACAAAATTTTAGCAGTTGCAGTTGTTATGCTGGTAGTTCTTATGCTCAACACGGCTTCATTTGCTGATGAGGCAAAGAGACCCGTTGCAGTGTTTGATACGTCTATGGGAACATTCAGAATTGAGCTTTATTCTGACCTTGCACCCAACACCGTAGCAAATTTCGTTGAGTTATCACAGAAGAAGTTTTATGACGGAGTAATCTTTCACCGCGTAATCGACAAGTTCATGATTCAGGGAGGAGACCCAACGGGCACAGGAATGGGAGGACCGGGCTACAGGATCAAGGACGAGTTCGGCGAGGGATTGAAGCACAATGCACCCGGCATTCTCTCAATGGCTAATGCAGGCCCCAACACAGGCGGCTCACAGTTCTTCATTACGCTTGTCCCGACTCCGTGGCTTGACGGCCATCACGCAATATTCGGGCACGTTACAGACGGAATGAATGTTGTTGAGGCTATCGGGCACACCAAGACCAACAGGCAGGACAGGCCCTTAAAGGACGTAGTGATAAACACCATCACAATAGAACTTCCTGAAGGATCAGGACAGGCTGAAACCGAACAGCCCGCAGAACCGCCGGCAGAAAGCAGGGAGTAACGATATGAACAGGAAGGTTTATGTTTCCCGCTGTCTGCCAGCCCGCGCAATGGAAGCATTAGGACAGATCTGCGAATATGACGTTAACCCCGAAGACCGTCCGGCAACACGGGAGGAACTCGTACATGCCGTGAAGAATTACGGCGCGATGATTGCCATGCTGAGCGACAGAATAGACGCTGAATTGATCTCTATGGCAAGCCCTGACCTGAAGCTCATAGCAAATTACGGAGTGGGCTTCAACAACATTGACGTGAAGGCGGCAAATGCTAAAGGCATTCACGTCTCCAACACTCCCGACGTACTCACAGATGCAACCGCTGATTTAGCGTGGGCTTTGCTGTTTTCGGCGGCAAGGCGTGTAGTTGAAGGCGACAACATTGCGCGTAACGGCTCGTTCTTCTGGGCACCTGAATACATGCTCGGCTATGACATTACAGGCAGGACTCTCGGAATAATCGGTGCCGGGCGTATCGGGTCAAACTTCGGGCGCAAGGGTGCAAACGGCTTCGGCATGAAGGTGCTGTATTACGGCCGTCATGAATCTGCAGAGCTTGAAGCTGTCGGAGGAAGACTCGTTACGCTTGATGAACTGTTAGCGCAGTCCGATTACGTATCCCTTCATGTGCCATTGACACCGGAAACAAAACACCTTATCGGCAGTGCAGAGCTGGCCAAGATGAAACCTACAGCAATACTAATCAACACAGCAAGAGGCCCTGTAGTTGATGAGAAGGCATTAGCTGAGGCACTGAAGAATCATGTTATAGCCGCCGCAGGGCTTGACGTATACGAGAATGAACCGGAAGTAGAACCGGAGCTTAAAGCACTGAGCAACGTTGTGTTAATGCCTCATGTAGGGTCAGCAACGTTTGATACGCGCACAAATATGGGATTGATGAACGTCCGCAACATTCAGGCTTTGCTTGAGGGAAGAGAACTGCCCAACGAGGTGAAGCTGTAGCCCATGAACCTGAAGGAATTACTGCCCTCCAGACCTGAAGACATGCACAAGGGGCAGAGGGGAAGGCTGCTTATTGCCGGGGGATCCCAGCATTATCCGGGTGCACCTGCTTTAAGTGCCTTAGGAGCTTTGAGGAGCGGGGCAGGCGTGGTTACGCTTATGTCTCTTGAGGACGTTTGCAGGGCTTGTGCTGCCCGGCTTCCTGAAGTCGTATATCATCCGGAGAATAATATAGAACTCTGGAAATATTTTGCGCTATCACAGAACAGCATTAATGCTATTGTTGCAGGGCCGGGAATCGAGCGAAGCTATGAGGCACAGAAATTCATTGCGGACATTTGGCGGGACTGGCAGGGAAAATTACTGCTTGACGGGGACGGCCTTTATGCCCTTGCAGTGAACAGGGACGAACTTAGAGCACGCAAAAATTCTGTCATTACTCCTCATGAAGGCGAGGCAGGAAGGCTTCTCGGAATCACTCCGGAAGAAGTCCGGGCGGACAGGCAGTCAGCAGTGAAGGAGCTTGCGCGCAAATGGGGCTGTGCTGTGCTGAAGGGGCATCATACCCTGATAGCTTCCGGCGGAAAGTTCGCGGAAGTCTCTCACGGCGGGGCTGAACTCTCCGTGCCGGGATCAGGCGACGTGCTTTCGGGCTGTATCGGCGCGTTTCTGGCTATGGGGCTTGAACCGTTCAGTGCGGCGTTACTGGGTGCGAACATTCACGGCATGGCTGGCGAGATTCTTGCTGGTGATGGCGTTGACGGCGTTCTTGCGTCAGATATTGCCCATAACCTGCGGAAAGTCATACACTCTTTGAGGTGCAGTGATGGCGCGTAAACGTGTTGACTGGGACGAGGAGATCCGCAAGACGGAACGAATCCGGCGCAAGGGCTTATTGATGAGCTTATTGAGTTTCGGAATGGCGGCGGCGTTCATATTCGGCATGGGAAGATACACGGGAGCAGATATTGAGATTCCCCGCACTGTCCTTATTGCTGTAGTGTTCTGTGTGTCGTGCGTGATATTCCGCGTAATCATGAAGAAACGCTCAAAAGGGCGCAAGAGTAATGATGAGTGAGAAAATTTTTGTGTCTCATTCGGAGCAGGAAACCCGGGAGCTTGGCCGGACTCTAGGAGAACATATAACGGCAGGAATAACCGTTTTGCTGTATGGTGATTTAGGCGCGGGAAAGACTGTTTTTGTTCGCGGTGTCGGTGAGGCTTTCGGGATTTCAGGTGTCCGCAGTCCGTCATTCACGCTCATCAATGAATATGAGACTCCTTCAGGAATGTATATCATTCATGCTGACCTGTACAGGCTGGAATCTGAAGGAGTCTACGCTTTGGGACTCGGTGAATATGCCGGTGCAGATGATTCCGTGCTGTTCGTTGAATGGCCGGATAGATGGGGCAGTGATACGCCTGATGATGACGTTCTGACAATAAGGTTTTCCGCGCTCAATGAATCGGAACGGGAAATAGCGTTTTCGGCTAAGGGCATTAAGGCTATGGAGGTGCTGAAAGGGATATGAATATTCTTGCTGTTGACTGCTGTCTGAAACTTACAGGAGCGGCATTAATGGCTGATGGTGTCATCGACGCAGAACAGTACGATTTAGGCCGCCGTCAGTCGTCGGAACTTCCGCACATGGCTGAACGTCTCATGCGCAAACATAATCTCTCTTGGGACTCTCTCGACTGTATCGCGATCACCAACGGGCCGGGATACTTTACGGGTATTCGTGTCGGTGCGGCTTATGCTTCGGGGCTGGCTTATGCTTCCGGAGCAAAAATTATTCCCGTCTCAAGTCTTGAGCTTCTCGCGCAGTCTTCGGGACTGTCCGGGAAAGTCTTGGTGCTGGTGTATGCAGGGCACGGATTCGTGTATGCTTCGTGTTCCGGCAGTCTTGAAGCCGGGGAGTATTCTCACGCGCAGATTCTTTCGTGGCTGGGTGATAACCCTGACGCTGTTATAATCTCAGATGACCCGGGTCGCACGGGACTTCATGATTTGGACATAAAGATGGTAAAGCCTGATATGATTTCGCTGTGTGAGACTGCACGGAAAAATATTCATCTTGCCGTCAGTCCTATGGAGCTTAAGATTTTATATTACCGTGCACCGCAGGGAATGAATTAATTTTAGGAGGTATTTGTTTTCATGAGTTTTGCTTTAGTATTTGATGTTGTTATGGCAGTTATTGCCGCTTTCTTTGTATATAAGGGACTGGTTAAGGGCTTTTCCGGTGAAATCATAGGTTTAGTCGGCCTCGTCGTCAGCACGTTCTGCGCATGGAATTTCCTTGATCCCGCAGTTGATCTTGCGAGCCGTTATCTGCCCGCATCAATGGACAGAACTATAACTTCAATGATATGTGCCGTAGCTATATTCTTAATTGTCGAGATAATTTTTGCTGTCGTCGGAACAATCTTATCTTACGTCGTGAAAGTTACGCAGCTTTCATTAACCGATCACTTCTTCGGACTCGTTATCGGGCTCGTTAAGGCAGGGTTCATTATCCTTTTCGTGTATGCAGTTATAGTAACTTTCGGGAGCTTTATCCCAACAGAATGGATGAAGGACAGCTACACCATGACCGGAGCGTCGTATGTATGGCCGGTTGTCCGTGATTTCATGCAGTCGCACGGCATCATAGACTTTGCGGCACTGACAGGCGGGAAATAAATGCAGTTATCTCCTGAAACATCAAAAATTCTTGAACTGGAGAAAAACTTACTCCCCTACCGTGAGAAATTACGCGGAGAATTAGGGGAGTTTGTTTTGCACTCACTGAAGCCCGCAGAGGATTACGCGCACCTGAAACAGCGCGAACAGTTATTGCGTGAATGGCTTGACCTCACCGACCATAACGGGGTATTCAGTTTCAACGCAGGGCTTGAGCCGGTATCACCAATGTTCCCGCAGGCAAGACGGAGCGGCATACTCTCAGGCGGCGAACTCCTCAAGGTCCGGGCACTGCTCCAGACTGCACGGCATATACGGGAGAACCTGAACTGCTCTGGGCACGACGCTGCAGAAGCATTACGGCGGGGAATCAGGGACTTTGCTCCGGAGATTGAAGCATTGAATGTCATTGAGGACTCCGGAAGGCTCATGGACGGTGCATCACCGAAACTGTATGAATTGCGCTCAGAGATTGACGCGCTCAAGAAGACGGGCAGGCGTGCGGCGCAAAAACTCCTTGAGGATTCTGACATCACGAATATGCTGCAGGAACGCTCGCTGTCATGGCGTGAAGGAAGATTCTTGCTGCTGGTACGGCAGGAATATATCAACCGTTTTCCCGGGCTTGCTGTTGAGCGGTCATCTTCAGGGAACTCGGTATACATGGAGCCTAAAGCGTTATCGCACGTCAACAACTCCCTGATCATAAAGACTCAGGACGAACGCAACGAGGAGCGCAATATACTTCTTGGCCTTACCCGCACAATATTGAGCCGTGAGAACGCAATATCACAGGCTGAAAGGATCATAGGGACATTTGATCTGCTGTGTGCATGTGATGAGCTGATACGCAGCAACAAATGGGTAATGCCTGAACTTACGGAACAAAAAATTTTCCGTCTTGCAGGAGCAAAACACCCAATGCTGAAGGATAAAGCTGTGCCCGTTGATATTTCGTGCGGAGAGAAGTTTACGACACTCGTAATTACAGGCTCAAACACCGGAGGGAAAACCGTTACGCTGAAGACTGCAGGCGTGATGATTGCGCTTGCATGGCTGGGGCTTCCGCTGCCTGCAAGGGACGGTACGGTTATCGGGACGTTTGACGCGATTTATGCAGACATAGGAGACGAACAGAGCATAGAGCAGAATCTTTCCACATTCAGCTCGCATCTGAAGAAGATAATATATATCCTGAAGCATTCAACAGACACATCACTAATCCTCCTTGACGAGTTAGGCGCAGGTACAGATCCCCATGAAGGCGCGGCCTTGGGAGTCGCAATACTGGAGACGCTCAAGGAGAAAGGCAGCATTGCACTCGCTACAACACATCATAACCCGATAAAGCAATACGCCCTCACAACTGACGGTGTAGAGACAGCAAGCATGGAGTTCGACATAGAGAGGTTACGCCCTACATACAGGCTTCTGATGGGGATACCCGGCAGGAGCAGTGCATTGCTCATAGCCAGACGCTACGGAATGCCCGAAAGTGTCATCAAGTTAGCGCAGGGTTCTCTTGACGCAAGGGAACTCACGGCAGAGGACATCATGAGCGAGCTGAATGAACGCAAGGCAGCTTTGGACCGTGCAGAACGTGAATCTCAGGCAAAACTTGAGGAGGCTGAAACTTTGCGTGATACGTACAGGGCAAGGGTTGCGGAGATAGATTACCAGCGGGATAAGATCATGCAGGCGGCGGACAGGAAGGCGGAAAAATTCATTGCGAAGGCTGAAGAGACATCAAAGGAGATCATACGGGAACTTGAGGAGACAGCTAAAGTGTCAGCAAGAAAAGGTTATGACGTTAGGCGCAGGGAACTGAACAAGTTACGGGGAATAATAGACACACGGCACAAAAAGAGAACAGAACGCGAGATAGAGAACAGCCCGAAACCCTTTGAGCCGGCACCGGGAGTTACAGCGCAGGTTGCAGGGAGCGGCATTGTCGGAATCATCAACGAGATACGCAGCGGCAGGGCATACCTCACAGCCGGGCCGCTGAATATTGATGTGCCTGTATCACAGCTCATAGCTACGGACAAGAAGGCCAAGATAGCAACGCCTCCGGTTGACACAAGCCAGATGCTGAAGGCTGATTCCGTCCCGCCGTCAATCATGGTGCGCGGAATGCTGGTAGCTGAAGCTATGCCATTAGTGGAGAACTATTTAGACCGTGCATACAGGTCAAATCATTCAATAGTTACGGTGATTCACGGACGCGGTGAGGGGATTCTGAGGCGTGAAGTTCATGCGCTGTGTGCAAGACTCTCATACGTGAAGAGCTACAGACTGGGAGGTGAAGGTGAGGGAGGATTTGGAGTTACTGTTGTTGAGTTCAAATGATGACATAAAATTTTTTGACACATAAAAACTTTGCCTGTACAATACACGCATTCAAAAAAAGAAAGGAGATTTGCAGAATGGTAAAAAGGTTCACAACAACACTCGCACTACTATTATGCGCTGCAGGTCTCCGGAGTGCAGTCATTATATAGTGCACTGAAAAACAGACAGTGATAATGATTTCGGGGATCTGAAGCAAAGAAAAAGTTTCAGGCCCCGTTTTTTATGGGAACAGGAGGAAAAAACATTCAATGAATAAGGTAAAGATATTTGACACGACATTACGCGACGGCGAACAGTCCCCCGGCTGCAGCATGAACCTCAGCGAAAAAATCGTCATGGCACGTCAGCTTGAGAAGCTCGGAGTAGACATCATAGAGGCAGGATTTGCGATCGCCTCACCGATGGACTTCAAGAGCATTCAGGCTATAGCCTCAGCCGCACCGAACTGCACGATAGCCAGCCTTGCCCGTGCCAACAAGGGAGACATTGACGCGGCATGGGAAGCCGTGAAGGACGCAAAGAAGCCCCGCATACACGTATTCATTGCGACAAGTGATGTGCACATGCAGTACAAGCTCCGCATGAACCGCGAACAGGTATTGCAGACGATTACGGAAATGGTGAGCTACGCAAAGGCCAAGTGTGATGACATAGAGTTTTCCGCAGAAGATGCTTCGCGTTCTGACCGTGAGTTCCTCGCAAAGTGTTTCAGCAATGCCATAGCCGCCGGTGCAAAGACCATCAATGTGCCTGACACCGTAGGATATTCCACGCCGCAGGAAATGGGAGAACTTATCGCGTACCTGAAGGAGCATGTTGAAGGCATCAATGACGTAGATATTTCGGTGCACTGCCATAATGATTTGGGCATGGGCGTAGCAAACTCGCTTTCGTGCGTGAAGGCCGGAGCAACTCAGGTTGAATGCACCGTGAACGGCATCGGCGAGCGTGCCGGGAATGCCAGCCTTGAAGAGATCGTAATGGCACTCAGGACACGCCGGGACTTTTACGACGCTGATACGAACATAAATACCCGCGAAATATACCGGTCAAGCCGTCTCCTAAGCAACATAATCGGAGTCCCCATATCGCCGACAAAGCCTATCGTAGGTGCAAACGCCTTTGCGCATGAGGCAGGAATCCATCAGCACGGAATGATCACAAACGCACAGACATACGAGATCATGAATCCCGATGAGATCGGAGTGCCTCACAGGGCGTTGGTGCTGGGCAAGCATTCAGGCAAACACGCAATACGCGAGAGGCTTGAAGCTATGGGATATGAGATTCCGGACGATGAGCTTGAGGACATATTTACGCGCTTCAAGAAACTTGCGGACGAGAAGAAGACGATAACGAGTTCAGACCTTGAGGCACTGACACTGCACCGTTCAAAGGTAATAAGGCCGGACGAGGAGAGCACTGCTCCTGTGTGCCAGCTGGTGAGCCACTCTATAACTTCAGGGAGCGGAATCCCTAAGCTGTCATACATTAAGCTGAAGAAGGATAATAACGTAATGGAGGACGTAGAGTTCGGAGCAGGGCCTCTTGATGCGGCATTTAAGGCGGTCAACAAAATGCTTGGAGTGAATGCAAGGCTTGAGGACTTCAGCGTCAGGGCTGTAACTGAAGGCGAAGACTCTATCGGTGAGGCTGTCGTGAAGATTTCGAGTGTTGCGACGGGCGAAATGTATACGGGTTCGGGAATATCTACGGACATTGTTGAAGCGTCATTGCAGGCGTATATCAGCGGCATCAACAAAATGTTTGAGGCCGGGGAATAGACGAATAATACACCCCCTGTTACTGCTGCAGGGGGTAATTTCTGCGTTCGGCACGTACAGTTGTCGGCTCTGAATGCCCCGAATACAGCACCGTGCGTTCCGGCAGTGATAGTATTCTGCGTATGCTTTCCTGAAGGTCTTTCGTGTTTCCGCCCGGATATTTGTCGCTTCCGGGACTGTCCTTGAAGATAGTATCACCGACAAAAGCAATTCCCTTCCCTGCATCATATAGAGTGATAGAGTCTTCGGTGTGGCCGGGAGTGTGCATTACCCGCAGTGAATGCGTCCTGCTTAGTGCGATAACGTCCCCGTCATGCAGGTAATTCACATCATTGATGATTACGCTTGTCCCGCAAAGCCGTGATAGGTTCTTCATTGTGTCGGTGAGGTAGAGCCTGCCTAGTTCATGAGCGTAAACTGCCGGTGAAATCTTATGCCGTATCTCCTGGATCCCGCCGGTATGGTCAAAATGTCCGTGCGTTATGAGTATCCTGCTGATTACCCAGCCGTTAGACCATGCCGTCTGTATGAGCTTTTCACCTTCAGCTCCCGGGTCAATGATGAAGCAGTGTCCTGAACTTTCATCAGCGTAAAAGTAGCAGTTAGTCCAGAACACGCCCTTAACCGGCACAGTAAGAATCATATCCTGCACCCTTCCGGCCCGCAGGTCATAGCCTGTGAATCCATTCCGCGCTTTAGCGTCTCCGTCATGGCTTCTATGGACTGAGCACCCGAAATATAGTATTTCCCTTCCACCACGAAGAACGGCACAGCATGAATCCCCCGTGAGTATGCTTCCTGTTCGTCCTGCCTGACTTCAAGCCCGTACATGTCCGACGACAGCACAGCAGTAATGTCTTCCTCTTTCAGCCCTGCATTGATGCCTTCATGCGTCAATACGTCGTGTGAAGACAGCTCAAGGTTTCTCGTGAAGTAAGCATCGTAGAGATTCGTGCTGAGTTTCTCTGCTGTATCATTGCCGTATTTGTCCTGCGCTAATTTCGTGAGCCTGTGAGCGTCAAATGTATTCGTGTATCTTGTCGTTGCGTATCTGAAATCTATTCCTGCTGATTTTCCCATCTCTGATATTGCGCTGATCCTCTGTAATGCTCTTTCACGTGTCATGCCGTACTTCTCCGCGAACCTGTCCGGAGTCTCCGAGACAACTTCACGTGAGGCTGATGGGTCAAGTTCAAAGCTCCTCATGACGAGTTCAAGTTTGCCGTTAGTGTTGAGATTCCTGAATGCCTGCTTTAATACCGTCTCGCCTATGTAGCAGAATGGGCACGCGTACTCTGACCAGTAAACTATTTTCATAATTATTCCTCCTGTATTTGTATAACGCGTTCGATTTGCAAGTATATATAATATTTTTGACGTGTCAAGAAAAAGGGGGACTGCAAAATGAAAAGGTCAGGCCGTCCGCGCAAGGAAGATGACAACGGCAGCAGAAACAAGCTCATCAATGCAGCTGCAAGGCTGATAGCAAATGAAGGGATTGACAGTTTAACTGTAAGGTCAGTATGCAATGAAGCAGGGCTGTCTGTTGGAACTTTCTACTATTTCTTTGAGGATAAGAATGATCTGATGATGAGCTTTATCGGCGGTATGTCATTCAGTGATGCCGAACTCACTGCACCATTGAGGGATATAGCAGGAAGAATAACGGAACTGTATATGCTGCTGATACGGCGTTATATGAATTTCGGGCGCGACTTTGTACGGAGCTTCTATACCCCCAGCAATAAAATATTATCCGCATACATGGGCAAGCATAACGGCAGATTTGCCCCCGGCACAATAATGGAACGCAGCGAGCAGGAACTCAATAACGCATTATCTGAAGGAATAATTACCCTTCCGGAGGGCAGGACAACACACAGACTAGCCGCAAATATTTGTTCTATAGTTAAAGGCTGTGTATTTGAGTGGTGTGCTGATGAGACGGTTGAACTTGAAGACATTACGAAGGAAATCATAAGGGATTATCTTTTCAGGTATGTATAATTATAGTACAAAAAATTTTCATGAAATAACGAGGGGGTAATACTCCAATGGGTATGACCATGACGCAGAAAATTTTAGCGAAACATGCAGGACTCAGTGAAGTTCACGCAGGACAGCTAATACAGGCAAAACTTGATTTAGTTCTTGGGAATGACATTACTTCTCCTGTAGCAATCAATGAATTTGAAGCCGCAGGATTTGACAGCATATTTGACACAAGCAAAGTGGTTATGGTGATGGATCACTTTGTCCCGAACAAGGACATCAAATCAGCTACGCAGTGCAAGCAGTGCAGAATGTTCGCAAAACGTTTCGGTATTGAGCACTATTACGACGTGGGAACGATGGGAATCGAACACGCATTGCTCCCTGAACAGGGTCTTGTAGCTCCCGGCGAGGCAGTGATTGGCGCAGACTCTCACACCTGCACTTACGGGGCATTAGGCGCATTCTCGACCGGAGTCGGCTCAACGGATATGGGGGCGGCAATGTCTGCGGGCTATACGTGGTTCAAAGTTCCTGCGGCTATAAGGGTCAACGTTACCGGCAAGAAGCGTCAATACGTTTCGGGAAAAGACGTAATACTAACTCTGATCGGCCGAATAGGTGTTGACGGCGCGCTCTACAAGTCAATTGAGTTTTCCGGAGAGGGCTTGAAGGAGCTGACTATGGCAGACAGGCTTACGGTCTCCAATATGGCAATAGAGGCAGGCGGCAAGAACGGAATCTTCCCGGTTGACGATATTACGCGTGAATTTCTTGACGGCCGGGTTAAACGCGAATGGACTGCGTACTATCCTGATGATGACGCGGAATATGAACAGGTTGTAGAGCTGAACCTTGACGATATTGACTGCACTGTCGCATATCCTCACCTGCCGGAGAACGCTCATCCGGCGCGTGAAGGCAAAGACATAAAGATTGACCAGATAGTTATCGGGTCATGCACCAACGGCAAAATAGATGACATGAAGGCGGCTGCGGACATACTGAAGGGCAGGCACTTGGCCGACGGCGTAAGGGGAATCGTGATACCTGCAACGATGAACATATACAGGGAGTGCATGAAGCTCGGCTACACAGATATATTCCTTGATGCGGGCTGTATCGTATCAACGCCTACATGCGGGCCGTGTCTGGGAGGATACATGGGCATTCTTGCGGCGGGCGAGAAATGCGTATCAACCACCAACAGAAATTTTGTCGGCAGAATGGGACATATTGACAGTGAAGTTTATCTTGCGTCCCCTGCTGTAGCTGCTGCGTCCGGCATCACTGGACATATTACACACCCCAGCGAGCTGGACATTTAATTTGCCGGAGGAGGTAATGTAGATTATGAGTACTGCACATAAATACGGCGATCATGTAGATACTGACGTGATTATCCCTGCAAGGTATTTAGCCAGTCAGGACGAGAAAGAATTAGCATCGCACTGCATGGAGGATATTGACGCAAACTTTCACGCTAAGGCCAAGCCCGGTGATATTATCGTTGCCGGTCTGAACTTCGGGTGCGGATCGTCCCGTGAACATGCTCCGGTTGCGATAAAGGCATCAGGAATATCATGCGTTATCGCGAAGAGTTTTGCGCGTATCTTCTACCGCAATGCAATCAATATCGGCCTTGCAATCCTTGAGTGTCCTGAAGCGGCAGAAGGCATCAATGACGGCGATAATGTCAGCGTGAATTTCGATACGGGAATAATCACGGACAATACGACAGGGAAAACATATCAGGCTGAACCGTTCCCGGAGTTCATCAGGCATATGATAGAGGACGGCGGTTTGATGGCCTCGCTGAAGAAAGCAAAGAAGTAGCACATAAAAAACTCCCCCGAATATTGCTTCAGGGGAGTTAGTTTTCTTCTCAGGATTTAGTGAACAGCAGCTTTTTCCGGGCTTGCCTCAAGCTCAATAACAGAAGATGAGCCTTCTTGAAGTGCTTTGGGTTCGGGTTTGGCTGTAGCGTGATTGTCATCTTCAAACGAAACGTACGCAGTATAGCCGAAATTCTTCGCTAAGTTTTCAATATAGAGTTTTGCGTTAGCTTTGGCTTGGTCAACTAAGTGCAATTCTTCATTTGCGCGTTGAGCCATGTTTTGGCCTTCGTTAGTTATAAGGCCGAGCACCGATTTGAGCAGAACCTCATCTTTATTCAGCGGATCCCACCAACTTATGTCGATGTCATATACTTCAACATCTTCTTGGGTAATGATTGGCCTAAATTCGCATACAGGCATTACTACACGTACTTCCGCTTCGTTGACAGTGATATTTGCTTTTGACATGTCGAAACGACATTCAATTTTCCCTTTGCATATAAGCAGTATCCTGCTTTTGAATTCCATAAAAAAACGTGTCATTACTGGTTTATCAGTAATAATCTGCTGAAAGTAAGACTTCAGAGTTACCAGTTCGCTGGCATCCTGTATGAAAGAAACCACAGTGGAAGAACTTGTGTTTGGCTCAGTGCTCCAGAATCTACCCCATACTCCCCTTATCCACCATCCAATAACAAGGATCGCAATAATCACTAAAAGTGTTAGCACATTACCCACGATTTATTCCTCCTAACATGAATTTTCCTGCGCAATCCTACCACTGTGGGGGAGGGGTATCAGTCAATTACGCAATATACGTAAAGGCTTGACGGTTATAAGATAATTAAAGCTATCACAAATTCACACGAAGGAGCATAAATCATCATGAGCAAGAAGAATGTTGCAGTAATACCGGGCGACGGTATCGGCCCTGAAGTCATCGGTGCAGCCCTGAAAGTGTTAGAGCGTGCTGCACCCGGAGCGTTTGAGTTCCATGAAGTTGCTATGGGCGGAAACGCAATCGACAAGTATGGCGAACCCCTGCCTGCTGAGAGCCTCAAGACGTGCCAGAATGCAGAAGCTACGTTGCTGGGAGCAGTGGGAGGGCCTAAATGGGACAATCAGCCTCCGGAATTACGCCCTGAACGGGGATTGCTTGGAGTCAGGAGCGGGCTGAAAGTGTTCGCTAATATTCGTCCGGCGAAAATATTTGCTCCCCTTGCGGCGGCATGTCCGTTACGGAAGGATATTGCGGAGAAGGGAATAGATTTCATCATTGTGCGTGAACTCACCGGAGGAATATATTTCGGCAAGCATGAGGCATTCACCACACCGGACGGAGAGAGGGCAGCGCGTGATGTCATGGAGTATTCGGAGCATGAGATACGGCGCATAGCTCATGTTGCGTTCAGGATGGCTATGGGGCGGCGCAAGATAGTAACCTCAATCGACAAGGCAAATATCCTGACTTCCTCAAGGTTATGGCGTTCAGTTGTTGAGGAGGTCGCAAAGGAATATCCTGAAGTGAAGCTCAATCATCTTTATGTGGACAACGCCTCAATGCAGCTGATTCGAGTTCCATCGGAATTTGACGTAATCGTTACCGAGAACACATTCGGGGATATACTTTCGGACGAGGCAAGCCAGATAGTAGGATCAATCGGAATGATTCCCAGCGCGAGTCTTGGCGAGGGCAACCGCGGGCTGTATGAGCCTATTCACGGTTCAGCTCCGGACATTGCGGGGCAGGACAAGGCTAACCCTATAGGGACGATTCTTGCAGGGGCTATGATGCTACGGTACAGTTTCGGCATGACGGCAGAGGCAGACAGGATTGAACGTGCTGTCGATGACGTGCTGAATGACGGGCTGCGGACAGGAGATATTTTTACCGGCACTGAAGGCACGAAGCTGATTACGGGTTCGCAGATGAGGGACGCAATAATCGCAAAGCTGTAAGAGACAAAGAGAACTCCCCCGATGATGAGTCAGGGGAGTTAATTTTTGTGTAAGGACAAAAATACTTCCCTGCAATTCCTCACAGAGAAGCGGAATATTGAGCCTATGAATTTTTGTGCTATAATTCACCCGTTAAAGGTGGAAACGTGGCCGAGCGGTCGAAGGCGGGCGCTTGGAGAGCGTCTTAGGAGCAATCCTACCAGAGTTCGAATCTCTGCGTTTCCGCCATTATTTTTTTGCCTCGAAACAGTCATACACGAACGCCGGCGGAATATTGCACAGCACAAACCTTGTCTGAATCCGCGCAAACTTTTTCTGCAGTACATGCTTCATGATCGACGAATACTGATACGCCACAAAATGACCTTCAGGCTTTAGGCACTTCACGACAGCATCAAGAATCCTCACAGTAACACGCGGCGGAAGAACCGTAAACGGCAGGCTCGAAATCACGAAGTCCAGCGCGCTGATCTCGTTGTCCTGCATGTACCTGTAGAGTTCCTGAGCATCACTGTGCAGGCTCAATCCCTTATGTTCCGGGTGTTCCTCCTGAATCATCTTCTGCAGTGCCGGATCAATCTCGAACACTAATATTTTTGCATCTGGTTTTGCCCTCTTCACGATCTCTCGCGTAAATACTCCAGTACCAGCACCAAGCTCGGCGATATAGTTTGCATTATCCCAGTCAACACGGTCAAGCATTGCATTAGTCAGAAACTTTGAACTCGGTGCAACACTTCCTATTCTTCTCGGTGAATCTGCAAAACGCTTTATGAATGTCATGCTCTCTTTGAAGCGCAAAATTATTTTTCCTCCTTATGTTATTATGTTATTCCACTTAACTAATACATTATACAAGGGAGAAAAAAATTCATGCCGGAAAATAAAAAACGTCTCGTAGCTTTAACAGGAGCAGGTATCAGTGCCGAAAGCGGCTTTAAGACATTCAGGGATTCGGGGGGCTTATGGGAAACGTACAGCGTTGAAGATGTTGCAAGTATTCAGGGCTGGTACAGAAACCCAAAGCTCATGACGGATTTCTATAACGATCTGCGCACACAGTTAGAACATGCACAGCCTAACGACGGGCACAAGATTTTAGCTGAACTTGAAGAATATTTTGATGTCCGCATAATAACCCAGAACGTAGACAACCTTCACGAACGCGCAGGAAGCTCGCATGTCCTTCACCTTCACGGCCTATTGACGCAGGCAAGACCGGTCAACAATGAGGAGAAGATTATAGATATAGGTTACAGGAAATTAGCATACGATGAGAAGAATTCTGACGGCGAGACATTACGGCCTCATATAGTGTGGTTCGGCGAGGCTGTCCCCATGATCACGGAGGCGGCAAGGCTAGTACGCAGTGCGGACATTTTCGCGGTTATCGGCTCGTCATTGGTGGTATATCCTGCGGCAGGACTGGTGCATGACCTTCGGGGCAGTGCTGAAGCGTTCCTGATTGACCCGGCTGAAGTGGACGTTCCCAGAGGGCTGAAGTTCAGGGTGATACGCGATGTTGCGTCTAAGGGCGTTGCTGTAATGCGTTATGAACTGCTGAAAGAATATTATGCCTGAATATGGCTGTAGTGTCGCTTCACCGTATAACTTCAATGCGGGGCGGGCTCGTGTTTGACCGTGAATATACCGGAATCATCAATAAGCTGCGTATGAGCGGGATTAACGCTGATCCGTTAAAGTGGCTCAGCAAATTGGCTATGTCTTGCATGTCTGAATATTTCAGCTCAAAGATGAAAGGCGAAATCAATTACACCGGCAGAACATTACAGCTCAAGAGAGAAGAACTTGATGAGTATAACGCACTACAGAGCAAATTATTGGGGGCATCATGGACGCTGCTAAGGCAGTACAGGCTTTCGGACAGCTACAGACTGACACAGAACGGACTCGACAAGTTTTATGCGGCAATGCAGGAGACTGACCCCTCAAAGCCTGTGAGAATGCTGAAGTACATTGAAGGTGATTTTGCGATGTATTCTCCGTACTGGTTCTGCAGGGGATATTCAGCACAGGAGGCAGGAGACATTACGGAGGACTGCGCGGAAAAATTACTGCGTGCCTGTCGGAAATGATGGAGATGCTCCGCTTGAAGACTGGGCGAATGATATTTACATGGGCATGATGTATTTCACTCTCGGAATGCAGGAAAAGGCAATAGAGTCGGTGAGATGTAATCTGGCCTTCGGCTTTGAGACGGAGAACAGTGCAAAAATGCTGGCTAAATTCGATAACGAAACTCCTCAGAAGAAATTTGCTGTGCATGATGAGAAACAGATACAGCCTCCAGCCCCCAAACCGCAGAAACTCAGCCTCCCTGTTGAGACACCAGCACCAAAAATTGAACCGCCCAAGAAAAAACCGCCGGTGAAAAAAGTGAAATCCCTTACGCTTCAGCAGAGAGCAGAGAACGAAGACACCGAAACTATGTATGAACTTGGTGAGTATAACCTGCACAATAGTAATAGAGATGAAGGAATACGCTGGTTAAAGAATGCGGCAGTACGAGGGCATATCGGCGTACAAGAAGCATTGAGGGAATACTATGGACGAGGCAGTGAGGCTTACGTGTGGGTGTATCTTGCGTATCTCTGCGGAGGAAGAACAAGCCGAACCCTGAATGCTACGACTCGGCAGGCTATTTTGCTAATATGAAGAACGCAAAGCCCGCATAAAAGTGCAGAGAATGTTTGAGGAAATACAGCAATATAAGGAGAAGGACAAATGACAGCAGTAAACGCATCAACGACAACAAAAACCCTCAGCCAGTTAGCGGCAGAAGTCAACGACAGCTGCATACCCGTAATAATCGTAAATGATGACGGCAGGAATGCGGTTATGATACCTGAAGAGGACTGGAATTCGATTCAGGAGACGTTATATCTGTATTCTGTCCCCGGTTTGCTTGAGGACATCAAGGAAGCAAGGCAGGAATCGTTATCGGAATGCAAGACTTATGACCCTGACGAGGAATGGTAAATGTATATTATTAAGTTCAGCAAGAAAGCAGAAAAAGATATGAAACTTCTGAAGAGGGCAGGGTATGAAAGAAAGGCTAAAGAACTCCTGAACATAATCAGGATTAACCCTTTCAAAACTCCTCCGCCGTGTGAAAAATTAGTATGGGGATTACGGAGCTGTTTCTCACGGCGTATCAATATTCAGCATAGGCTTGTATATGAAGTACTGGACAACACAGAAAATTTCTTATCACCTGACGGGACACCATATGATGGCGTTATAAGAGTAATAAAAATGTGGGAACACTATGAGTAAAGGATTTGAAGGAGGCAAAATTTTATGAGGACATCAGGCGGAGCACTCCGCAGGGAAGAGTAACAGGAAATGCCGATAAATATTCCCGGTGATTTGCCGGCAGTGAATATTCTTGAGCGCGAAAATATTTTCGTCATGACTCAG
>CAJOES010000025.1 GCA_905233455.1 uncultured Synergistales bacterium | reverse complement strand
GTGTACGTGGTCCCCGACCTGGACGTGGAGGGCTTCAAGACGGCCGACCTCATGGTCCGGGTGCGTCTCCGCAACCATGAGAACAGCCCTGTGAGTGCCCTGGTGGACCTGAACCTCGGCGGTGAAAACGCCTCCGGGGTGTCCAGGGCTTGCGTGGGTGGTGCTGGTTTACTGTATCCGTGGGGGATTGTCCGCAGGACAATTATTGTTCCTTCAAGTCATTTACGAATACTTACAGAAAGCAAAATCACGAATCAACGCGCTTATTTCTCAAAAATCGCCGATAACTTTTTCAAAGCACATAGATAAAATAAAAGCAAAAAAATAATTGGAGCTGAATAAAATTTGAATTACGATCATAACAATGACCCTAAAACGACAAAGATACAGGCACGGTTGCAGGCGGTATCTTTCTTCAGTGGGGCAGCTACAATGATTCTTGAGCTTACCGGGTCAAGGCTTGTAGCTCCATTTTTCGGAACGTCCCTTATAGTATGGACAGCATTAATCGGCATAATTATGACGAGTCTTTGTATCGGAAACTGGCTCGGCGGTTCAATCGCTGACAGAAGGCCGGAAGGCAAACTTTTGGGACGCATCCTGCTCTTTGCGGCGGTAATCATTGCCCTTACAGCATGGGCGTGCAACTATATACTTACCTCGCTTCAGGGAATGAATATGAATCTCTACATGTCTTCCGTACTTGCTGCAGTGATGATCTTTGCTCCTGCAAGCGTCCTTCTCGGAATGGTCTCGCCTTTTGTGGCACGTCTGGCAATGCAGAACATCAATTCATCCGGTGCAGTTGTCGGCAGGCTGTCCGCGCTCAACTCAGCAGGAAGCATTCTCGGTACGTTTCTCGGCGGGTTCGTATTGATCTCGCTGTTCCCGTCAGGCGTGATACTGATGCTCCTCGCAAGCATGGTAGCGTTACTGTCGGTGCTGGTGTACACGGGAGCATGGCGCAAGATTATCGCAATATTCGTCATGGGCATTATCGCAGGTGGCGCATATACTGCCGACACTTACGGACTGCCCTTCAGCCCTGTAGGCGAACAGATAGAGACTGCATACAATCATCTTTCAGTTGTCGAGAGCATAGACCGCCGCAACGGAAGAAGAGTCAGAATACTCATCACTAACCCGGACTCTGCACAGTCCTTAATGTACACCGATAACCCTTCGGAACTGGTGAGCGAATATACGAAGTTCTATGATTTGGCCTTCCACTATAAGCCAGACACTAAGAGAGTCTTAATGCTTGGAGGAGGAGGCTACTGTGTCCCGCGCTATTTGCTGTCTGAACGTCCCGGAGTATCTATTGATGTCGTAGAGCTTGACCCCGGCGTTACCGACACTGCACGGAAATATTTTGATCTCAAGGACTCCCCTAACCTGCGCATATTCCATGAGGATGCACGGACATTCCTGAACCGGGCAAAAGCTGACGGGTTCGAGCCGTATGATGCCATATTCATGGATACATTCAGCTCATGGATAGTTATACCCTTCCAGATGACTACGGTAGAGACTGCCGCGCATTTGCGTGAACTCCTGAAGCCTGACGGTGCATTAATCGTGAATATCATTGCGAGCGTTTACGGCCCTAAAGCCGGAGTCTTTCACGGGATCTATAAGGCATTCGCAAATTCATTCAGCACTATGATGATCTTTCCCGCCAATGCACCAGACCCCAAATATGCCTATGCACTGCAGAACGTAATACTTGTAGGAATGGGTGATACGGCCTCAAGCGTCCCGCCTACGCCTGATGCAAGGTTCGCGGGGCTGTTGTCGCATCAGTGGCTTGAACCGTTCGTGCCGGATCCTCATGTACCTGCATTCACGGACTCATTTGCGCCGGTTGAGAGATATGCGCTTGCACAATAAGGAGGAACAATAATTGAAGAAGAACAAGAAGCCTGAAGTAAAACCCTCACTGAAGAAATTACCGGATAAGTTTGCTCCAGTACCGTTAGTCCCTGCATGGGTATTAATGCCGTTATGGTTTATATCTCTTGCACTGCCGAACCTGATTTATTCCGGGATAAATTTTGCTGATACACTGCATATACTCAAGTGGACAGTTACGGGAGTCCCTGTTGCTGTTGCAGTGTTCGTTGCAGGCATCAGGCTGTGGATATACGGGCACGAAAGAATCAATCTCAGGATAGACCTTTTCGGCGTGATATGGGCACTGATACTGACTTACTGCTCGCTTCAGCCGTTATGGATAAATATATTCTCGCCGACAGGTTATGTGCTGGAGATGGTATGTTTCGTTACTGTCTGGGCATTCTATATCATCAGCGTTGCATCATTCCCGGATTGGGGATTGCGCCCGGTTCTGATACTCGCAAATATTAATGCGGCAATAAACGTAGGCTTTGCGGAGCTTCAGATACGGAGTATGAATAACTTTGAGTTTCTCAGGGGAACATTCCTTGAGGACATCATACAATACAGAAATATCATTTTGCCGACACCCGGAAACTATATCGGTAACACCGCACAGCAGAACATGTTCGGCCTTTGGGTTGCAGTTGCTACGTTAGGTGCTGTGTATCTGTTCGTGTATGACGCATGGAAGAATGATGACGATGAGCACGGGAAAAAGATATGGCTTCCAGTGATTGAGATCGCTCTTGCAGTAGTGTCGGTGAAGTTCGCGGTAACAGAATCCAGCGTAATTTTTGCTGTCTTGGCCGGACTGTTTGTGCTTTCAGCGTTCGTTACTGCATGGAGGCTAGGCAATGACAGGCACGTTTATTTTTCGTCTGTAATTCTCTTGTTCATGGCAGTAAATTTCTGGGGGCTCATGAACTCTACAAGCCGTTCTGCAACGCTTGCATTAATCTGCGGTCTTCTTGTGCTGATCATTGTTGCAGCATGGAAGTTTAACCGTAATTATGCTTTAAGGTTTTTGGCGGCAATTGTGCTTATTGCTTCAGTCTTTTGGGCTTCTATGTATTCTCCGCGTTCAGAAGCTATAGTAGATAAGACGGTAGATATAGTGAAGAATGCAGAGAATATCGGCAACAGGCGCGGAATCTGGATGACTTCATACGCTATGGCACTTGAGCACCCTGAAGGAGTCGGTATCGGCCAATACAAATGGCACTACATAGAAGGACAGCGTTACGGCTTCGATCTCGTCCCGGATGACTGGTATAAATGGCAGTATACCCATTGGGCACATAACGAGTTCCTGCAGTTCTTCTGTGAGGGAGGAGTCATCGGCGGCATTGCGCTTCTGGTTATGTGGCTTGCATGGTTTGTCCCTGCAGTGAAGGGACTGTTCCGGCGGGAGCGCATGAGCATAAATATTAATGCCGTATGGGCTTTAGCGTTAATATTGTTGATCACGTTCTGCGCAGTCTTTACACGGCCATTCCACCGCATAGAAAATATGGTATGGATAACATTAGCTTTTGCACTCTCAAACCGTGAATTTTTCTCGGAAAAGCTGAAGTTCAATATCATACGCACAAAGTTTTTCAGCAGGATTATCGCATTAGTATGCGTTGTATCATCAATAGCGGGCTGTATATACATCTCAAGCGGGATTTACGGCAACTGGCTTCTGCGTCAGGCACTCTCCACACAGGACGCAAGGCTTCAGCTTTACCTTCTTGAAGAGGCCGACAAGCACCCGATAGTACGCGAGGAAGTA
Source organism: uncultured Synergistales bacterium (assembly GCA_905233455.1). Lineage (GTDB taxonomy): Bacteria > Synergistota > Synergistia > Synergistales > Aminobacteriaceae > JAFUXM01. The sequence goes on along the minus strand of CAJOES010000025.1, from coordinate 16,978 downwards.
CAGCGCAATTTAGGCTATCACTATCTGCAGGTTGGCGAACAGCTCGACGATAATGACCTTCTCATCAGGGGTTTCAATATTTTATGGTCGCAGTTCCAGCGCGAGCCTCATTCGGAGGACATCAGCAGGCTTCTGAATTTTGCGCAGAGATACCAGATAGAAGAGGTTTTGAGGGAGATCAAGAACTACTTCAAGCCCGGAACATATCACTTGAAGAGAGTTCCCCAGCAGAACGCAGACGGAAGAATCATCAATGCCTTGCTGCTCCTTAACGGCCCGGGTAGCGATGACCAATAGCGCACAAAGGCAGGGCTTCACGCTTGTAGAAATACTTGTAGCAGTAATGCTGACGGGAATGCTTACCACTCTTGCGCTTGCTCCCGTCGTCGTTACTGTCCGCAGGGTTGTGGAGACTCAAGAAGAATATGCGGACATTTCCGCGCTCTCACGGACAATGAATTTTCTTGCGCGGGATCTCAACTCTGCCATGAGATTATCATCAAACGTGATAACAATAGTAGATCATGAAGCTATAGGAGGAAATGACGAGGATATATTAATGATTATGAGCACATCACCTACAATTCAGGGTTTGCCTTCCGGGACTCTGGTGTACAAAATCGAGTCCGGCGGAATGATGCACAATGACGTTCTGCCAGGGTTATACCGCTGGATATTTCCCGGGAAGATGCCGAATGCCATCAAACATGAAAACCTCAAAGGTGATGATCCTGAAGCACAGTTAGTCCTGCCGGGAGTGAATGAATTTCGCGTTGAAGTCCCTACAGGATCACATGAGGAAGACAGGCGCAAGGATTACAGCGGGCAGCTGCCTTCAGGGCTGTATATCAAGATTGGGCGCAAGAGTAAGGATAATGCTTCGGGAGCTTCGTTTCAGAACAAGGACAGTGATAATTTAGATGAGCTTGAACGGTTTATTGTTTTCCCGCAATAGAAAAGGCTTTGTCCTCGTAAGCGTATTGATGCTGGGAGTTATGCTGATCTCTTGTGCAACGGCTTTCACATGGTTTGTACGTCAGCAGGTTCGCGGTATAGGCCGTGAGCGCATACTCCTCACCAATAGGAGTCTTGCGCAGGTTCTTGCAGGTTCTGTGATGAATCTGCTGTATGAAGTATCAACACAGATAAATTACGACAGCCCCACGCAGAGATGGTTTCAGCCTTTCGTGATACCCGTTGACGGCTCTGAAATATGGATAGTTCAGGTAACGCCTTTAGACGACAAAATACCCTTGCGGAATCTGTTTTTGCCGGACGGAAACACTTTGAGGCGTGAACTTACCGACATATGGCACGACATGCTGGACAAGCTGAACTGCACCGGGCTGGAAAATATACTGCTTGACTTTCTTGACCGCAATACAAGGCCGAGAGTAGGAAGCGTTGAAGCAGATAACTTCATCAACAGAGCCCCTTATGACATATCGGAGCTTCTGATACTCAGCGGTGATGTCAATTCCGATTTAGTGTACGGCTCAGGAGGCCAGCCGGGATTTGCCGATTACTGTACTGTCTTCAGCGACGGGCAGATCAACCTGAATGTGGCACCGCTTCACGTCATGGAGCTTCTGCCGGGGCTTGACGTTGCCGGGCTTGCCGCGAGGATTGAGCAGTCCCGGAAGGAAGAGCCGTTAACGTCATTGCGGGACGTTCAGAGTCTTCCGGGAGCCTCGCCGAGAACATCAACTCTTCTCACCAACATAGCGGGCTTCAGGAGCAGGTATTTCATGATGAACATTCAGTGCATGAGTTCAGAAGGGGAAGACGGAACATCATTCAGCATAATATTTGACAGGACGATAAGGCGTATAGTCAGATGGGAGGAATCATGAGACTTGATGATATATCAGCAAGATTGAGATCCGCACTGCTCCGGAGATCCGGCGGGGATGATATGAGCGGTACGGAATTCCGGAGGGTAGTAGATATAGCTTCTGGCGGGGATGACGGCATAGAGCGTGATATTCGCATAGTATCTGCAGGTTCAGGGACTAAGAGAAAGCATATTACGCTTGTTCCTATGAGGTCATTATCGCTTGAAGATTTCACCTTTCCTTTCTCGAACTCAACAAAGATTCGCGAGGCATTAAGGCTTCAGGTACTGCCCTTTTCTGCGGCAGGAAATGTTGAGCTTTTCCCCGTAACACTCAGCAAGACCGGCAGAATCTCAAGCGGCATAGTATGGTACGTTTCACCGGATGAACTCGACATACCTTCATTACCGTATGATTCAGGGCCGGGCAAAATATGGCCTGCTCCTTTGCCGTTCGTATCACAGCTTGAATCTCATAACGGAACGGGCGTAACCATGTGGCTTGATGAGGGAAACGTATGCTCGCTTCTGTGGCAGGAATACAAACCGGTGCTGTACAGGTGGCGGAGGCGTACCAATGAGGACGCAGAAGAGAAGGAATTAGCGTGGTACAACAACTACTGCAAGATACGTGAACTTGAGCGGGGAGGAAATTTTGTCGTCAATGCCGCAGGTGATGAGGACAACCCGGAAGAAGACGAGCGTTTTTGCGGTATCGTCAGCAAGAGCGTAAATATCTGCCCGTGGATCTCCGGCGTGAATCTTTCGCGTTCTGCCCTTGAAGGTGCTATGGGGCTTGAACGTAATGTGCGTCTGCTTACCCGTGCAGCTTGCTGGCTTCTGGCTCTCGGCGTTATTGCTCTGGGTGCCGGGCTTTTGCGGTGGCAGCAGGTGCAGGATCAGGTTCAGGCCGTGCGGGATCGTGCAGAGAGATACTACAAGCAGGTGTTTGACCCCCAGAGAACCGGCCGAGTCTCAAATCCCGTAGTGCTTGCGCGGGACAGGATAGCGGAACTCTCCGGAACAGGCACGGAAGGACACCCGTTAGAGGAAGTTCTTGCGGATTTGGGGGACGTGTTCACCGATAACGGGAAGCCTAATATCACGATTGACACGATACGCTACAATGCTGACGGCATAGACTGCACGGGAGTAGCTCCGGACATGAGCACTATTCTAGCTTTCCGCAGGGCATGGGAAGACAAGGCAAATTTGGCGCAGGTCGATAATACGCAGTTCGTTTCAGGCATAGGCTACAGGTTTGATCTGCGCGTCAGGTGGTGAAGTTATGGCGGTAAATTTTGATTCCATCATAAACAATACAAGAAGTATCCTCAGAGGCGAGGCAGTAGGATCTGTGAGGTTTATTGCGGCAGTTCTGGCGGCATTGGTCGTGTGGTTCGGTGTCCTGACAGTAAGCGACTGGACGAAACAGAGTATGAACACTCTTGCATCACAGCAGGGAAGATGGCGTACGCTTCTGATACTGGGCGACGAATACAAAACTCTTGCACCGAACGCAGCAGCCAACACCAGCACTAATGTAGACGTTGCCGCAGTATTTGCGCAGGTCTCTGAACGCATGGAGCTGGGAAGCAGGGTCAACAGGGTAGCACCTGACGGGAGAAACCAGACCGTAGAGATCAACAGGCTGTATGCGGATGAGCTTGCAGAACTGCAGAGGCAGCTTGCATCACGGGGAGTCAGGTTCATTGCAGCGGAGCTTCGTGCTTTGCCGGCAGGACAGGAAAGACTTATGACAGTTTCGGCAATTATAGGGCCGATGAATTGAGATATGAAACGTTTTCTGATTAACTTACTGAAGATTTTTCTGCTTATTGCAGGTTTCGGGTATTCACTGTATTACTTCATGCCGTGGGCTGAAGCCGGGAAATTTGCTATGTCGGTAGCGCATTCACAGCTTGAATCACGCGGAATGAGGCTGAATTATTCTGATGTGTCCGGAGAAGATGACGGATTCACGGTGCATAATCTGACTTTAAGCGGCATGGTGAATCTGTCGTTCAGTTCTATCACGTTAAGGCCGCAGATATTATCGAGCATATTGAGTCTTGCGCCGGTCTGCAATATTGAATTCAAGGGAGGAAGCATACAGCTTGGGCAGGTTATGAGTTTCGGGGACGGAGGATTCCTGCTTACTGCCGGGCGCGAGATACTGCTGGAGAATTTGAGGACTAACGGGGATTTTTCGGTCAACGGCTATATGACAGTGAACACAGGAACTATGCGTATTGGCCGTGCTGATGCAAGGCTTGACGTTCCTGAATCTTTCGCCAGTAACATGGGAATGCTGAGGAATTTTCTCCCTTTAGTGCAGGACGGCGGAAGGTGGTATTTGAGGCGTAATTAGTGAGGAGAGGATAAAAATTGCTGGACAGATTGAGAGATATATTCGCAAAAATAAATTTCAGACGCATAAACAATAACATAACAGAAGAAAATACGGAGGATACGCCATCAGCACAGGGCGGAGGAAAGATTTATGCTTTGTGGCTTATAGTCCTGCCATTGCTGATAGGTGCTGTTCTTGGCCGTCTTGCTAGTGTAGGCATGGGTTATGCGCTCGACAAGTTTGCAGGTACAGGGGGCATGAATGATAAAGCCGTAACAGGTGCACAGGAGGCATCACAGGCAAAAGAAGCCAGCCGGGGGCTTGACGGCTTTCTTGATGTCAACCCCTTCCGCATATCTGAACGCAAGACCGATACTCCTGCAGAGACGAAACCTTCAGAGGACGTGAAGCCCGAACCCCCTTCAACGCTTGATGACCTGATACTGCGCGGGACTCTTCCGGGAGTCGGTGCATGGGTGGAGAAGAACGGGAAGCTGAGATTGATGCTCATCAAGGACAGTATAGAGAGCTTCAATCTTACAGCGGTAACATATCGGGACGCTACATTCAGACGGGGAAAAGACAGCGTAACGAAATACATCACGTACGGCCCGGTTGCCTCAAAGCCCAAGCCTGAACCGCCGAAACCCGCGCCTGCACCCAAAGCCGCCGCACAGCCTCAGCAGAACAACACCGGGAATATCGTAGCTGCCACGCCGGGAGCACAGGAAGGGCAGATCTCAAGCGAAATGGTGAATCAGCTCGTCCAGAATCCTTTCGACGAACTTAAACGCATAAGACTTAGGCCAAATGACAAGGCAGGAGGGCTTGAAGTCCAGTGGATACAGAATGACAGCATATTGAAACGGCTCGGTGTACAGCGCGGTGATGTCGTGAAATCAGTGAACGGGATTCCATTCACCAACATGGGAGATATAGCGAACTCGATTAACTCGCTCATGAACAGTGAGAGGTTTGACGTTGAAGTTACGCGGGGCGGACAGCCTACGAATTTGCGCTATGTTGTGCGTTAAAGGACGTAAGGGCTTTACCCTGATGGAAGTTCTCGTGTCCGTTGCTGTTGCAGGGCTGGTGATCTCCGCAGGGTTCAGGCTGATAGCTATGTCGTATAAGCTCATGGCAGAACTTCAGATTGAGCGCGGGCTTGCTTCGGCGGCTGAAGAAATATGGATGCGTTTCCGTGTTGATACGGATATGCCTGAAAACGGCACTGATGACGAGAAGGGCATAACGTGGCGCACTACTCATGAGTCTGTGCCCGTAGATGACTATGAATTGAAGTTCCGGCGCGTAACAGTAAGTACAGGTGATGGCCGTTCCACTATTATATATGTTGCTGAATAAATCTTGTTTGTAGTATTATTTTTACCAGATAAGGGACGGGAGATGTTGTAAATTTTGAGTTTAAATAAAGATAAAAAGATTCTGTGTATATTGATATTGATATTCATGCTGGCTCTTGTCTCGTGTGCAAATGGAGCTGTGAGAAGGAGCACACCGGCTAACAACACCAATAATAATAATTCTGCACCGGCACAGGCAGCAACCGGCGGGGAAATGTCGGAAGAAGACGAAAAAACTTTAATGGACGCGGCACAGGCAATGAGGCGTTCCGGGCTTGTGCAGTTCAACTTCAAGGATATGGATTTAGTGAGGTTTATGCGGTTCATGTCTGAGATACTGCAGGAGAATATTATAGTGCCGCCTAACATAAACTCAAAGATTACTATAATTTCTCCCCATCCTGTAACGATACGTGAATCCCGTGAGATTATGCTGTCAACACTCCAGATGTATAACTTATCGCTTCAGGATATGGGCAGTTATTCCGTCGTCCGTCAGGGAGGTGCAAGCCCCTCGCCGAATGTTTACCGGGGAAGATCCGGTCCCGGCTTCGGTGAAGAGACAGTAACATATATTGTTCCGATAGACTATATCACTATGGAGAGCATCATACCGGCATTACAGCAGAGCTTCGGTTCGGCCCTTATGGTTATGCCCGTAGGCAACGGAAAGGATATACTCCTTCAGGGACGCTCAACGGACGTGCGGAAGGCAATGGAGCTTATACGCCGCATGGACACTCCCCAGAGCGCAAGAACAACACGTACATATGACCTGCAGTATGCTGACCCTGCAACCGTAGCCGCACAGATCAACGCTATAGCCGGGGCAAACGGGCCGCTTCAGGGGGTCAACGCACTTGCAGACGCTGCAAGCAAGAAGGTTATAGTTGTCGGCAACCCTAATATGTTAAGCAAGGTTGATAGTTTGGTCAGGGATCTCGACGTTGACTCAAAGATAGGGGACTTTCACATATACCATCTGAAGAATATTGATGCCACAGCCGCCGCAGAACAGGTCGGAAGGGTTCTGGCTTCAACAGCTCCTATGCTCGGTGCTGATGCCGCGAAATTTCCTGCAACAGTAGTTCCCGACACAGCAACAAACAGCCTGATATTTGCGGCAACACAGAGGCAGTTCGACTCTCTCGTGCCGATACTTGACGCTATTGACGTTCAGCCCAGACAGATATTACTGCGCGGGTTCATTGCTGAAATCAACGTCAGCAACCTGGAGAACAACGGCATAGACTGGTCTATAGTCGGCGGTCAGATGTGGGATGACTTGCTGCTCGGCGGTAATATGTCGCTCGGAGAAAGTTCCGTGCCTTCAACATTCATGACATGGTTCAATGACCTGTCAAAACGCGAGGAACTCTTAGAGCGCGGAGGATCTACATACACTGTTACGAACTATAACCCTATGGGCTTAATGTATGCGACTATAGATTTGCTCAGAAGGTATAACGCGGTAAACATTCTTTCAGTTCCCCGTCTTATGTGCACGGACAACAAAGAGAGTTCATTTCAGGTCGGCAACGTTATTCCTGTAATGAAAGGCTCAACTTCCGACATGTCCAACCCTACGGCAATACAGAGCAATTATGACTACAAGGACACGGGATTAACTCTGACTGTAACGCCTCACATCAGGAGCGGACATCTTGTTGCAATGGACATAAAGCAGACAACTGAAGACGTTATGACTGCACCGGGAGTCCCAACGCCTATAACGTCAAAGCGTGAGGTAAATACTTCCGTTGTTGTAGGAGACGGCGAGACGATAATACTCGGCGGCATGATCAAGGAAACAGAAACGTCAATGAAGCGCAGGGTTCCCGGACTGTCATATATTCCGCTGATCGGCGGCTTGTTCCAGAAAATATCGAAAGAAAAACAGAAAGTAGACTTTGTTATTTTCCTTACTCCGCAGATCATAGAGAATGATATGGAAATGAAAGCTGTTACTATGAGGGCTTCAGGATTCTCAAAACTGCTGCCGCAATCATCAGATAAGGAAATAGGCATGGCGGCACTTAATCAGGTCAACATAAGAAAAGATTTAGCCAGTGCAGACGTAGGAGCTATTGAAGCAGATATAGACAACAGATTCCGGGAGATGTACATGAAGAGTTTGAAGAGGAAATAAAATATGGCAGAAGCAGTTTTAGAGCAGGAACAGGAACAGGAAGAACAGCAGGCAGTTGCAGAACTTCCCCCGCTTCCTGATGCTAAAGAAGTATCAAGTTTGTTGCCGGACGGTATGGGTCTTGACGTTCTCCGTCAGGCTCGCATTGTCCCTTTGAGGATTGAGGATGGAGTTCTGATTGTCGGTGCAGTGGATTATGACGCTTGGCCGAAAGCGCAGATGCTCGGTGTTGCACTGGGCTTCCCTATAGACTTAGAGATACGGGACGAAAAGGAGATAGGCGACCTCCTGCACACGCTGTACGATTTGCGCAGTGTTGCCGCAGACGAGGCCGCAAAAGGCATTGAGGGAATTGACGATCTTGACGACCTTGCACGTGAGGACGTATTAAGCGACTCTGTTGACGTTCCCGTTATACGTCTGGTGAACGGGCTGTTTGTCGACGCGCTGAAGCAGAGAGCAACGGATATTCACGTAGAACCGTATGAAGATGAGGTTGTGATACGTTTCCGCATTGACGGCGTACTGCAGGACAGGTTACGGCTTCCCCGCTCCAATCAGGCACCATTGACGAGCCGCATAAAGGTTATGTCCCGAATGGATATAGCGGAACACATGGCACCGCAGGACGGAAGAATCGGAATCACACTCGGAGACAGGGCGGTTGATGTCCGTGTAGGTCTTGTCCCGACACAGTACGGCGAGAGAATCGCAATGCGCCTTCTCGACAAAGGGCACGGATTGCTGACGCTTGAGGATCTCGGCATGGAGGAGCGCGAACGGTCAATCATGGAGGAGCTGATACACAGGCCGCACGGAATGATTCTGTTTACCGGCCCTACAGGATCAGGAAAATCCACGAGCCTTTACGCAATCCTTCAGGCACTCGCAAGCCCGGACGTGAACATAATCACCGTAGAAGACCCCGTAGAATATGCCTTGCCCGGAGTATCACAGATTCAGGTGAACGAGAAAGCCGGGGTAACTTTTGCGGCGGCTTTGCGTTCAATCCTGCGTCAGGATCCGGATATAGTGATGATCGGAGAGATGAGAGACTTTGAGACTGCACATATAGGTGTTCAGGCATCATTGACGGGACATCTCGTGCTTTCAACACTCCACACAAACGACTCAATCAGCGCAATAATCAGGCTTGTAGATATGGGTATAGAGCCGTATCTTGCTGCAAGCTGCATGATAGGAACGGTTGCGCAGAGGCTTGCACGCAGGTTGTGCCCGCATTGCCGCAAAGAGGTAGCCCCTCCCGCAATGATGGCCAAGCAGGGATTAACGCGGGCGTTTGTGCCTGCAGGGTGTTCGGAGTGCCATAATACCGGGTATCGCGGACGTGTCGGTCTGTATGAACAGTTCGTTGTGAATGAAGCAATACAGGAGGCATTCGTCGGAGGTGCTCCGGCCTCAAAGCTCCGGGATATAGCTAGGCAGTCAGGCTTCAAGACTCTGTGGGAAATAGGATTATCGGCAGTTCAGTCGGGATTGACTTCACCGGAAGAACTTGCGCGTGTTGCAGGAGAGGATTAAAGGGGGGATATACAGATGCCGTATTTCAGTTATTCCGGCTATGATGCTAAAGGCAAAACCGCTAAAGGAACGATAGAAGCAGGATCATCAATGCAGGCTGTTGACCGTTTGACGGAACGGGGAATTGTTGTAGTTGACGTAAAGCAGGCAGAGGAGAAGAAAGGCAAAGTAAAGATAAAGATGCTTCCGCTTGAGTCTCATATATTTTTCTGCAGGAGTCTCGCCTCATATCTGAAGTCAGGTCTGCCTCTTGCTGATGCCCTGCGGATAATGTCAAAACAGACCAGAGACCGCACACTGAAGCCCGTAATGGAGAAGCTGTTAGCTGAAGTTGAAGGAGGCAGGAAATTCCACACGGCACTATCAGAGAGCGGTGCATTCCGTGAAAGCCTCTGGAGGGTTGCAGAATCCGGAGAGCAGTCCGGAACTCTGGTATCAGTCCTGACGGAAGCGGCAGACGAGTTCAAGCTGGAAGATGACCTGAAGCGCAAGATTCGCGGTGCAATGACGTACCCAATCGTTATGGCTGTAGTTGGCGTTGGTGTTGTTGCGTTCATGCTGACGTATGTTGTGCCGAAAATCTCTGAGCTTTTCGAGGACATGAACCAGACACTGCCCCTGCCTACAAGAATACTAATCGGAATGTCTGACTTCCTCAGCAGTTACGGTTTATGGATACTATTAGCGTTCACAGCCCTTTTTGCGTGGATGAAATACACAGGAAGGAGCTTCAACATGCCCTTCATGCGCGGGATAAGGGATCAGCTGAGTCTTGCGCTGGTCATGTCGCACTTGAGCACCCTGCTGAAGTCTGGCATACCGTTAGTTCAGGCGTTGCGCATGGCCTCATCAATGGATACGTACAAACAGAGATGGGTTGATGCCGCAGATATGGTGAAGGCAGGGCACAGGTTCGACAAGGCACTGGAGAAAATCGGAATGCCCGAAGAGACGGTTGCTGTTGTCCGTGTCGGTGAGATGGGCGGGGATCTGTCCGGAGCATTGACGAACGTTTCAGATCAGTGCAGGGAGATAGCACAGGGAAGAATGGAGAAACTTTCAACGCTTATGGAGCCGATAATGGTACTGTCGCTCGGTGTTAGCGTAGGATTTATCGTTTTGGCAATACTGACTCCGGTGTTTGACTTGGCCGGAATCGTAAAATGATTATATTCTTCCCGTCATGCTCCTGAACATTTCGCGTATTGCATCATAAACAGTATACCTTGAAGCCCAGCCGGTTTCTGTACGAAGGAGTGAATTATTGCACCAGATTATAGGATTATCGGCCGGGCGTAGCTTTTCTTCCGACACTATAACTTCAATATTTGTGGAAGCCAGCGAGATTATATATTTCAACAAATCTTCAAGACTGTAGCATACACCGCTGCCAACATTGAAGATTTTTTTGCGTGTACTGCTCTCTAGTATCATCCTGTATGCCGAAACCATATCCCTTACGTCTCCTATATCCCTTTTTGCTGAAAGGTTGCCGACATATATTTTTCCGTCCCTGCCGGAGTTATGGATTTCTGTAGCCTGTTTCACGAAGGACGGTAGCACGAATTTATCCGGCTGTCCTATTCCTGTATGATTGAACGTGCGGGTGCTTATTATGTCCATTCCGTATACGGTTCTGTACATATCAGCAAAATGTTCCTGCGTCATCTTTGATATTCCGTAAGGGTTGTTTGCGTTCAGCGGGTAGTTCTCCGAAATCTGTGTATCTGACACTGCATATTCTTCGCTTGAGCCTATAAGCAGTATTTTCGTCTTCAGTTTCAGCTTCCTCACTGCCTCAAGAATATTCAGAGTGCCGTTGACGTTTACCGCTATAGTTTTCTGCGGAATGTTCCATGAATCCCCTACAGAGCTTATTGCGGCAAGGTTGATGATATAATCCGGAACAATGCGTTCTATTAGTTCAAACACGTCTGCATAACTTAGCATATCCATGCAGATATATTCATGAAAGTTCTTAGGTGTTTTGCATTCTGTTATATCAGTCCCGTATACCTTATAGCCGTGCGAATAAAACTCTTCAGCAAGATAGCCCCCGACGAATCCACCACAGCCAAAAATCAAAACACTTTGCTTCATTGCATTATTGTCCGATTAACATACTGTAGCATTCAAGTGTTTGCTGTGCAGTCTTGTTCCAGCTAAATTGCTTTAAGCGTTCCCGTCCTAATGCTTTCAATTGCTCGCGCAAATCTGTATCCTCTATGACACGCAGAATTTTTGCGCTCATGTCGTCTACATCGTAAGGATCAACGTATTCTGCTGCATCTCCTGCAACTTCAGGGAATGAGCTTGAATTGGAACATACTAACGGGCAGCTGCACGCAAATGATTCAAGAACTGGGATTCCAAAACCTTCATATTCTGACGGAAAGACAAAACATTCTGCATGTTTGTAGGCATTTGCTAAAGCGTTATCATCAAGAGGAGAAAAGTAAAAGCGGTCGGTTATTCCTTCTACTGCATTAAGTTCTTCGACAGATAATACCCCCCCACACACCTACACAAAATACGCAGAGATCCGGGTGTGTTTTCAATATCGGACGCATAGCCTTAGCAAAACGAACAAAGTTTTTGTACCAATTTCTTCCGCCTACAAATAACACATATGGTCTTCCGAGAGGATTTGTCCCGGAGTTCTCATGTACAGTCATAGACGACGCGAGATAAATCACTGAAACTTTTTCAGCTTTTATATCGGGATATATATCAAGGACATCTTTCTTTGTGTTCTCTGATATCGCAATTATATGATCCGCAGCGTGAAGCATCTTACTTTTGACATCTGCTACTCTGCTTCTGCCGCCAAATTTTTCTTGTATCATGTCATAAACTGTTATAACAAGTTTTCCTCTATGACGGCCAAGCATGTAGGGGCTGTAGTATGTAGGGTGGATTATGTCATATCCTTTTCTCATATCCATCAGTGCCCTTATCCTGTTGAGTTGCCTGAACAATCGAAGGTCTATCGTGTTTATGATATTATTATTCTTCGATGTGTCGTAGATTTTTATCAGGTCTTTGAAATAATAATTACGGCTGTGCAGACAGTTTATGTTGGCTTCAGCTCCTAAAGCTCTAATTCCATTGATGAGTTCGAAAAAGTATCTCGATATGCCTCCGTATTTCTGCAATGAAAGTATCTGAAAATCATAGTAGACTTTCAAGCATATTCACCCTTTCAAATAAATTAAATTGGCTGTTATGCTATGATTATAACAAATAAAAATTCCTGAGGAGGTATTCAGCATCATGAATGAAAGGAAATATAAATTAGCGCATCGTTCAGGTTTCACCCTGATTGAAATTATGGTGGTCGTAGTTATTCTCGGCCTTCTTGCAGCACTTGTAGTTCCCCGCATCGGACCGCAGGTAGCAGAGGCCCAGCGCACCACAGCAGCAACACAGATACGCTCAATCGAGGACGCACTCGAAATGTATCGTATGCACAACGGCTTCTACCCGTCAACCTCACAGGGGCTTGACGCACTCGTTACAGCACCGACGACTTCACCAGTGCCTAAGAGATATGCAGAAGGCGGATACCTGAAGAAAGTTCCCGAAGATCCTTGGGGCAATCCCTACGTTTACAGGAATCAGAACGGGCGCATTCAGGTCATAAGCTACGGCCCGGACGGTGAAGAGGGCGGAGACGGCATTAACGCTGATATCACGAACGAGGAATAATTTTGCGGCGTTCAGGTTTTACGCTTATTGAGATTATGCTGGTGATAAGCATCATAGGTGTGCTGTCCAGCGTAATGCTTCCGAGACTGTCATATTTCTTTGAGCCTCAGTCAGCAGTGCTGCAGAGAGGGCTTGAAGCAGCTATGAACAAAGCATTATCCGGCATTCCCATAAGGCTTAAGGTTAAGCAGGAGGGAGCAGAAAGACGCGGAGCTATCATTGCAGAGGCATTGCAGAAGAGGGAAGTGCCTGCGGACAGTTTGAGCGCGTTTCTCGGCACTGCAAGCAATCAGCCTGTAGTGCTGGAGTGGCAGACTGTGAAGCTGAGAGATATTCCGGAGGATAAGGGCTGGAAATTTGAGCCGGAGATAATATATTTCTACACGGACGGTTCATGCTCGCCTGCAAGGATTTCATGGAAAGAAGATAATTCATATACCGGCAGGACAGATGAATATGTGCTGACTGTTACGGGGTATTGCGTAAAACTTGATAAATAAGAGTAAAAATAAATTTCTCTCCCGTCTGGTAAAATCAGGCGGGAATTTTTTATTGAGGTGATAAGATTCATGGCAGAAATTGATATTTTACTGGCTGCATACAACGGTGAAAAATATATTGCAGAACAAATTGATTCTATTCTGGGACAGACATTTAAGGACTTCAGGCTGATTATACGCGATGACGATTCAACTGACAGGACACCGGAAATCATAGAGGAATACGCAAAGAAATATCCCGGCATAATTGAAGTGGTGCATGATGATGCTGTGTGCAGGTATCACGCAAAAAATTTCTTCCAGTTATTGAAACATGCTGAGGCTGATTATGTTATGTTCTGTGATCAGGATGATTACTGGCTGAAGTGGAAGATTGATGTTACGCTGGATTACATGAAGAAAACAGAGAAGGAAAATCCCGGAAAAGGTGTGCTTGTGTTTACCGGTCTTCATGTAGCAGATAATGAACTGAATAGCATGGATAAGTTTATGGCATGTGAACTCGAAAAATACCGTTACAGTTTCAGTGAGCTTCTTGACGTTGTGAATTGCGTAACAGGCTGTACGGTAATGATTAACAGAAGGATTTATACGAGGCTGGGAGAATATTCTGATAGCATCAAAAATCATGATTACTGGGTTGCTCTTTATGCAAGTGCCTGCGGTGTTGTGTGTCATGTTCCTATGGCTCTTATGCTGTACAGGCAGCACAAGAATAACGCTATAGGATATATTGAGCACAGCAGAGCATACAAATTGAGATTGAGAATAAAACGTATAAAAAACTTCCTTAAAGATCCTGCTGAAACTTTCAGGGAATTTTATGATAATTTTAATAACATGAGAAGGGCATATACACTTTTCCGCGACAGATACGCTTGTGATATGTACCCTGAAGCACTCCAGCATCTGAATAATTTTCTGGACACGTTCAGCAGCAGCCTGATAACGAGATTTAAAGCTCTAAGAAAAACAAAATACCGTCTGCAATACAGAATAGTGAGCAAGGGAGTTTTTTATCTTAGTCTGATTACTTACAAGCCGGATTAGTTTATACGCCTTCTTAAAGTCTGGTATAATCGCATAAATTTTCCATAATTACGCAATAAAGGAGCTAAAAATTTTGGGACAGATTCAGATCATCGTAGAAGGAATGACAGCAAGCGGAAAATCTACGATCGTAAATCTTTTGTCCGAACGTCTCGGTTTTAAGGTCATGCCTGAAGAATTCCGGGACTCACACGACTTGTTGAGCCGTTTCCATCACGACAGGAAATGGGCTTTCCCCATGCAGCTGAACTTTCTCGTTACTCGTTTTGCCCAGTATCTTTGTGCCAGCGAGGAGAATGACTATATCCTAGACCGCAGCATATTCGGCGACAAAGTATATGCCATGCTCTACTACAGGCAGGGATATTTTCGTGATAGCCAATTCGGATGTTATCTTACGCTGTATGATTCACTCCTGCGCTACGTGAAGAACCCAAAGCTGTTGGTGCTTGTGCGGTGTCCGTTCAATGAGATCATGCGCCGGATTCATTTGCGGGGCAGGCAGGACGAGATTGATGCGGGAGCTGAATACTGGAAGAGCCTTTATGATGCCTATATGCCTTTTCTTGATTTCGTGAAGTCAGAAATACAGGGAGACTTCAATTATCTTGAGCTTGACCTCTCTAACCCCGCATTCATCAATACACCTTCAATGACTGATGCGTTTATTGATGATGTCAAAAAGTTTTTCCCCGAAAGATTTTAGCCGCTAATGAACGTAAAAGACCTACTGAATCATATAGATTCTTTTGCGCCGTTCTCGCTGGCTGAAGAGTGGGACAACCCCGGCCTTATTGTAGGGAGCATTAACGCAGAGGTGAAGAAAGCTGCTGTTGCACTTGATGCCGTGAGTGAGGCTGTCATTGAGGCAGGCAGGCAGGGGTGCAATGTCCTTGTATGTCATCACCCGCTGATATTCAGGCCGCTGAAGCATGTATGCACAGATGATGACACCGGCAGGACTATAGCGGAGGCAGTTCGGAGTAATATCGCTATCATTGCCGCACACACCAACTGGGACAAGTCAGACGGGGGAGTCAATGACACTCTTGCTTTACTTCTTGGCCTGAAAGATACAGAGCCGTTAACGGAAAATTTTGGTGTAAGGGGTATCTGCCCTGAAGGCATCACACCTGAACACATAAAATATTCGTGGCAGTTATCCCGTCTCGATATATACGCCGGACACATGCCGGAGAAAATTTCACGCATTGCATTGTGCGGAGGGGCAGGTGCGGAGTTCTGGAGAGCCGCAAAGGACTGGGGAGCAGATATGTATATCACTGCCGACATGAAGTATCACGAGCTGATTGACGCTACAAGAGCAGGATTAGCTGTTGCAGTTGCGGATCACGGAGAGATGGAACGGGCATCACTGCCTGAACTTGCACGTAAAATTTCAGTATGCGGAGCTGAAACAGTAATTCTAAACGTTAAAGCTCTTTCATCACCGATAAGAATATAGGAGCAGTAAAACATGAAACAAAGAGTATTAAGCCTTATGAGACCTACAGGCCCTTTGCATTTGGGACATATGGCCGGAGCTTTAAGCAATTTCGTTCGGCTTCAGAATGATGACAATTACGAGTGCTATTACGGTATTGCGGATTGGCACGCATTGACCTCAAACTATGAGGACAGCGCAAACACCGGAGAATACTGCTACACGGCATTGCTTGACTGGCTTGCTGTAGGGCTTGACCCGGAAAAATCCCCGCTGTTCATTCAGTCGCATATACCCCAGCACGCAGAGTTAGCCCTTGCGCTGGGAATGATTACCCCGTTAGGATGGCTCTACAGGAATCCTACCTACAAGGAGCAGCTCGACAACATAAAGAATAAGGACTTAGGCACGTATGGTTTTCTGGGCTATCCTGTCCTTATGGCGGCAGATATATTACTGTACAAAGCAGCGTTCGTCCCTGTAGGTGAGGATCAGAGCGCACACCTTGAACTCAGCCGGGAGATAGTCAGACGCTTCAACAACTTCTACGGCGAAAATCTTCTCGTTGAACCCCAGCCGCTGTTCACTGAAACACCAAAAGTTCCCGGCATTGACGGCCGCAAGATGAGCAAATCATACGGGAATGCGCTGGAAATCTCGGAGAGTGCCGAGTCCATGTGGCAGAAATTACGCACCATGAAGACAGACCCGGCAAGAATGAGGCGGACAGACCCCGGAGACCCCGAAAAGTGTCCGGTATGGGATCTGCACAAGGTGTTCAATCATGACGAGGCAGAGAAGTCAGAGATTTGCGCAGGGTGCAAGTCGGCAGGCATAGGGTGCATTGACTGCAAGAAGAAACTCAATGCGCATATTCAGGACATGATGACTCCTGTTCGTGAAAGGCGTGCAAAGTATGAGGGCAGCAAATCACTGCTCGATGAGATTCTTGCGGACGGGGCAGAACGGGCGGGTAAGACTGCACGGGAGACTATGAGCACGATTTATCCGGCTATGGGGCTGCTGATGAATCC
>CAJOES010000024.1:21184-24000 GCA_905233455.1 uncultured Synergistales bacterium | reverse complement strand
ATTTCTGCCTCCTATAACCATTTCTGAATCAATGACTTTGATTGTGCCACGTCTGCACCGTGAATCGCAAGACCCTTCATGACGTTTGCACCCTTGCAGACCCGCTTAATGTCCGCCTCGCTGTGCCCCATTCCGCTGCCTTCGTGGGTGCAGAACGGCTTTACCGTCTTGCCGGTGAAGTCCGCAGACTCCATGAACGTGAATACGCACATAGGGCATGTTCCCCACCAATTAGGATAGCCTATGTATATTGTGTCGTATCCTGAAATGTCCGGAAGTGATTTTACTGCGGGACGGGCGTTCGCTCTCTGTTCCTTCTGTGCCTCCTGTATGCACTCGTTGTAATCAAGCGCATATGTCCTTACGGGGTCAAGCCTGAACATTTCAGCTCCGGTTAATTCCTGAATGAATTTTGCCGCCCGTTCTGTGTTGCCGACAGGAAGACTCACTATTGAGCCGTTGACGTAATTGTTTCCTGAACGCGAAAAGTATACGATTATTGCCGACATTCTATATCTCCTCCAGTCTGTATGTGCGATGCCCTAAACCGATTTCTTCAGCATGTTCAAGCGTATGAATTCCTTTCAGGCTCTCAATCCTCCGGACAAATGATGCGTTGCCTTCCGCCTTGTAGATGAGATCTACACATGCCTGATCCAGTGCTACCGGGTCAGTTGATCCTAATATGCCTATGTCGTGAATGTCCGGTTCTGCCGGGTGCCCGTTGCAATCACAGTCTATGCTGAGTCTGTTCATCACGTTGATATAGATTATACGTTCACCATTGCCTAAAGCGTCAGATACGGACTTGCACGCCTCAGCCATTGCCTCCGTGAAGGGAATCTGCGCTCCTCCCCAAGGGCTTGTGTCGCTCTTTCCGCCTGAATGTATGCGCGACTTTCCTGCACGCGAGCCGATACCTATAGATACATTCTTGATTGCACCGCCGAAGCCCGCCATTGCATGTCCCTTGAAGTGGCTCAATATCAGGTATGAATTGTAGTTCGCGAAGTTCTTTCCGACACGGTTAGCCTTGAGGACAGTCCCTCCGTTCACAGGAAGCTCAATATCTCCTTCAGCGTCCATGATGTCAACTTCCGCAAATTTCGTGAAGCCGTGATCTGCCGCAACCTGCCTGTGCATTGCCGCTTCTGCACGTGAACCGTTGTAGGCAGTGTTGCACTCTACGATCGTCCCGCCGAGCCTCTGCACTAAGCCTCCAATGAGTTCAGCACGCAGGTAGTTGCTTGCAGGGGGTTCGCCTGTACTGACCTTCACAGCAAGTTTCCCTGAAGGTGTCCAGTTCAGAGCCTCATATATTGCGTTCAAGCCTTCTGGAGTTATGTCCGTCGTCATGAACACAACCGGGGCTGAAGAATCTTCCGTGTTGTGAGGAAGTTCTGTCGCAGGGATACTGCCAGCAGATGACGATGAACAGCCCGCCGTTACGAAAACCATTAGTGCCAGTAACATTAATATACGCAAAATCATCACTCCTTAATATGCTGTTATTTCTCCTCTATAGCTCTCTACCCTCTCATATAGAAGCCCTTTCGCTCCCATCGTGAAAGCTATGTTGCTGCTTCTTACCGCAAAAAGTTTCATGCCTGTATTGAGGCTAAGACATTCAAGCATTGACTGTGTAAGAATAATTCTGCCGTTCCCCTCAATTTTAGTCCAGCAGTAAGAGCGTCCCTTATACCTGACGAATTCCCCATTACCCAGCGCGTAATCCTTCAGCTTGGGGTTGTCAGTGAGAATATTGCAGAGTTTTGACGGCTCAAGGAGTCCCCTGCGCGTAACACAGAATCCTCCCGTAGATTTGCTCCCCGTGAACAGGTACACCCTGCCTTCTGATGCAATGCCGTACTCATTCACCGCACCTTCAGGAAGCATCACCGAACCGTCCGCCCTGATGAGGGACAAGCCGAAAATATATTTTCCTCCTCTGCTGATTTGGGGCATTATTCCTCACTGCGCCCGGCAAACTTGCGGCACGGAATCATTATTGCACACAGCAATAACGTGCCGCTGAACATTCCGCACCCTCCGCTTGATGATGACGAACTTGACCCGGCAGTATTCTCCGTCTGTTCATTCTCCGGCTGTTTTGTCTCTGTGCCGGTGTCTGCTGGCTCTCCCGATATGACATTCAGGCCGTTCACCCATTCCGCAACAGAAGCACCGGAACTTTCTGCATCAGCTCCGCGAACTGCAAACCCTTCACCTACCTCTGCATCAGGTACAGCTGCATTAATATCGCTTATACTCCGTCCCTTGCCCGAACCTGCATGAGTGTTGAAGGGTATAATGCGCTTGCCGGAAAAATCATAACCTTCAAGGAATGTATATACTGCCATAGGAACAGTTCCCCACCATATTGGATAACCCAGAAATACAACATCATATTTGCTCATGTCCTCAACATCTCCAGATAAAACAGGGCGAGCATTATTATTCTGTTCTTCTTGGGCTTTCCTTGTCGTCTCGTTATAGTCTTCCGGATACGGCTCTGCTGTCGTTATCCTGAAAATATCCGGCTTATCACTGCTCAAGGCTGAAGCTACATATTCAGCAACTTTCTGAGTGTTGCCGCTCCGTGAGAAATATGCAATTAATATATTGCTGGCTTCGGAAACACTGACACCAATAAACACCATAAGCACAGCAAGCATAAATTTTTTCATGCCGGGTTATTCCTTTACGTCAGTTGATGCAGCTAATTCCGTCTGTGTCCTGTAGTCCGCAATTCTGGCTTCAAGACGCTCAATCGTTGCCCTTAGTGCCTGAGAGCCGAGAACCATGCGCAACGGTGC
>CAJOES010000024.1:0-21130 GCA_905233455.1 uncultured Synergistales bacterium | reverse complement strand
TTCGACGGGTCTAACATGTTCAGGAATCCATGACACGAGTCATACTCCGGCATGAGATTCGCCACATGTGCACTGCCGTAACGGAACTCTGTACGTGCTCCGCCGGGTTCTACGATAGTTACGCCAATGTTGAACTGCGCGACTTCCTGCGCAACACTCTCACAGAAACCCTCAATGCCGAACTTCGTAGCGTGATACATTGAGTTTGCCGGATATGCTACCTGCCCGCCGTATGATGAAAGCTGTATGATCCTTCCGCCGCCCTGCTTGCGCATGTATGGCAGTGAATCATGAATTATCATTATTGAAGCAGTAAGGTTGGTGGCTATGATTTTATTGATGTCCGCCTCCGAAAGCTCCTCAGCACAGCCGAACAGCCCGTAACCTGCATTATTCACTACAACATCAATTTTCCCGTGCTTTGCGAACGATGACGCAATAAGCTCATGAACTGCAGGAATGTCCGTAACGTCAAGTATCCTGCAATCGAAAGCATCAGGATATTTCGTGATGAACTTCTGAACATTTTTTGTGTTCCTCACCGTGCCTATGACCTTATCGCCTTTAGCCAGAAGCTGTTGTGTCATGTGCCAGCCGAAGCCCGAACTTACACCAGTAATCAGCCATGTACGCATTATTTTTTCTCCTCCTCAAATTGTTTTGCCGCCTCATTTACGCAGTGTATAGCATTGAGGCTTCTCGGATAACCTATGAACGGAAGGCACTGCGACACTACTTTAATCAGAAACTCTTTATCATTCCCGACACGCATATTTGCCGCCGCATGACTCGTGAGCTGTGGTTCGCACCCGCCCTGTGCCGCAAGAAAACAGAACGTAATCATTTCCCGCTGTGCATAGTCCAGACCTTTGCGCGTGTAGTAGTCCCCGAAGCAGTTATCAGCAAGCCATAAGTTGATATGCCCGCCCTTCCAGAAATCCCTCATGCCCTCGCCGAATATGTCTACCTGTGCCTGTGTCCCTGCCTCGCGCCTGTTCTCTGTCGTTGTTGTGGACTGGGGAGCAAGCGGAAGGGTTATGCCTTTCGCCGTAAAACACTCATTCATTGCACGCAGGAACGGAAACACACGTCCGATCCCCAAATACGCAACAGACTGATACACTATTTCGCGGATCTCTACGGGACTGACTCCGAACTCCATAGCCGCCGGCAGCATTGCCCTGAACTCATCGATTCCCTGACAGCCCAGCAACGTAGCTATTATCGCCGTGAATCTCGTCTTGTCGTCAAGGTCTATCGTGTTGATGACCTCATCAAACGCGAAATTGTCGAAACGCTCAATGAATTCCGGGTCTGTCTCCAGAAACTTTGATTTGTAGCCCGGAAACATTTTTTCATGATAATTCTTTGCGAACTCCGATAACGCCATTATTCTGCCTCCTTCACTTCAACTCTGATTTTCTCCTCCGCCCCCCTGAGGTATTCGCATATCCCTGAAGCGTCATCAACCGTACCGATATGCACGACTTTATATGGGGAAATGTCGCAGTCCTCATAGTTGATCACAAACACATTCCATCCGTCCCAGTAATACAGGCAGCCGGCCTTGATCTGTGAAGTTCCTTTGCGGTCAAATGCAGGCTTGAACGGAAGCGCACCGGAATATTCATGATCTGCATAGCGTGAAAGCTCAAGGCTTAACGGGAGATGCGAGAATATTTCACGGGCTGTTGCGCTGTCTTCAGGAACAGCAGAAAATGTCTTGTCCCCTGCTGTGATCGTGATTGATGAGGCGTATGCTTCTGCATGGAAAAACAACACTGCAAGCGCGGTTAATGCAAATAAAATCTTTATGGCTGTTCACCTCCTGAAATTTTTTGCAGTATAACCGGTTAAACCCTACTTTATGTCAATGAGTGATAAGAAGCGTTTTGCTGATTCGATATTGCCGAAAAAGTTTGTGTGCAGGTATGAGGCAGTGATGTTGCCTTTAACGTACCCGCCGTAATGTGAAGTGTTTGTGCCTCGTCTGGTCAGTTCAAACAGTCTGGTGTCTTTATCCTGTTCGCCATCAACCGTCGAGTAATGGAACTCATGCCCCCTAAGCACTTGGCCTTCTGCGCATAGAATGCTGTCCCTTAATGCCCGTGCCGTCATGTAGCCGAGAACAGGCCGTGAAGTCATCACAGAATCATACGGTATCACACCCGCCATTCCGTGAACATTCCCTGAAGTGTCCGTAATGCTCCTGCACAGGTACATGAATCCGCCGCACTCCGCAAGTACGGGTTTCCTGCACAGCCTGATACACTCAAGCATTGAGGCATTCCCGGAAAGCTCCTGCGCGAACATCTCCGGGAATCCTCCGCCGAATATATACCCGTCAGCTTTTGGCAGACAGTCATCACGCATGGGGCTGAAGAATACGAGATTTGCACCGAGAGCTTCAAGTGTCCGGAGGCTGTCAGGATAGTAGAACGATAATGCTTCATCACGCGCAATACCGACAATGACTCCGTGAACGCACGGTGTTATCTCATGCAACGGGACATCATGAAGACTGCCGGAACTGCCAGCGATCCTCATGAGTTCGCCGACATCAATGCACGATTCTGCCTCACGCCCCAGCAGGTCATAATCACAGCCGGAGAACTCATCAGCAGGGACAAGGCCAAGATGACGCTCCGGAACTGCAAGCCCGTCATTGCGCCTGAACGTGCCTAGAAGGGAAATGCCCTTAGCCCGTAATGCTTCAGCGATAATCCCTGCGTGATAGTCCGAACCGACACGATTCAGGATCACGCCTGCAACATTAACATCACTGTCATATTCACGGAAGCCCAGAGCCACAGCCGCAGCACTCTCACCGGCAGATTTAGCATCAATCACAAGAACGACAGGAGCACGAAGCAGTTTTGAGATTTCCGCAGTACTATTCATGCCCCCGTCATAGAGCCCCATTGCTCCTTCAATTATTGCCGCGTCATTGCCTCGTGAAGTCTCCGCGAAAAGCTGTATTGTGCGCTCCCCAGTCATGAGCCAAGTATCGAGGTTGTACGCCTCACACTGCCCGGCAAGCCGAAGATACTGCGGGTCAATGTAGTCCGGGCCGGTCTTGTAGGCACAGACTTTCAGCCCGCGATGACGCAACGCAGAGAGAATTGCGCAGGTTACCGTAGTCTTTCCGCAATGGCTTGAAGTCCCGGCAATAACTATCCTGTTCAATTGTTGACCGGGAGAGCCTTATCGAGGGCCTTCCAGAGGATCAATGCCGCGATCCCCGAAAGAATATATTTCACGCCTAATACCGGAGTGTTGTAGAGCAGCGAATACATTAACGGGCTCTGGCCTTCAGGAGCATATTCCGCAAAGAACACTACGCCGGATATTACACTGCACGCAATCTGCCCGGCTGCTGCAAGTATGAGTCCGAATATCTTTGGACTTATGGCGGCAAGTCCGACGAAAGCATATGCTAACGGATAATCTAAAACGACCTGAATAATATTGTAGAAATATGCACCCAAAAGAATTTTCACGACCCCCGTTAGTGCTCCGGCTCTTGCTCCCCATTTCAATCCGCGCCTATAGGTGAAAAGCAACAGCGGCACAAGCTCGAAATCTACAGATCCTCCTTGCGGCATCTCAAAAAGGTTAATCTTTGAGAGAACGATAGCCAGTGCAATACATAACGCGCCTTCAATCATAATAATAGTGCTGGTGTGTCTTGACGGCATAAACATAATTCCTCCATATCTGCAATATATTATTCAGCGGAAAATTTTTTGTGATTAGATTTAAAGAAAGCTCCCTGCGCCGGTATTATCCGTTTCAGGTTCAAAGGGTCTCTGCATTACCGCAGACTCTCAGCAAAAAAGCTCCCCTGAATGTGAAAATAATTATATATCATGGCCGAAAAAGTTTTTATGTTACAATCACGGACAATTATAGAAAGGGAGGAACATTAACACTTAAATGAAAAAGTACGTCAGAATAATATATGTTTTGGTCATGGCGGCTTTAGTCCTGTCTGTGTCTGGCTGTGAATGGGACGACGATGATGACCAGAAGAAAAAAAGTTCATCAGCTACTGAAGATAAACTTATAGTAGTAACTTCTTCAGCATTAAAGAAAGGCGAAAGCTATATTATCTACAGAGGCGACAAAGTACAAGTAACAGGTACAAAGGACAACGCTAAATATTATGTTGCTCCGATCGGCGGTACAGATGAACCGGTAACTATGAATCTTCTGTTTAAGAAAGCCCTCAGCGAGGATCTGCCGTTCGTTATAGCTACAGCAGACGAGGATTATGCTGTAGTAATATCCTACAACCCTGACGGCGCAGTCTTTTCGGATACAACCACAGAATACCGTAATGTTATACGTACCGGCGGAGGAACGCAGAAACTTCAATACAGCGGGCTTAAAGTAGCAGGAGCTTCCGTAAATTCCTCAGCACTTGCAGTTGACACTTCAGACGAGACAGTCATTATCCTTGACGACAGCACAGCATCAATAGTTTCCGGAGATGAGGAAGTGCCTGTAGAAGAATTTGACTTTGTATGGCACATAGACCCGTCACGCAGGGGAGAGTACTATACCGACGGCATTGACGGTGATGAAGTTGCTGAAGAAGATATGTTTGCTGAAATCTTCAATGACGGCGAAGAAGAAATAATAGAAGATGATGAATCTTCAGATGATGAGTCTGAAACTGACGTTGAAGAATCTGCGCTGAACGGGAACAGGAACGGCGTAAAGGCATATATTGCACACGACATACGATACATGCCCAGCACACTGAACTTTGAGAGCCTCATATCAGCAGACGGAAAGACTGAATATGCAGCATACTACTCAGATACAGTTGCAGAAGAGGCTTATGAAGAACTAGGTGAAGGCTTTAACGGGTCATATATTTTGGCTACGCTCCCAATGATTGAGAATATTTCGGAAGATGAAGAGAGCGGAGATGCAGAAGTCAGCAGTGCACTGAACAATACGGAGATTCAAGCATTCAGCATGATGACCCATTCCGCGCAGAAAGCATACAATAATCCTGTACTGCATATCGTTGAGCCTGGAACTTACAGAATTAGCGGCAAATGGTTCGGGCAGATATGCCTTGATGCCGGTGCAAGCGGTGATGTTACTCTGATACTTGACGGCGTTGCTGTAAGCTGTGATGTAGGGCCTGCTGTAGTCTTCAACAGTGCAAGGGAATGCGAGCCTGAAAGATATAATGCTTCATTCGATGTCGGCTATGACCTGAAGTATGATGCAGGCGCGAGGCTGGTTATCGCAAACAAGAGCAGTAACAGCATATACGGCACGAACGTCTACAGGATTCTTGCCGCAGATAAGGCTGATGACAGAGTAACGGCAGTTGACGGTTCTGACGTGTATCAGCAGAGACAGATATGCAGAATGGACGGTGCAATATATTCTTCAGTGTCCCTTGCTGTAGGTGCAGAGAGCAATATAGGCGGAGGAAAACTCAGCATCAGCTCAAAGACATACAAGGGCTTATGCAGTGATACTCACCTGCTTACGGATGGAGGAACTATAACCGTTTCTGCACTAAGCGACGGCATAAGCACTAACGGATATGATTCAGTATTCACCATGAACAGCGGAAATCTTGCAGTAACTTCAAGGAGGGGAGGCGGTATATATTCCGGAAGCTATATCGTCCTGAAGAACGGAACGGTAGACATAACTTCAGCAAAAGACAGCGAACTGACCAACTCTGGCGAGACAGGGCCGCTTTCTGCAGGAAGCAGCGTTTATATTTCCGAAAACGTAACATATAACCATCAGGCATATGAAACCAGCGAAGGAGATGAAAACACAGGAGATCAAGATAACAGCGGGGAAGTGTACGACGGCACTGACAGAGTTATGAACAAACAGCCGGTAACTGTACGCAATGAGAACAGGGACGTTGTTCTCAGGATCAACTTCACTACACCGGTGAAGGACGAAGAGACAGAAAAAAGGAAAATTTCATCATCAGGCAATGTTTTCTTGCTTGAGCATACGGTAAACAGCTTTTCGGGCATTACCGAGAAAGAAGAATAAGAAACAATACAAGGAGGCATTACATATTAATGCGTAAATTTTTCAGCGTAACTTCTTTTGTTTTAATGGCGGCAATGGTTTTGTCATTGTCAGGATGCGGAGGCAGTTCACATTCAGGGCTTGGATCAGGCGGCAGCAGCTCTGCTACGGTTGAACAGGTTGCTGTGGTAAGTTCTCCGGCTCTTGTGAAGGGTGAAAGCTACCAGATATACAGGGGAGCAACTTTCAGCAATATGGGAAGTGCGAAATATTATGTTGCACCGGGCGGCAGCGAAGCCAATAAAGCAGGAATGAATCTCGGCCTCAAAAAGGCACTTGCCAGCAATGAATCACTTGCAATCGTGAAGAACGGCACAACTGAAGTAGTTTATGCCTATAATCCTTCAGGAACGGATGATGCGGCACTGTCAACAGGAACAGTAACGCTTAACGATAATGGTACGCTCCTGCAGTACAGCGGGCACAGAATAGGCAGTGTATCACCGTCATTCTTTACGGCTATGGACGTTGATACTTCCAGCGCAAAGACTATCACGCTTAACGGCAGCACAGCGACATTTGACGGCTCGGCAGTGGCAAGTTTCGATTATGTGTGGCACGTCAGCCCTGACCATAAGGACGAATATTACACGCTCGGCATAAACGGGACAACCGAATACACTGAAGATGATGTCCTTGAAGCAATAGGAGATAAGACGGTATACATAGCGCACGATATACGCTACACGCCGAACTATCTCAACTTCACTGGCACGGTTCAGGATGATGACGAGACTGAATACGCCGCATACTACACTGATGCAATAGCCGCAGAACTTAAAGCGGAACTGGGAGACGCATTCGGCGGGCCGTACATATTCGCCACGCTTCCGCAGTCAGGAATGTCAGCAGCTCCCGGACAGAACGGACAGCAGCCAGGCACTCCTCCGGATCAGAACAGCGGGAACGGTCAGCCTTCAGGCACTCCTCCAGACCAGAACGGCGGGAACGGTCAGAGGCCGGGAACAAGCCAGATGCCCGGAATGCCTGAAATGCCCGGAAGACAGGGTAACGGCATCCGCAGTGCGGCCACTAACAGCGAGATAGCATATTTCTCATCGATGACGCATTCACCCAGCGATGCCTACAGCAACCCCGTGCTTCACATCACAAAGGCAGGGACTTACACGCTTAAAGGCACATGGAACGGCCAGATATGGATCGATGCAGGAGAAGAAGAAAACGATAAAGTTACGGTTATACTCGATAACGTTACTGTAACATGCGGAGTTGCTCCCGCTATAGTGTTCCATGACCTGTACGAATGCGGTCCGGATGATGAAGACACAGTTTCGGCAAATGATACATGGAAGACAGTCGGAAATACCACGCTGGACAATGCAGGGGCAAAGGTAATTATTGCAGACGACTCAACCAACACATTTACCGGTGCAAACGTCTACAGGCTTCTCAAAGCACAAAAGAAGAAGGACAGCGTTACGGCTATTGACGGGACTGACCTAGACCAGCAGAAGAAACGCTACAAGATGGACGGAGCATTCTATTCGTTCGTGTCAATGGCTATCGGCGGCGGCTCAAAGGCTAACGGCGTGCTGAACATAAAATCTACTACGTTTGAGGGGCTTGATACTGAAATGCACCTCACGATAGAGAGCGGAACTGTTACGGTTTACGGCCACGATGACGGCATAAACGTAAATGAAGATGATGTTTCAGTGTTCTCGCTTCTTGGAGGCAGCCTGAAGGTAACATCAGAAGTCGGCGACGGTATAGACTCTAACGGCTATGTATATTTCAGCGGCGGGTCTCTGGACATTACTGCAGGAAGCCAGAAGCAGAACTCAGCAGGAGAAGCAGGAATTGACGCAGAAAAAAGCGTGTATATCTACAATGACAACGCATATACATGGTCCGCATACTCCGGGAGCACAGGCACAAATACAGGAACGGGAACTGATAACGGCAGCGGTACTAACACCGGAAACGGCACAGGATCAGAGACCGGGAACAATACAGGCAATGAAACCAATTCCGGTACAGGAACAGTAGAAACAGAAAAACAGGTAAAGGATTACGGCACTGTCTATATCAACCAGAGCACATCACAGGCAAGCGGAACGGCGGCCTCATTGAGCGTTACGACTAGCTACGGCACTACAACAAGCACCATCTCAGGAAGCACAAGTGCTATGCTTGATACCTCCGGAGCAACCTACCCTTCAGGTATTTCCGGAGATGTATTTACGCTGGACAATACCAACAACACATTTGCGGGAATAACAGCGGCAGAATAGCAGACAGCAAGAATTTACTGCGGGAAGTTCCTTTTACTGAGGCTTCCCGATTTTTGATTTTTTATGTGAGATAATTGCGCCGTAACAAGGGGGCATAATTTCAATGAACGAACAGACAAAAAATATTTTCCGTATAATCTCAGCAGTAATTATCCTCATCATCATAAGCTGTCTTGATGCTGAAGGCTATTTGCGCCTCGTGCTGTATATAGTTCCGTACCTTATAGCGGGTTATGATGTTCTGCTTGAGGCACTTGAAGGCATAAGAGAACATGAGATATTCGACGAAAACTTTTTGATGGCAGCAGCTACGATCGGTGCGCTTGTTCTCGGTGAATATGCGGAGGCTTCAGCAGTGATGATATTCTACAAGCTGGGGGAACTCTTCGAGGATTACGCTTCGGACAGGAGCAGGAAGAATATTATTGCGCTAATGGATCTGCGCCCGGATTATGCGAACATTGAACGCAATGGTGTAATTGAACGTGCTGACCCGGCAGAAGTCCCTGAAGGCAGCGTTATAGTCATCAGGCCCGGCGAGAAAGTTCCGGTTGACGGCGTGATCATTGAGGGGCATTCCAGCATAGACACCAAAGCACTTACAGGAGAGAGTCTGCCCCGTGATGCCGGTGAAGGTGATTCGGTACTCAGCGGAAGCATAAACATATCCGGCGTATTGAGGGTGAAAACTTCATGCAGGTTTCAGGATTCTACGGCCTCAAAGATTCTTGCGCTGGTTGAGGAGTCATCAGCGAACAAATCACGTTCCGAGAAATTCATTACGCGCTTTGCGGGAATATATACGCCCGCAGTCTGCATTTGTGCTCTTGCCTTGTTCCTTATACCGACACTAATTAACCCTTCAGATTTTCAGATATGGCTTTACCGTGCATTAACCTTCCTTGTGATAAGCTGCCCGTGCGCATTAGTGATAAGCATTCCATTGACGTTTTTTGCCGGTATCGGGGCTTCAGGACGCAGGGGAATTCTAGTGAAAGGCTCTAACTTCCTCGAAATGCTTTCGGATTTGTCGTGCGTTGTATTCGACAAGACCGGGACATTAACGCGGGGAGTCTTTGAGGTTACTGCAGTACACCCGGAGATTATCGGCGGGAATGAGCTGCTGCACCTTGCCGCACACGTAGAGAGATATTCGCTTCACCCGGCGGCGGACGCATTGAGGCGCGCATATCCCAGCGAGTCAGACTCATGCAGGGTTGATGAGGCAGAAGAACTTGCAGGTTACGGCGTTCGTGCAAAGGTCAACGGAAAAATGATTTGCGCGGGGAACTCTAAGCTGATGGACTTGGCCGGGGCTGAATGGCATTCCTGCAATAAGCCCGGTACGATAATTCATGTCGCTGTTGACGGGATATATGCCGGTCATGTCGTGATCTCTGATGTGCTGAAACCTTCCGCCAAAGATGCTGTTGACGCTTTGAGGTCTGAAGGCGTGCGGAGAATAGCAATGCTCACGGGAGACACTAAGGCTAGTGCTGAGGAGGCCGCTGAATCTCTCGGAATAGATGAAGTATACAGTGAATTGCTGCCTGCGGATAAGGCCGAGAAGGTCAGGGAGTTCATGACTTCAGGCGGTCATGTTGCGTTCGTCGGGGACGGGATCAATGATGCTCCTGTGCTGGCTCTGGCTGATGTCGGCATTGCTATGGGTGCTGTAGGGAGTGATGCCGCAGTTGAGGCTTCTGACGTTGTGCTGATGGACGATGATCCGCTCAAGATTCCGGAGGCCGTGAATATTTCGCGCAGGACTATGCTTATCGTAAGGGAGAATATATATTTTTCCGCAGGAGTGAAGCTGCTGTGTCTTCTGCTCGGTGCAATTGGGATAGCTGATATGTGGCTGGCAGTGTTCGCTGATGTCGGGGTTATGGTTATCGCTGTTGCCAATGCAATGCGGGCTATGTACGTGAAAGGCAAAAGATAACAATGTGTGCTAAAATTTTATTGAGTTCAAAATTTACGTGAAAGGTATCTTGACACAAATGAAAAATCGCACCACAATTTTGACAGCCGACAGCCGCTTATTGTCCCCTAATATCCGTAATAGTTCCCATATACAACACAGAAAATTATTTAGATGAGTGCATTGCAAGTATAGTCAGCCAGACATATAAGAATCTTGAGATTATTCTTATTGATGACGGATCAACCGATAACAGCCCGGAAATTTGCGACGAATGGGCTCGCAAAGACAGCCGCATAAAGGTCATACATAAGGATAACGGCGGGGCAGGATTGGCTCGTAATGCAGGGCTTGATGTCATGAAAGGTGAGCTTATAGGCTTTGTTGATAGTGATGATTATATTGCTCATGACATGTATGAAAAGCTGTACGGACTTATGATTCAGAATGATGCAGATTCAAGTGTATGCAATTTCTATGTGTTTAAAGACAGCAAAGAAACAAATAACAAAGAAACAAATAAAACAAAGAACATAAAACCGCTCGATATACTATCACCGGAACAGGCTCTTACTTCACTTGCAAAACCCGGAACTTCATACGGTTTAGGATGGCTCTGGAACAAATTATACAAGGCAGAACTCTTCAGTAATGTACGTTTCCCGGCAGGCAACAGGCACGATGACACTGCAAGAATTCACAGGATATTAGGTTCATGCAGACGTATAGCAGTATCGTATGAATACCTGTTTTTCCATCGTGTGCGCAGTGAAAGCGTAATGGGCAAAATTGCCAGCAAGAATTTCAACATAGAAGCCAACATCAAAAGCTGGCAGGATGAGCGTGAAGCCTTCAAAGACCGCTATGAATACCTTGAAAGCATAGGAATGAAGGAGCTTGCAGAGTTTTCAAGACTGAGAAGCTATAATTATGCTGTGATGGCACTGATACTTCAGAAAGCAAACTACTTCCAGTACAGAAAGGATATAACAAAATTTATGGGCTGTAAACCGTTTCAGCTTGCAGTAAAGCTATTATGTTCTAAGAATCCTGACCTGATGAAACGCGCCGTAAAACTTATGCTTTTATGGTTTAGGAGCATGTTCAATCCCCGCGTAAAATATGTTCCGCTTACTGAAGACGGGAATTAGCGCACAAACATTCTCCGCAGTCCCCGCAGAGTCCCTTAGCCTTGAGCCACTCCCCTGCGGGATGATTCCCCATAGCAATGAATGATGCCGTCTGCAGGTGAAGACACTTGACGCTGATATTTCCTCCCTGCCTCATGCCGCCGATGCCTGAACGCATTAACGCCCGGAATATTTTGCTCCTGTACCTGCGCATGAACCTGCAAGACATTCTGCCAGTCAGCCTGAGCCGTATAACCTGATGCCTGAAGCTGTACTCTCTCCACTCACGGCCAAGATTATTGGCGCGCATGTATCCTTCAAGCTCATGCACCCCGTGTTCTGCCTCAATCCTTCCGGCGAGTCTGGACAGATGCGGGCATGTCAGCCAGAATGTCGTCGGGAAAGGGCGGCCACTGCGCGAGAATGGTCTGCACACGAGAACCTGAATGTGTCCGAACCTGCACCGTACTGCACCGGCGATAATGCTTGGGTCAAAACGCTGTTTCGTGTCCGAATACCTGCGCACAAGCTCCTGAATTTCTCCGCAAAAAACGGGAGATGCCCTGAAACATCCCCCGCAAATATTCTTGAATCTCACGTCTAATATTCCCGGCTGTTATTGTTCCTGCGTCTTGTTGCGCGTCCGGAACGTGCCGAATTTCTCGTGTTCAAGTCCGTAATCTTGGCCTCGCTGGTCTTCAGGAATGATGCCATTTTCTTTTCGAAGCTGTCTGCCTCTTCCGGATTGGCCTCCCTGTATGCCCCCTGCATGGCGTGAAAGTCCCGCGTTTCCCTGAACTCCCGGCGTTCTCTGGGCTCCCTCGGTTCTCTCTGCTGCGGCCGGAAGTTCTCCCGGCTATTCTCACGGTTCACAGGAAAAGTGCGCCGTTCTGTCCGTGCAGGTCTTTGGGGCTGTGCCGGAGGTTCCTGCGTCTGCTTCAGGGATAAGTCTATGCGTCCCCGCTCGTCTATGCGGATTATCTTCGCCTTGATCTTGTCCTGTATATTCAGTACAGCGTTAATATCCTTCACGAATGAATACGAAAGCTCGGAAATATGAATCATTCCCTTTCGTCCCGTGCTGGTGATCCTGACGAAAGCCCCGTAAGGCATTATCTGCTCAACGGTGCAGTCCACTATGTCCCCTACATTCAATGCGCCAGAAAGGTCAACGTTATTTATCTCGCCCATCTGTAAATTTTTACTCCTGAAAACTGAAAAATTTTTGTTTTGTTACACCCAACGCCATTCGGGTTTTTCTCCCGCTCCAAGCCTGCGTATCAAATATACTCCTCTGGCTTTGTATTTCCTGCTTCTGGGATCGTACCAGACTAAGAGAGTTCCGCGCTGTTTGTTTAAGGCTAATTTTATCACGGCACCATCAACAATAGGCCAGTACCATGCAAGAATCATTTCATTGCGTGATACTGCCGGACGGTTTTTCTGCTGTTTCAATTTGTTCTGAAGCTCAATAGGAAGACTCTGCGCCTTCTTTGTTGCCTTCCAGATATTGATTTTTCTGCGCTTGGGCATTCCGTGAATCCTTATATCCTGTTTCGTGTATTTCTTCACCTGAAAGCCTTTAGCCTCTGCTGGTTCTTTCAGCAAGTCTATAGTCTCAACCGTGCACTTCAGGTTCCTGCTGATGTCCACTTTGCGCACATTTGCACTAAGTTCCGGTTTAAGCGCATGAACTTCTACGGACTTCCTGACCGTATGAACTTCCGGAGGCTCTGTGATGAATGCGTCAAGCCGGTATACTTCAACGCGTCTGGTGAGCTTTACGGCCTTGCGCGAAAGATAATCACCGAGTGCCATAATTAGTCCGATCCCGTAGCAAGTGCAGAGATCAGCCGCTGAATCCTGCTGAAAGGTTCAAGCAGTGTCATAGTCTTTGCGTTCTCCGTGAGCAGTGATGCCGTCTGCTGTACTTCATCGGTTCTAGCTCCCTCCGCAAATTCCGCCCTCAATGGCGCGCCGTTTGCCTCCGTCTGAATCAGAAACACTCTCGGCTCTGTTGTGTTCTCGATGCTTCCTTCAGCGTCAAGGGGAGCATGTGTGGATTCCCCAAGCAATACAGTCTTTGTCCTGCTTGCGTTGCGCAAAGGCGTTAATATGTCTTTGTCGCTGCATATCCATAACTGCGGGTCTGTTTCCATTGATTCAAGAAGGCTCTCTAGTATCAGCTCCTCTTTCACGTATGTATCGAATGAATTGCCGTATAATATCCTCTCTAGCTTCTTCGGGCGTATAAGGTCAGTGTAACGGAAATCTGCCGGGACTCCTCTTGCGTCCGTAACCAGTGCAATTCCGCGCAGCTGTCCCTCTCCGCCTTCAATGACCATGTAGCCAAGTGAATTATTGTGCGAGGCCATTTTTATTTTTCTCCTTTGATGATATTAATCTTTGAATTATATTTCCCTAAAATGAAGATTTTATGACCGTGATAAAATCTTACGAAATTATAATTTATCTGACGGAGCAATGAATCATGAATCCTGTAGAAAAAGTAAGAAATGCCCTGAACATTATCGGAGCTTCAGACATTGAGATAAAGACAGTTGAAGATACTATATTCACTGTTGACGATGCTGCAAGAACTATCGGTGTTCCTGCAGGAGAAATATTAAAGAGTCTGATTTTTGTGCTGGACAAAACCGTTCCCTGCCTCGTACTGATGAGCGGCTCTAACCGTGTCGACTCAAAACTCGTTGCTCAGGCATTGGGGCACAAGCGAAGCCGTATGATGCCTCCGGAAGAAGTGTTATCGCGTTACGGCTATCACGTCGGAGGAGTCCCGCCTGTAGGATATGATGATGAACTCCCGGCACTGCTCGATGAGGATCTGTTCACGCATAAAATTGTATGGTCTGCCGCAGGTACGGATCATGCTTTCTTTCCTGTTGGACCTGAAAGACTTATGGCACTAACTCACGGGATAAAAGCAAAAGTGAAGAAGCAGGACTGAATTACGCGCAAAAAAATTCCCGGCCGCTGAAGCCGGGAGATTGCATTAGGGCTGATTAGTACATGTTGCGCAAACCCATCTCATTAACTTTCCTGCTGAAGAAGTTTCCTGTCCTCTGACAGCTAAGGGAATTGCTATCGTAATATCCTATCTGGGTTATTCTGTTGCCGCTGTAGAGTATATCTATCTCTACTGAATTGTCCGTTGAAATATGAGCGCGCCCGGGCTGTGATGAAAGCTGTGATATGCTCTTCCCGAAAAAGTTTTCGACAGTGCTCACCGGTGCACCTACACGGATACCTCCGGCAAAAGTGATTGACGGATCAGAAGTTATCATGCAGAACGCGCCGTATTTCTTGTTACTGCCTGCATCACCTACAACTACTGTCTGATTCGTCGTGCACACCTTGTTGAATCTGGTCTTTACCCTTGCAGGAAGCTCACTCTTTGCCAGCTGGATCTCATATGAGGGGGCATTGTTGGAGATGATTCTTGATCCCATATTCTTCATGCTGACTCTGAGTTCTGCCGCAGGATTTGTTGAAGCCCTCTTCTGAGGCTGAGGTGCAGCTGCTTTTTTGCGCGGTGCAGGTGCAGGTTCGTCATAATCGTCATAACCTTCCGGATACTGGCCGCTTCTGGAAATCCCGGCAGCTCCTCCTCCGACTCTCATACGTGCAGAACCTGCAGTGCCGCCGCCATTAGTGCCTATGTTCTGTGTCTGGTTGATCTGCGTCTGGTTGATCTGCATATTCTGATTTACATTAACGTTGTTGTTGACAGTATTGTTGATGATTGTGGTATTGGGTTTCTTCTTCGCCTCAGCCTCCGCAATCTTCCTGTCCTCGTGCTTGTTGTAGGCCTCTCCGCCTTTATCTACTAGCTTGTTAAGCAAATTACCTACGCCCTTTTTCGTTCCCTTAGAGATTTTAGGCAAAGAGAACGCTTCAGCAGAGACAGAAAAAGACATAAGCACACACACCATTACAAACGCTAAAAACTTTCTGCTTTTCATGATAATGCACTCCTTTATTGTTTAGGAAAAATTAAGATACTAGTAAACAAATTTTACCATACTAAAATATTTTTTCTTGCTGTTATTATTATCACGTAAGGAAGTGATTTTTTTGCAAAAGAACAATAACGAAAACCGTAAAATTTTTGAGAGCCTCCCAATCCCGAAAGCTCTTGCAGAACTTGCAGTGCCGATGATATTCGGACAGCTCATAATATTAATCTACAGCCTTGCAGATACATTTTATATCGGCAGGACGAATAATCCTCTTATGGTTGCAGGAGTATCATTGCTTCTGCCCGTCTTCAACATATCAATATCAATAGCTAATCTTCTAGGTGTAGGCGGAGGAACGCTAATATCACGCCTTCTGGGTGCAGGCAAAGAGGGTGATGCAAAGCGCGTGAGTTCGTTCTGCATTTACACCACGATAATTATTGCGGGGCTGTTCTCGCTCATCATGTATGTATTCATGATACCGGCATTAATGCTGTTCGGTGCAAGCTATGAGACCCTGAATTACGCCATGCAGTATTCATTCTGCGTGATCGTGTGCGGTGCAGTTCCGACGGTACTCTCAATGACACTGAGCAGCCTTCTGCGCAGTACCGGCTATGCGAAAATTGCAGGATTCGGAATCTCTATGGGCGGCATCATCAATATAGCGTTAGATCCCCTGTTCATGTTCGTGCTTTTACCTGAAGGCATGGAGGTATTCGGCGCGGGAATAGCCACGATGCTGTCGAACGTCATAACCTGTTCATACTTCATCACAACAATATACATTCTCCGGGACAGGAGCAATCTTTCACTGTCGCCGTTCACGGGATTTCCTGAGCGCAAAAATATATGGTCCGTGTTCGCCGTAGGATTTCCTGCCGCATTGGCCGTGTTCCTGTTTGACCTGACATATATCATCATCGACAAGTTAGCCGCAGGTTACGGTGATATACCTCTTGCCGCAGTTGGAATCGTGCTCAAGGCCGAGAGACTTCCGCTGAATGTCGGAATAGGGATCTGTCAGGGAATGATGCCCCTTGCCGCATACAACTACGCCGCAAAGAACTTTGACCGTATGCACGAGGCAGTAAGCTATTCGCGCAAAGTCGGGCTGATCATCGGTGCTGTCAGCGTATTGATGTATGAGCTGTTTGCTCCGGTGATTATGCGTATCTTCATTGCTGACACTGAGACCATAAGGCTTGGTGCTGAGTTCCTGCGGGTCAGGGCACTGGCTACACCGTTCATGTTCATGTGCTTTCATCTCGTGAATTTCTTTCAGGCTGTAGGGCACGGCGGAAAGGCTATGTTCTTGGGAGTTGCGCGCTGGGCAGTGTTCAACATTCCGCTTCTGTTCGTGATGAATTACGTGTTCGGCATGTACGGCATAGTCTGGACGCAGGTTGCTGCAGATATTATGATGACCGTATGCTCACTGATGGTATACAGGCAGTTCGCGAAAAATACACTGCAAATGCAGTCGTGATTATGTGCTGTAATATGGATTATGCTGCGGCAGGGCAGAGTATCTATGATGCAGATACCATACGGATTGGGGCATAAATTCCTGTCAGTATACGCAGAGCTTATATCAAATGGTAGTGTAGAATAATTCTATCCAAACAATAATTTTTACGGAGGTCTAATCATGCTGAAAGGTATTCCTGAAATATTATCGCCTGACCTGCTGAAGGTGCTTGCAGAGATGGGGCACGGGGACAAAATCGTAATTTCCGACGGCAATTTCCCTTCCGCCTCAATGGGCAAAAACGGTGTCGTTATCCGCTGTGATGGTCATGGCGTGCCGGAGCTTCTTGACGCAATCCTGAAACTTTTTCCGCTCGATACGTTCGTGGAGAAGCCCGTAACGCTGATGAAAGTTGTACCCGGTCAGGAAGTCGCCACGCCTATATGGGACACGTACAACGAAATCATTTCACGTTATGACGAACGCGGAAAGGACGCAGTGCAATTCATTGAACGCTTCGACTTCTATGAGGAAGCAAAGAAATCTTACGCCGTCATTGCAACAAGCGAACGTGCCCTGTATGCCTGCATGATACTTCAGAAAGGCGTACTGAAATCATGAAAGTATTATCCTTCGGTTCTCTGAATATTGATTACGTTTACAGCGTCCCGCACTTCATCATGAGGGGCGAGACACTTGCGGCAAAATCCCTGAACGTCTACAGCGGCGGCAAGGGCCTCAACCAGTCCGTTGCACTCTCTAAGGCAGGTCTTGATGTCTTTCACGCCGGGGCAGTCGGGCAGGAAGGAATGTTTCTGCTTGATGAGCTAAAATCTTCAGGCGTTGACACAAAGCACGTCAGGATACTTCCAGACACAAAGAGCGGGCACACAATCATTCAGAAGAATGTTGACGGGGATAACTGCATATTGCTTTACGGCGGAGCTAACAGAAGCATTACGGAAAAGCAGATTGATGATACCCTTGCAGACTTCTCTGCAGGTGATGCACTCGTGATTCAGAACGAGATTAACGGGCTTGAATATCTTGCATCACGCGCAAAGGAACGGGGAATGATCGTTGCTTTCAACCCGTCGCCTATGGAGAACGGAATTATACCGGTCTTCAAGTATGCTGATTATCTCCTGCTTAATGAAGTTGAGGCCGGGCAGTTTCTCGGCAAAGACATATCCGCAGAGACTCCCGAAAGCATTTCATCACAGCTTCAGGCCAAGCTGCCGGGAGCAAAAATCATTCTCACTTTAGGGCTTAACGGATCGGTGTATTCTGACGGCAAAATATCATTCCGTCAGGAGGCAGTGAAAGTTCATGCAGTCGATACCACTGCGGCAGGCGATACGTTCACGGGGTTCTTTCTGGCGGGAATATTCGGCGGCAAGTCTCCTGAATGGTCGATGAGGTTCGCGGCTCACGCGTCGGCTATAGCTGTAACCCGTCCCGGTGCTGCTCCTTCAGTCCCTGCACGTGAAGAAGTATTAGCGGCACTTTAAGGCAGCAAAAAACCCTGAGTCCGAAAAACTCAGGGCAAATATTTATTCTCTTCCGTCTATCTGGCTTTCTTCACAGCTTCCTTCCAGCCGTCATAGAAACTTTTGCGTTCATCTTCAGGCATGTCCGGAGTGTATGATACGCGCTTCAAGTTCCCGAAAACATCGGAATCATACAGTCCCGACGAGATACCTGCGGCATATGCTGCACCGATCCCGGAAAGCTCCTCAGAGTCAGGCACGCGCACAGGAAGATTCAGTATGTCGCTCTGAAAGTGCATAAGGTATTTGTTGCGTGTCGGGCCTCCGTCAACGCGTAATTCACTGATGGCGATTCCTGAACTCGTCCTCATGGCTTCAACGATGTCCGCAATCTGATACGCAATGCAGTCCAGTGCGGCACGGACAACTTCATTCCTGCCTGTTGAGCGGGTCATGCCGACAATACATGCTGTTGCGCGGCTGTCCCAATACGGCGCACCGAGTCCGGAGAATGCCGGAACAAGATATGTGCGGTCATTTTTGCTGGCAGAACGTGCAAGCTCCTCTGTTACTGCGGGGGAGTCTATGAGCTTCAGGCCGTCTTTAAGCCACGTGATCACTGCCCCGGTGTAGTTGATGTTGCCTTCAAGGACGTAATTCACCTTTTCGCCTATCTTCCATGCAAGGCTCGTAACTATTCCCGCATCACTGAATACTGGCTCGCTTCCCGTGTTCATCATGATAGATGATCCCGTGCCGTAAGTTGCCTTGATCATTCCCGCTTCAAGGCAGCCCTGCCCGAACAATGCGCCGTGAGAATCTCCCAAGACTCCGCATACAGGTATAGGTTTCTCCAGCCAGCCGTTAAAGTCCGTCGTGCCGTAATCGCCGTCGGAGTCCGTAACTTCCGCCATACATGAAGGATTTATCCC
The DNA here is from genome assembly GCA_905233455.1 of uncultured Synergistales bacterium. Classification (GTDB taxonomy): domain Bacteria; phylum Synergistota; class Synergistia; order Synergistales; family Aminobacteriaceae; genus JAFUXM01. The sequence continues at coordinate 1,864 of CAJOES010000024.1, read as the reverse complement.
GAATATCTCTAACAGCTCGTTATCCCACTGAAGGTTTTTGATGTTGAATAGCTGTGTGCGCGAGGCGTTAGAGTAGTCCGTCTGATGCCTTCTGCCTTCAGTCAGTTTGTACACCAGCCACGAATCAATCGTACCGACTGCGACATTTCCCGGCTTGGCCGCGTCAACGTTACGGAAAATCCATGCAAGTTTTGCCGCAGGAAAGTACGGAGACAGCTTCAGGCCAGTCTTCTCACGTATGGTTTCAGCATATCCCTGGCGTTCAAGCTCCTCGCATATTGCCGCACCGCGGGCACACTGCCACACTACAGCATTGCAGACAGGCTCGCCCGTCTTTCTGTCCCAGCATGCAGAAGTCTCGCGCTGGTTGCTGATACCCAGGGCGCAGATCTCTGACTTGTCGATATTAGCTTTGGCTGTTACGTCCTTCACTACCTGTAACGTGTTCGCGTATATCTCGTTCAGATCGTGTTCTACCCAGCCGTTAGAGTCTATGATCTGCCGGTGGGGCTTGTCTGACCTGCACAGCAGGAAACCTTTTGCATCAAACAGTAATGCTTTAGTCCCCTGCGTGCTTTGGTCTATGCTCAATATATATTTGTTGTGTCCCATCAGCCGAGAATCTCTGCAATCTTCTTCGTGATGCCTTCTGCGTTCATTCCGTAGTGCGCAAAAACTTCCTGAGATTTTCCGGTGATTACGGGTGCGTCAGGCAATGACAGGCTGATGACCCTGCGCGGAGAATTTGCGCTGATGACCTGTGCAACCATGCTTCCGAGTCCCCCGAACGGCGAATGCTCCTCAACCGTAACCACTAACTTTTTGCCCTCAGCATGTTTCAGGAGCGTATCAGCGTCAAGAGGCTTCACGCAGTACATATCCAGAACTCCCGCAGAGATACCCTTAGCCTTGAGGAGTTCTGCCGCGTCCTTTGAGGCTTTCACGAGTTCACCGCAGGCAACAATCAGGACATCAGAACCTTCTGCAAGAACCGTAGCTTTGTTGAACTCAAACGGTACGTTATCTTCAGCGTAGACATCTTCAACGGGATTGCGCCCGATACGAACATATGCAGTCTTGCCGTCCTTGAGCAGTTCCTCAAACACCAGACGCGTCTGGAATCTGTCGGAAGGAAGATACACGCGCATATTAGGTATTGCGGCCATTGCGGCTATGTCCTGCGCGGAATGATGAGTCATGCCCAATGCACCGTAACTTACACCGCCGGATATTCCTATCAGCTTTACGTTGGTATCTGAATATGCACAGTCTACCTTGCACTGTTCGTATGCACGTGTTGAGATGAATGATGCAGGAGACACAGCAAATGCCTTCTTCCCGCATGATGCCAGACCTGCGGCAATACCGACTAAATTCTGTTCCGCAATTCCTACTTCAACGAACTGCTCCGGATATTTGTCCGCGAATGATGACAGCGAGGCAGAACCCCTTGAATCACTGCACAGCACTATCACATTTCTGTCCTTTGAGGCAGCTTCCTTCAGGACTTCACACATTACGGCACGGTTAGCGATTTTGTTAGCCATTGATTACAGCCTCCTTGTATGCGGCAATATCTGCGGCAATGATTTCATATTCTTCCTGCGTCGGGAGCTTGTGATGCCATGATGCTTTGTTCTCGATCAGCGGAGATCCCTTGCCCTTTGTAGTCTCAGCAATAATCACTGTAGGGCGGCCTTTGGTGCGTTCTGCAATGTCCAGCGCAAAACTCAGCTGTTCTATGTCGTTCCCGTCAACAACGTCAAGAACCTGCCAGCCGGAAGCCTCAAACCTTAACGCAATATTACCGGGCGACAAAACTTCGTCAACATTCCCCGAAATCTGAAGATGATTGTGATCCACG